>NZ_JBITET010000006.1:0-414392 GCF_044455385.1 Micromonospora sp. NPDC051227
TTACATTCCGAACCCGGAAGCTAAGCCCTCCAGCGCCGATGGTACTGCACTCGTGAGGGTGTGGGAGAGTAGGACGCCGCCGGACAATCTTCCAGTCGAGGGCCGCCCCATCCGGGTCGGCCCTCGACTGCGTAGCGCCATTGGTGGCGCAATCAGGAAGGATGTACCTGTGAGTTCAGGACCGCAGGGCGGAGACCGTCCCCGTCGTTACGAAGACCGTACTGACGGTGCGGGCGGAAGCGACCGCGGCCCACGCCGCGATGACCAAGGCCGGCCCCCGTACCGGGGAGACCGCGACAGCGGTGGCGCCCGCGGCGGATACGCCGGCGGCCGCGACTCTGGCTCCCGTGGTGGTGACCGGGACAGCTCGCGCTCCAGCGCCCCCCGTGAGGGTGGCTACCGTGGCGGCGACCGCCGCGAGGGTGGTTTCCGGGGCGGCGACCGGGACGGTTCGCGTTCCAGCGCTCCGCGTGAAGGTGGCTACCGTGGCGGCGACCGTGATGGGTCACGCTCGGGTGCTCCGCGTGAGGGCGGTTTCCGGTCCGGCGCTCCCCGCGAGGGTGGTTTCCGGGGCGGCGACCGTGACGGTTCGCGTTCCAGCGCTCCGCGCGAAGGTGGCTACCGTGGCGGCGACCGCGAGGGTGGTTTCCGGGGCGGCGATCGCCGTGAAGGTGGCTACCGGGGCGGCGACCGGGACGGTTCGCGCTCGGGCGCTACCCGTGAGGGTGGTTTCCGGGGCGGCGACCGTGACGGTTCGCGTTCCAGCGCTCCGCGTGAAGGTGGTTTCCGCGGTGGTGACCGCGACGGTGGCTTCCGTGGTGGTGACCGTCGTGAGGGCGGTTACCAGGGTGGCGACCGCACTCGTTCCGGCCCGCCGCGTGAGGGTGGTTTCCGCGGTGGTGACCGCGACGGTGGCTTCCGTGGCGGCGACCGTCGTGAAGGTGGTTTCCGGGGCGGCGACCGTGATGGCTCGCGTTCCAGCGCCCCCCGTGAGGGTGGTTTCCGCGGTGGTGACCGCGACGGTGGCTTCCGTGGCGGCGACCGTCGTGAAGGTGGCTTCCGGGGCGGCGACCGTGATGGCTCGCGTTCCAGCGCCCCCCGTGAGGGTGGTTTCCGCGGTGGCGACCGTGACGGTTCGCGTTCCAGCGCTCCGCGTGAGGGTGGCTACCGTGGCGGTGACCGCGACGGTGGTTTCCGGGGCGGCGACCGGCGTGAGGGCGGCTTCCGGGGCGGCGACCGTGATGGCTCGCGTTCCAGCGCTCCGCGTGAGGGTGGTTTCCGCGGTGGTGACCGCGACGGTGGTTTCCGTGGTGGTGACCGCCGTGAGGGCGGTTACCAGGGCGGCGACCGCACTCGTTCCGGCCCGCCGCGTGAGGGTGGCTTCCGTGGCGGTGACCGCGAGGGCGGTTTCCGTGGCGGCGACCGCCGCGAGGGTGGCTTCCGGGGCGGCGACCGGGACGGTTCGCGTTCCAGCGCTCCGCGTGAGGGTGGTTTCCGGGGCGGCGACCGTGATGGCTCGCGTTCCAGCGCTCCGCGTGAGGGTGGTTTCCGTGGTGGTGACCGCCGTGAGGGCGGTTACCAGGGCGGCGACCGCACTCGTTCCGGCCCGCCGCGTGAGGGTGGTTTCCGTGGCGGTGACCGCGAGGGCGGTTACCGGGGCGGAGAGCGTACCGGGGGTTTCCGGTCCGACGAGCGGCCGCGCCGCGACGGGGAGTTCCGTCGCGATGACCGCACGGGTGGCTCCGAGTCGTCCGAGGGTGGGCGTAGCTCGGCCCCGGCGCTGCCGGACGACATTGTCGCGACCGACCTCGACAAGGACGTCCGCGCTGAGCTGCTTTCGCTGAACAAGCCGGTCGCCGAGACGGTGGCCCGGCACCTGGTTGCCACTGGGCAGCTGATCGACGAGGACCCGGCCGAGGCGTTGGCGCACGCGCTGGCCGCGCGGCGGCTCGCGTCGCGCATCTCCGCTGTCCGTGAGGCGGTCGGCCTGGCCGCGTACCGCGCGGGGGAGTGGCAGTCGGCGATCGCCGAACTGCGCACGTACCACCGGATGAGCGGATTGCAGAGCCACCTGGCCGTGCTCGCGGACTGCGAGCGGGCTCTCGGCCGGCCGGAGCGGGCCATTGACCTGTTCCGTGGCGCGGACCGGGAGAAGCTGGACCAGGCCGTGGCGATCGAACTGCTGATCGTCGCCGCTGGCGCGCGGGGTGACCTCGGACAGAAGGACGCCGCAGTCGCGATGCTCCAGGTTCCGGACCTCACCAACGAGGCCACCGTGCCGTGGACGGCCCGGCTGCGGTACGCGTACGCCGACGCCCTGCTCGCGGTGGGCCGGCGCGAGGAGGCCCGCGAATGGTTCTCCCGCGCTGCCGACGTCGACACCGAGGGCGAGACCGACGCGGCCGAGCGGCTGCTCGAACTCGACGGCGTGGTCATCGAGGGTGACGAGGAGGACGAGGCCGCCGAGGAGATCGCCGCTGGCCCGGGCGCTCCCGGCGCGGTGCCGGCCCGACCCGACGCCGACCTGGCCAGGGACACGAACGACGACGAAGAAGATGTCGACGACGATGACGACGACGACGAAGATGTCGACGACGACGACGACGATGACGACGACGAGGACTTCGACGACGACGAGGAGGACGACGCTGTCGGCCGCCCCGCTGACGACGACGGCTTCGACGACGAGGACGAGGACCGTCACCCCACCGAGAGCGGCAACGCCGACGCGGCCACCACTGGCGACAGCGGCGTGACGGACGGGGACGCGGCGAACGGCAACGCGGCGAACGCCGACGGGACCGTGTCGACCCGGGACGACGAGTCGGGGTCGACGCAGCGGTGAGCGCGGGCGTGGGGGAGCGGCTGGTCGACGGGTACACCCTGGTCGTCTTCGACCTGGACGGCGTGATCTACCTGATCGACCGGCCGATCCCCGGCGCCGTCGATGCGGTGGCCCGGCTGCATGCCGAGGGACGGGCGGTGGCGTACGCCACCAACAACGCGTCCCGCCGGTCCAGCGAGGTCGCGGACCTGCTGACCGGGATGGGCGTGCCGGCCCGACCGGAGGAGGTCCTCACCTCAGCCGCCGCCTCGGCCGAGTTGTTGCGCGACCGGCTGCCTGTCGGCGCGTCGGTGCTGGTGGTCGGCGCGGAGGCGCTGCGCGCGGAGCTGCGCGCGGTCGGTCTGAACCCGGTCACCCAGGCCGATGAGAAGCCAGCCGCGGTGGTGCAGGGGTACGGCCCGCAGGTCGGCTGGGCCGAGCTGGCTGAAGCGTCGGTAGCGGTGCGGGCGGGCGCGATCTGGATCGCCACCAACACCGATCGGACCCTGCCCAGTGGGCGGGGACCACTGCCCGGCAACGGTTCGCTGGTCGCCGTGCTGCGTACGGCACTGGAGCGGGACCCCGACGTGGTGGTCGGCAAGCCGGAGCCGGCGCTGTTCGAGACCGCCGCCAAGCGCAGTGGCGGTGGGCGGAGCCTGGTGGTGGGTGACCGGCTGGACACCGACATCGAGGGCGCCCGCCGGGCCGGGCTGGACAGCCTGCTCGTGCTCACCGGCGTCAGCGGCGTACCGGATCTGCTGGCCGCCGAGCCGCGGCGCCGTCCCACGTACGTCGCGAAAGACCTGGCGGGGCTCTTCGACCCGGCTGCCGCCGTGCGGGTCCCGGGCCCGGCGGACGCCGGCGGCTGGTCCGTGACCGACCGGGACGGCACGCTGGAGCTGGCCGGGGCCGGTCGGCCGCTGGACGCCCTGGCGGCGCTCTGCGCGGTGGCCTGGTCGGCGTCGGTGCCGGCGCTGCCGAAGATCCGTCCGGTGGGCCCGGACGCGGCCCACGCGGTGGAGAGTTTCGGTCTGACCGCGGCGGCGTGAGCCGGGCGGCCGTCAGAGCAGCTTGCGCAGCTTGAGCAGGTCGAACGGGTTGGCCTTGATCGACACCCGGCGGGAGGCCACCGCGCTGGTGACGTCCAGGTCGCCACGGACCAGGGCGAGCAGGTCGTCGCTGGACGTGCTCAGCGCGATCTTGGCCTTGGGGTCGTCGCCGTCGGTCAGCTCGACCAGTCGGCCGCCGATGATCCGGCCGTGGAACGCGGTGTCCAGGTCGGTGATTCGGCAGGCCAGCGTCCGGTCCAGGTCGATCCGTTCGCGTACCGTCTCGGCGTTGCGATCCAACCGGGCGGCCAGCTCCTGCAACGCCTGCCGGCACTCGTCCACGCTGGCCACATCTCCCCCTTGCTGATCGCCACGCCGTCCTCGGCACCGTACCGCACGGGTCGGTCCGGGGTGCCCGGTAGCGTGACACCTGCACACCCCGCCCCGTGGAAGGACTCAGGCATGCAGGACGCGTGGCGCGCCTACCTCGAGCTGGCCATGGGCCTTGCGGAGGCGCCCCGGAAGAAGGCCCAGGACGTGGCACGTCGCCTCGTCGGCTCCGGCGGCGCGACCGCCGCCCAACTCCAGGCCCTCGGCGAGGAACTGGTCACCACCGGCGCCGCCAACCGGGAGGCGCTGACCAAGCTGGTCCGCTTCGAGGTCGACAGGGCCCTCGGCGCGGTCGGTCTGGCCACCGCCGACGAGGTGGCCGAGCTGACCCGGCGGGTGCACGACCTGGAACGGCAGCTGCGGGAGGCGCGGTCCGCCGAGCCGGCCGACGCGCCGACCGTCGGCCCCACGCCACAACCCGACCCGACCGTGGCCGCGCGGCCCGGCACCGGTCTCGTGCCGTCCGATGCGTCGGCCGGTGCCCCGGTCTCCGCGCCGGTGGCGAAGAAGGCCGTCGCGAAGAAGGCGGTCGCCAAGAAGGCCATCGCCAAGAAGCCGCCGGCGACGATCAGCCGGACGGCCGACGAGGACGTCCCGACGCCGGCCGTGATGCCCGCCAAGAAAGCGGCGGTTCGCAAGCAGCGGCCGGACGACGCCGGATGACCCGGCCGGGTCCGCCGGCGGGCGGTTCGTTCCCGGCCCGGCCCGGTCCGCCGGCGGGCGCCCGCCCCGGGCCGCCGCCGGATCTCGGGGACGACGAGACACGGCATCCGGCGGTGGACGCCGCCGTGCGGGCCATCGCCAACGCGGCGACGCTCGCCCCCGCCGACCAGATCGCCCAGTACGAGGCGGCCTACGAGACGCTGCGGGAAACCCTCGCCACCATCGACCAGACCTGAGCGGGACGACCAGGCCTGAGCAGACCGGAGAACCACCCATGGCACGTCGTAACCGGCTGGACGCCGAACTCGTCCGCCGCGGTCTGGCCCGCTCCCGTGAGCAGGCCGCCGCGTTGGTGGAGGCCGGCCGGGTCCAACTGCGGGGCGTGGTCGCCCGCAAGGCGGCCGCGATGGTCGACCCCGCCGACCCGCTCCTGGTGACCGGTGCGGACCCCGCTGAGGAGTACGTCTCCCGGGGTGGGCACAAGCTCGCCGGCGCGCTGGCCGCGTTCGCCCCGGGTGGGCTGCACGTGGCCGGGCGGCGTTGCCTGGACGCGGGAGCGTCGACCGGTGGGTTCACCGACGTGCTGCTGCGTGCCGACGCGGCCGAGGTGGTGGCCGTGGACGTCGGCTACGGGCAGCTCGCCTGGCCGCTGCGTACCAACGAGCGGGTCCGCGTCCTGGAGCGCACGAATGTCCGTACCCTCGATGCGGACGCGATCGGCGGCCCGGTCGACCTCACGGTGGCCGACCTGTCGTTCATCTCGCTGCGACTGGTGTTGCCGGCGCTGGCGGGCTGCACCCGCGACGACGGTGACCTGGCACTGATGGTCAAGCCGCAGTTCGAGGTCGGCAAGGACCGGGTCGGCGCCGGCGGTGTGGTCCGCGATCCGGAGCTGCGCGCCGAAGCGGTGCTGGACGTGGCCGCGGCGGCCGCGCGGCTCGGCCTCGGGCTGGCCGACGTGGCGGCCAGCCCGCTGCCCGGGCCGAGCGGCAACGTGGAGTTCTTCGTATGGTTGCGCCGGGGCGCACCAGCGGCCGACCCGCAGCGGGTGCGGGCCGTGGTGGTGGCCGGGCCGGACGGCTCGACGACGGCCGGCGAGGTGCCGGACGTGGCGGCGGAGGAGGTCGCAGGGTGAACGCGCGCAGTGAGGGCGCCGCAACGGGTCGCGCGGTGACACGCGGCCGTGCCGAGGTGACGGTGCCGGTGGCGCGACGCCGCCCGGTCCGGCGTGGGCGGGCGGCCCGATGAGCCGGACCGCGCTGCTGGTGACCCACACCGGCCGTCGACGCAGCACGGAGCACGCCCGGTCGGTCGCCGCCGACCTGATCGACGCGGGTTTCGAGGTACGGGTGGTCGCCGACGAGGCCGACGACCTCGACCTGCCCGGCGTGGTGCCGGAGGCCGGCCCGCAGGCCGCCGAGGGTGCCGAGATCGTCTTCGCGCTCGGTGGGGACGGCACTTTCCTGCGCGCCGCCGAGCTGGCCCGGCCCGCGAAGGTGCCGCTGCTCGGCATCAACCTCGGCAAGGTGGGCTTCCTGGCGGAGGCCGAGATCGACGACCTGGACACGGCGGTCCGGGACGTCGTCAGCCGCAACTACACGGTCGACGAGCGGCTCACCCTGGACGTCACGGCCGAGTTCGACGGTGGGCCGACCATCGAGTCCTGGGCGCTCAACGAGATCAGCATCGAGAAGGGTGAGCGGGCCCAGATGCTCGAGCTGCTCGTCGACGTCGACGGCCGACCGCTGTCCCGCTACGGCTGCGACGGTGTCGTCTGCGCCACCCCCACCGGCTCCACCGCGTACGCGTTCTCCGGTGGCGGCCCGGTGGTCTGGCCGGAGGTGGAGGCGCTGCTGCTGGTGCCGATCAGCGCGCACGCGTTGTTCAGCCGCCCGCTGGTCACGGCCCCGACGTCCACCTTCGTGATCACCGTCGACCCGTTCACCACCCTCGCCGTGCTCTCCTGCGACGGCCGGCGCGTCTACGACCTGCCACCCGGCGCGCGGGTGACGGTGCGCCGGGGCGCCCTGCCGGTACGCATCGTGCGGCTGCGCCCCCGCCCGTTCACCGACCGGCTGGTGGCCAAGTTCGACCTCCCCGTGCACGGGTGGCGCGGCAGCCGCCGGTGACCGTGGCACACACCGTCGGTGGATGTGAGTTGTCCACCTGACGACATGTCACCGCTGCGGCGGCCGGAGACTAGTGACCTGGTGACACGCTCCGACGCAGACTCCGATCGGCCCCCATCTACGGACGGCGGGCCTGGAGGAGTAGAGGAGCGCATCGCATGCACTGGTCCCCCCGCTGGCTCGCTGTCGGCGCGGTCGGCGCGTTGGTGGTCGGCGTCGCCGCACCGGCGTCCGCCGACCCGCCCGCCCGGCCCACCGGCCCGACGTCGGGCACGCCCGCCCAGCACGCACCCGTCCGCATCACCCTGATCACCGGCGACCAGGTCGAGCTCGCGCCCGCGGGGCCGGGCCGGGTCGCCGCCACTGTCCGCCCGGGACCCGGGCGCGAGCGCGTCATCTTCCAGACCCTGGAGGTCGACGGCCGACTGCGGGTGCTGCCCAGCGACACCCTGCCCTACGTTTCGAGTGGGGTCCTCGACGCCAACCTGTTCGACGTGCAGGAGTTGGCCGCCGACGGGTACGGCGACGCCGCGCAGGGCGCGTTGCCACTGATCGTGCGCTACCAGGAGCAGGCGGCCGGGCGGGTCAAGCCGCTTGCCGGTGCCACCGACGCCCGGCCGCTGGAGAGCATCAACGGCGCGGCGCTGCGGGTCGGCAAGGGGGCCCTCGGCACCCTGTGGACCACGCTCGCCGGTACGCCGGCCAGCCGGACCACGACTGCCGCCGCGCCCCGGCTGGGTGCTGGCATCGCCCGTGTCTGGCTGGACGGGCGGGTCCGCCCGGCGCTGGAGCACTCCGTGCCGCAGATCGGCGCCCCGACGGCCTGGGCGGCCGGGCGCGACGGTGCCGGCGTGAAGGTGGCGGTGCTCGACACCGGCGTCGACGCCACCCACCCCGACCTGGCCGGTCGGGTCGCCGAGGCGCAGGACTTCTCCGGCAGCGGCAGCGCCCGCGACGGGCACGGCCACGGCACCCACGTGGCCGCCACCATCGCCGGCAGTGGGGCGGCGTCCGACGGGCTACGCAAGGGCGTCGCCCCGGGCGCGCGGTTGCTGGTCGGCAAGGTGCTCGACGACGGTGGCTCCGGCTACAGCTCGTCCATCATCGCGGGCATGGAGTGGGCCGCCCACTCCGGCGCGAAGGTGGTCAGCATGAGCCTCGGTGGCGACCCGACCGACGGCACCGACCCGATGAGCCAGGCGGTGAACGACCTGACCGCTGAGACCGGCGCGCTGTTCGTGGTCGCCGCCGGCAACTCGGGCGCCGCGCGTACCGTCGGCGCGCCCGGCGCGGCCGCGGCGGCGCTCACCGTCGGCGCGGTGGACCGTGCCGACAACCTGGCGGAGTTCTCCAGCCGGGGCCCGCGCCTCGGCGACAACGGCCTCAAGCCCGAGATCACCGCGCCGGGCGTCGGCATCGTCGCCGCCCGGGCCGCCGGCACCGCCATGGGTACGCCGGTGGACGACGCGTACACGACCGCGTCCGGCACCTCGATGGCGACTCCGCACGTGGCCGGAGCGGCGGCGATCCTCGCCCAGGAACACCCCGATTGGCCGGCCGCGAAACTCAAGGACGCGCTGGTCAGCACCACGAAGGCGAACCCGGCGCTGACCGTCTTCGAGCAGGGTGGCGGTCGGGTCGACGTGGCTCGGGCGCTCGGCCAGCAGGTCTACGCCTCGGCCACCGCAGACTTCGGCCGGATCTCCACCGGCGGTGCGGCGGTCGAGCGGACCGTGACGTACACCAACGGCACGAGGAACGCGCAGACCCTGCGACTGGCCCTGGAACTACGCAACTTGGACACCGGCGTGGCCGAGCCCGACGGGGTCGCCGTGACCTCTGGCGAGGTGACAGTGCCGGCGGGCGGCAGCGTGGCCGTGCCGCTGCGCGCCGACCCGGCGAAGCTGGGCCGGGGACCGCATGGTGGCTGGCTGGTGGCGACAGGCACGGACGGCGTCGCGGTACGCACCCCGGTCGGGCTCACCGTCAGCGGTCCCGTGCACCAACTCACCATCAAGCTGCTGGACCGGCAGGGTCAGCCGGGCCTCTCACCGGGGTTGACCGTCTTTGGTGAGCAGCCCGAGTCGGACTTCTGGGGCATGTGGGGTGGCGAGGGCACCCTGGAGGTCGAGGAGGGCACGTACGTGCTGACCGCGCTGGTGACGCACGGCGTCCCCCTGGACGAGCAGATGACCCAGATCATCGAGCCGGAGGTGGCCGTCGACCGAGACCTGACCGTGGTGCTCGACGCGCGCAAGGGCACGCCGGTGCGGATCGAGACGCCGAAGCCCAGCGAGCAGCGGGCCACGCTCAGCTACTACGTGCACCGAGTGCTGGGCAATGGCCGGCAGATCGACCACGGCGTGATGGCCTACAGCACCGTTCAGCAGGTCAACGTCACGCCGACCCGCCAGGTGCGCCAGGGCGAGTTCGAGTTCGCCTCACGGTGGCAGCTCGTCGCGCCCATGGTGGACGCGAAGATCAGTGGGGTGTCCGGTCCGTCGGACATCAACCTGCTGGGCACGTCGCCGGCGCCGACCGGTCGGCGGAAGCTGCCGCTGGTCTGGGCCGGCACCGGCACCTCCGCCGAGCTGACCCGGGCGCGGGGCACCGCCGTGCTGCTCGGTGCGGACCCGAACCGCTCGGAAGAGGAGCAGGTGGCCGCCGCCGCGGCAGCCGGCGCCGCCGCGGTGCTGATCGTCCGGCCAGAGGACCAGAGCGCGTGGACGGTCTGGCGGCCCACCGGAGAGCGGCTGCCGATCCCGTCGATGGTGGTCGCGTACGACGACGGGCAGCGGCTGATCGCTGCGGCGCGCAAGGGCCGGGCGACGCTGGACCTGACGCTGACCGTGGACAGCCCCTACCTGTACGACGTGTGGCAGGTGTCGAAGGGTCGGGTGCCGGAGCGTGTCGTACACACGGTGACCGCGAAGAACACCGCCGAGGTGACCGCCAGCTACGGCGACATGGGTGCGGGCTGGGCCACCGAGGAGCGGTTCGGCTGGCGTCCGTGGCAGGAGTACGCCTGGAACGACGACCAGCGCATGGTCCGCAACGGCACCACCCGGCAGGAGTTCGTCAGCGCAGGGGACTCCTGGTGGCAGCAACGGGTGCTGCACAAGCAGATGTTCATGCAGTGGGGGCAGCTGGCCGGTGGTCTGACCCAGCAGCCCCGGCGCTACGCGGCCGACGACCGGGTGACCGAGACCTGGCACGCGCCGGTGCTCCGTCCCGCCGTCCCGGCCCGCGGGGTGCCGGTGCCCACCCGCACCGGTGACAACCTGGAGTTGCGGGTGCCCGAGTTCGTCGACGCCGAGGGGCACTACAGCGTCGCCGGCGAGAGCGAGGAGTCGGACACCGTCACCGCACGGGTCAGCCGCAACGGGCAGCAGATCGCGGACCTCTCCGACGGCTGGGCGTCGGTGCCCACGACCGCCGGGGCCGCCCGCTACCGCCTGGATGTGACCACCCAGCGGTCCTCGGCCGACTGGCGTTACGGCACGCGGACCGACACGGCCTGGGAGTTCACCTCGGCCCGGCCGGCGGGCGACGCCGCCAAGCCGTTGTCGCTGCTCCAGGTGGACTACCGGGTGCCGGCCGACCTGCGCGGCACGGTACGCGGCAACCGGCCGCACCAGCTGGGGCTGACCCTGCGGCAGCCGGCCGGGGTGCCGGCGCCGACCGGTGCCAGCGTCCGGGTGCAGGTCTCATTCGACGGGGGCGTCACCTGGCGTAACGCGCCGACCACGGGGTCGAACACCCGGTACACCGCGACCGTGCCGGCGGGGCGTGGAACGGTGTCGCTGCGGGTGCACGCCGCCGACCGGGCCGGGAACACCGTCGACCAGACGGTGCTCCAGGCGTACGGGCTGCGCTGATCGGGCGGGGCGGGGCGGCCTGGCCGTTCCGCCCCGCCGGTTGAGGGTCCGCCGTCGTCCGACGGCGGACCCTCACGCGTCAGAGCCAGCCGCGTCGGGCCACCTGGAACGCCAACCCGGGTCGGGTGTCCACGCCGGCGGCGGCCATCAGGTCGGCGATCCGCCGTTGCACGGTCCGCCGGCTCACCCCGAGCTGGGAGGCGATGGACTTGTCCGGTACGCCCGCCACGAACAGCGACAGCAGCCGGGCCTCGTCGGCGTCGGGCTGGTAACCGTCGCCCGGCTGGTCCGCGGGCTCCGGCCGTCGAGCCTCGGGGGCCGCGACGGCGAGGGGGTCGTCGAGGCGCAGCCGGGTGGCCACCCGCCAGTGGCTCTCGAAGAGGGCGAGCAGCGCGTCGAGCAGTTGACTGCGGCCGATCACGGCGGCGCTCGGTTCGCCGCCGTCGCGGTCGGGCACCAACGGGCAGATGGCCGTGCGGGCGTCCACGATGGCCAGTCGGACCGGCAGCCGGTCCAGGACGCGGGCCTGCTCCCCGGCGGCGACCCCCTTGGCCAGGTCGGCCAACGCGCCCGGCTCCAGCAGCAGGTCACGCTCGTAGATGGCCCGGTAGCTCACCCCACGGGCCAGCGCGTCGAACTCCTCGACGTTCTCCGGGCCGGCCATGGCGAGGGGATTGGCCCGGCAGAACCAGAGGACCTCGGCCCGCGCGGAGTTCTGCAGGTCACGCAGCCGGTCGCGAAGCACCCGGGCACCGGTGATCACCTCCACCAGGTGGTCGACGTGGTGTCGGCGCAGCCCGGAGCGGTACTCCTCGGCCAGTTGGGTGACCAGTCGGCGGGCCGACTCCAGGTCCTCCTGACGTCGCAGCAGCGTCCCGCCGAGGGCGACGTCCGGGGCGGTCGGGCGCAGCGGGGCGTCCGGGTCGTTGTCGCTGCGCTGCACGAGGCCTTTGCCGCGCAGTGCCTCGACCTGGGCGACGACCTGCTCGCGGGGCCGGTGCAGGCGACCGGCCAACTCGTCGATGCGGGCCGTGGTGAGCTGGAGCAGGCAGCGGTAGAGCTCCTCCTCAGCCGAGGTCAGGCCGATCACGTCCAACACGGGGCAGAACTGTACGTCGGCCGGGTACGGGCCGTACCCGGGCCCGTCGGCTGGTCAAGTGTCGGGCCTCGCGTCTACTGTCGGTGGCTGTGCTGGAAGAGCTGCGCATCACCGGACTGGGCGTCATCGAAGACACCACGCTGCCGTTGACCGGCGGCATGAACGTCATCACCGGCGAGACCGGTGCGGGCAAGACGATGGTGGTCACCGGCCTCGGCCTGCTCTTCGGCGGCCGGGCCGACGCCGGGCGGGTCCGCGCCCAACCCGGCCGTGCGGTGGTGGAGGGGCGGCTGCGGCTGCACGGGCGGATCGCCGACGCCGTGCACGCGCGGATCATCGAGGCCGGCGGCGAACCGGACGAGGACGGCTCGGTGCTGCTGAGCCGCACGGTGACGGTGGAGGGGCGCTCGCGCGCCCACGTCGGCGGCCGGAGCATGCCGGTGTCGATGCTCGGTGAGGTCGGCGAGCAGGCCGTCGCCGTGCACGGCCAGTCCGACCAGCTGCGGCTGCTGCGCCCGGCGGAGCAGCGGGGCGCACTGGACCGGTTCGCCGGCCCCGCGCACGAGAAGTTGCTCGACGCGCTGCGCGAGGCGTACACGGGGTGGCGTCGGGTCGTCGACGACCTGGCCGACCGTCGGCGCAACGCCCGCGAGCGCAACCAGGAGGCCGACCTGCTGCGGTTGGGCCTCGACGAGATCACCCGGGTCGATCCGCAGCCCGGTGAGGACGACGAGCTGAAGACCGAGGCGCAGCGGCTGGAGCATGCCGAGGGCCTGCGGACGGCCGCGCAGATCGCCCAGCAGTGCGTGGCCGGTGGCGCGGAGGCCGCCGAGGAGACCCCGGACGCGGCGGCGCTGCTCGGCACCGCCCGGCGGACCCTGGAGGCGCAGTCCGGCACCGATCCGGCGCTCGGTGAGCTGGCGGCACGCCTGGAGGAGGCGGCCACCCTGGTCACCGACGTGTCCGCGGAGCTGTCGGCGTACCTGGCGACGCTGGACGCGGACCCGGCCCGGTTGCAGCACGTCTACGAGCGGCGGGCGGCGCTGCGCGCGTTGACCCGCAAGTACGCCGACGACGTCGACGGGGTGATCGCCTGGGCCGATCGGGCGCGCACCCGACTGTCCGACCTGGACATGTCCGACGACGTGCTCGAGGAGTTGGAGCGGGAGGGCCAGCGGCTCGCCGTCGAGGTGGCCGACCTGGCCGGGCGGGTGTCCACCTCCCGACAGGAGGCGGCGATCCGCTTCGCCGACCAGGTCACCGTCGAGCTGGCCGGGCTGGCGATGCCGCACGCGCGGATCGAGGTGGCGGTGCTGCCCCGTCCGGCCGGGCGTGCCGAGCCGACGCTTGCGGTCAACGGCGTCGAGGTGGGTGTCACTTCGGACGGCGGTGACGAGGTGGAGCTGCGGTTGCTGGCGCACCCGGGCGCGCCGTCGCTGCCGTTGCAGCGCGGCGCCTCCGGCGGTGAGCTGTCCCGGGTGATGCTCGCCATCGAGGTCGTGTTCGCCGGCTCCGGTGGCCCGCCCACGTTGGTCTTCGACGAGGTCGACGCGGGAGTCGGTGGGCAGGCGGCGGTGGAGATCGGCCGCCGGCTGGCCCGGCTGGCCCGCAGTCACCAGGTGCTGGTGGTCACGCACCTGCCGCAGGTGGCCGCGTTCGCCGACCGGCACCTGGTGGTGGCGAAGGACACTGGCGGCGCCGTGACGACCAGTGGTGTGCGGGTGGTGGAGGACACCGAGCGGGCTCGGGAGTTGGCGCGCATGCTGGCGGGTTTGCCCGATTCGGATCTGGGTATCGCCCACGCCGAGGAGCTTTTGGCAGTGGCCGCCAAGGAAAGGCGGTTGTGACGCCGCGTATTGTGAGCGCAAGCACACCGGCTTGTGCCGGTGTGTGCTTCCCTGGGTAGGCGGCCCTGCTCAGGCATGTCGCGACAGAAAAGCCTGCCTCACATGCCAGGATGGTCACGATGCGTCTACCCACGTTGCGCCGGAACCGGAACTCCGAACCGGGCAGAGTCCTCGGCACCGCGCGCCTTGATCGCCGGACGAAACGCCTGGTCGGTCGGCTGCGCCCCGGTGACATCGCGGTCATCGACCACGTCGACCTCGACCGGGTGGCGGCCGACTCGCTCGTCGCCGTCGGGGTCGCGGCGGTGCTCAACGCCAAGCCCTCAGTCTCCGGCCGTTACCCGAACCTGGGCCCGGAGGTGTTGATCGCCGCCGGCATTCCGCTCCTCGACGACCTGGGGGAGGGCGTCTTCGAGCGCATCCGCGAGGGTGACCAGGTGCGCATCGAGGGCAACACGGTCTTCGCCGGTGACGAGCCGGTGGCCCACGGCAACCTTCAGGACGCCGAGTCGGTCGGCAAGGCGATGGCGGACGCCCGGGAGGGTCTGTCGGTGCAGTTGGAGGCGTTCGCCGCCAACACGATGGACTACCTGCGCCAGGAACGCGACCTGCTGCTCGACGGTGTCGGGGTGCCCGACATCGAGACCCAGATGCAGGGTCGGCACTGCCTGATCGTGGTGCGCGGCTACGACTACAAGGCCGACCTGGACGTGCTGCGCCCGTACATCCGGGAGTTCAAGCCGGTGCTCATCGGCGTCGACGGCGGCGCGGACGCCCTGGTCGAGGCCGGCTACACCCCGGACATGATCATCGGGGACATGGATTCGGTCACCGACGACGTGCTGCGCTGCGGCGCCGAGGTGATCGTGCACGCGTACCCGGACGGGCGCGCGCCCGGCCTGCCCCGGGTCAACGGCCTCGGTGTGCCGGCGATCACCTTCCCGGCTGCGGCGACCAGCGAGGACCTGGCCATGCTGCTCGCCGACGAGAAGGGCGCCTCGCTGCTGGTAGCGGTCGGCACCCACGCCACCCTCGTCGAGTTCCTCGACAAGGGCCGCGGCGGGATGGCGTCGACGTTCCTGACCCGGCTGAAGGTCGGCGGCAAGCTTGTCGACGCCAAGGGGGTGAGCCGGCTCTACCGGCAGAGCATCTCCGGCTCGTCGCTGCTGCTGCTGGTGCTGTCGGCGATCGCGGCGATGGCGTCCGCGGTGGCCGTGTCGACCGTCGGGAAGGCGTACCTGGGCGTGGTCGCCGAGTGGTGGGACAATTTCGTGTTCCAGCTGTACCGGCTCTTCTAGTTCCCGACCGATCAAGAGGCTGCAAGCGTGATCAACTTCCGCTACCACGTGGTGTCCCTCACCGCGGTCTTCCTGGCTCTGGCGATCGGCCTGGTGGTCGGCACAGCCGCCCTCAACGGCCCGGTCGCCGACTCGCTCAAGGAGCAGGTCACCGGGCTACGCAAGGACAACCAGCAGTGGCGTCAGACGGTCAGCAACATGGAGAAGCAACTCGCGCTGGAAGAGGAGTTCGCCGAGGAGACCTCCCAGCTCCTCCTGCCCGGCACCCTCACCGCGCGTCGGGTCGCGGTTCTCAGCCTGCCCAACGGGCGCGACCACACCGAGAGCGTGCTCAAGAAGCTCCAGCAGGCCGGGGCCACCATCACCGGCCAGGTCGACCTGCAGGACAAGTTCATCAACCCGGACAACAACTCCAACCTGCTGGAGTTGGCCGTCACCGCCGCCCGCCCGACCGCGCAGACCACCGGCCTGCCGGGCAACGGGCACGGCGTGGAGACCTCCAGCGCGCTGCTGGCCAGCGTCCTGCTGGACCGCCCCCAGGGCGTCGCGCCGGTCAGTGACGCCGACCGGCGGGCGGTGCTCGCCGCCTACAACAACGCCGGCTACCTGACCACCGACAGCAACAAGGTCACCGCCTCGGCGGAGGCGGTCGTCGTGGTCAGCGGTCAGCCGTACGTCGACAAGGACTCCGACAAGCGCGACGAGTCGGTCGTCAAGATCGCCGAGCAGTTCGACCGCACCGGGGCGATCGTGGTGGCCGGCAACGGTTCCGTCGGCGGCAACCTGGTCGGCGTGGTGCGCGGCGACCCGGTGCTCGCCCAGACCATCTCCACGGTCGACAACGCCAACACCGTGCAGGGCCAGGTGGTCACGACCCTCGCCCTGGTGCAGCAACTCACCGAGAAGAAGGCCGGACAGTACGGCGTCGGCGACAACGCCGCGTCGCTGCTGCCTAGACTGCCCCAGTGAGCGAACGACGTACCCCCGTGTCCGGATCCGACCAGGTGGCGCGTGACCGAGCCAGCGAGGTGACGGCGTGAGCGCCCTGGGCCGGCTGCTGATCGCCGGTGCGGGCGTCGCGGCGGCCCGCTACGCGCTGCGGGAGGCGCGTACCTCGCCGGCCGGGCCCGCGTTGGAGCGCACCAACTTCCGTGGCCGCACGGTGAGCCTGGCCGCCGGGCCGGCGCTCGCCGCCGGCGCGGCCGCCGCCGGCGCGTTCGGTGCCACCGGCGGTGCCGCCGGTGGGGCCGCCCTGGTCGCCGGTCTCGGCGCGGGCGGCGTCGGCCTGTACGACGACGTGGTCGGCGCGCGGCCGGAGCAGAAGGCGGCCAAGGGCTTCGCCGGGCACCTCGCCGCGCTGCGTGAGGGGCGGGTCACCGCCGGTCTGGTCAAGGTCGTCGGGGTGGGCGCCGCCGGGCTGGGCGCCGCCGCGCTGCTCGCCGCCGACCCCCGGGTCGCCGCGCACCCGCGCCGGCAGCGGCACGGTGCGTTCGGCCGGGGTGTCGACGTGCTGCTCGGCGCCGGCGTGATCGCCGGCACGGCCAACCTGCTCAACCTGCTCGACCTGCGGCCGGGCCGGGCCCTCAAGTCCGGGCTGCTGCTCGCGGCGCCGCTGACCGGCGGCCCGCAGGGCGGGATCGCCGCGGGCGCGGCCGGCGCCGCCGCCGGCCTGCTCCGCGACGACCTCGCCGAGGACGTGATGCTCGGCGACAGCGGCGCGAACGCGCTCGGGGCGGTGCTCGGCGTCGCGCTCGCCGCCCGTACCGGCCCGCTCGGCCGGGCCGGTCTGCTCGCCGTCCTCGCCGGGCTCACCGCCGCCAGCGAGAAGGTCAGCTTCACCGCGGTGATCCAGCGGACCCCGGGGCTCCGCGAACTCGACGCACTGGGCCGACGCGCCGACTGACGTGAACAGACCGGCACCCCTCGCCGGCGCCGGCCGGCTGGCCGGGGCAGCCGCGCTCATCGCCGTCCTCACCGTGGCCAGCCGACTCGCCGGCTTCGGCCGCACCGCCGTGTTCACCTGGAGCTTGGCGCCCACCGACCTCGGTGGCACCTACGTGGTGGCCAACGCGGTGCCGAACTTCATCTTCGAGATCGTCGCCGGGGGAGCGCTGGCCAGCCTCGTCGTACCGCTGCTCGCCGGCGCGGTCGCGGCGGGCGACCGGACGGCAGTGGCCCGGACGACCGGCGCGTTGCTGACCTGGACGCTGGCCCTGCTGGTCCCGCTCGCGCTGCTCGTGGTGCTGCTCGCCGGCCCGGTGGTCGAGTCGCTGGGCCATCACCTGACCACCGCCCAGCAGCAGAGCGGGGTGCGGATGCTGCGGGTCTTCGCGCCGCAACTGCCGCTGTACGGGGTCGGCATCGTGCTCACCGGGGTGCTCCAGGCACACCGACGTTTCGCCTGGCCGGTGCTCGCCCCGTTGCTGTCCAGCCTCACCGTCATCCTCGTGTACCTGGGGTTCACCGTCACGCAGGGCCGGTACGCCACGGTCGGCGGGGTCAGCCCCGGCGGTGAGTTGCTGCTCTCCGGCGGCACCACCCTCGGCGTGGTGGTGCTGTCGTTGTCGTTGCTGATTCCGGTCCGCCGGTTGCGCCTCGGGCTGCGGCCCGGCTTCGGGTTCCCCGCCGACGCGCGGGCCCGGGTCGGCGGGTTGGCGGTGGCCGGAGCGGTCACCGTCACCACCCAGCAGATCGCTCTGATCGTCAGCCTGAACCAGGTCACCGCCGGTGCGCGGAGCAACCCGGGCGTCTACAACCTGGCGCAGACCGTCTACCTGTTGCCGTGGGCGGTGCTGGCGGTGCCGCTGGCCATCGCCGCCTACCCGACCCTGGCGGCGGCGCGGGCCGCCGGGGACGAGCGCACCTACCGCACGACCCTGGCGCCGGCCGTCCGCGGTGTGCTCCTGTTCAGTTGCCTCGGCACGGCCGCGTTGATCGGGACCGCCGGGCCGGTCGGGCACTTCTTCTTCCCGTCGGACACCGCGTCGACCGCCGCCGCCGCGATCATCGGGTACGCCCCCGGCCTGGTCGGCTACGGCCTCTTCGCGGTGCTCACCCGGGCGCTCTACGCGCGGGGCGAGACCCGGGCGGCGACGCTCGCCACGGCGGTCGGCTTCCTGGTGGTGCCGGCCGTCGTCCTGCTGCTCGGCGCGGTGCTGCCATTGCGGGACCGGGTGCTCGCGGTGACGTCCGCGAACTCGGTGGGGATGCTGGTGCTCGGCGCCCTGCTGCTCCTGGCGGTGCGGCGCAGCGCCGGCCGTGGCGCCCTCGCGGGAGCGGCACGGGCCGGAGCGGCCGGTGGCCTCGCCGGTGTGCTCGCCGGGCTCGCCGGGTGGGGCCTCAGCCGGTGGCTCGACCAGTTGGACGGCGGCACCCCGACGACGGCGGCGGCGTTCGGTCAGGGCATGCTGTCCGGGGTTCTGGTTGGGGTTGTGTTCCTCGCCGTGGTCTGGTTCGTCGACCGGCGGGACGTACAGCCACTGCTCGCCGGGGTGCTGCGGCGTCTGGGCCGGCGGGGGCCGTCCGGCGGTGCGCCGACACCGGGCGCGGGCTCCGCGGAGCGGGGCGACGGGAAGGAGACGGCGACGCGATGACTGAGCCAGCTCAGCCTGCCAACTGGTCGGGCACCGTCGCGTTGGTGCTCGCGTCCAGCACCGGTGGGGTCGGCCAGCACGTCCGTTCGGTGGCCCGGGGCCTCGTCGCCGACGGCACCACCGTCCTGGTCTGCGGGCCCGCCGCCACTCAGGAGCAGTTCGACTTCACGGGTGTCGGTGCGCGGTTCGAGCCGGTGGAGATCCCGGCCAGCCCGACTCCGGCCGACGCCCGGGCGGTGCTCGCGCTGCGCCGGGCGCTCGCTGCCGCTCACGTCGACGTGGTGCACGCGCACGGCCTGCGCGCCGGGTTGGTCGCCGTGCTGGCCCGTCCGGCCGCCCCGCTGATCGTCACCTGGCACAACGCCGTGCTCGCGGGGGGACTGCGGGGCGGTGTGTCCCGGCTCGTCGAACGGGTGGTCGCCCGGGGCGTCCGGGTGGCGCTCGGCGCCTCCGAGGACCTGGTGCGACGGGCCGCCGAGGTGGGTGCCGTCGACGCCCGGCTCGCCCCGGTCGCCGCGCCGACGCTGCCCGCGCCGCGTCGTCGCCCGGCGGCGGTACGCGCCGAGTTCGGCGTCCGCCCGGACCAGCCGTTGATCGTGTCGGTCGGTCGGTTGCACCCGCAGAAGCGCTACGACGTGCTGATCGACGCGGCGGCCCGCTGGCGTACGCGTACCCCGCCGCCGGTCGTGGTGATCGCGGGCAGCGGGCCGGCGTATCTGCCGCTCGCCGCGCGGACGTCGGCCGCCCGCGCCCCGGTGACGCTGCTGGGGCACCGCACCGACGTGGCCGACCTGCTCGCCGGCGCCGACCTGGCCGTGGTGACCAGCGACTGGGAGGCGCGACAACTCTTCGCCCAGGAGGCGCTGCGCGCCGGGGTGCCGCTGGTGGCCACCGCGGTCGGCGGGCTCCCGGACCTGGTCGGTGACGCGGCCACGCTGGTCCCCGCCGGTGACGTGGACGCTGTCGACGCGGCCGTCCGCGCGTTGCTGGACGACCCGGCGGCGCGGGCGGAGTTGGGCCGGCGTGGCGCCGAACAGGCGGCGACGTGGCCGACCGAGGCGGACACCGTCGCCACGCTTGCCGCCCTCTACGCCGAGCTGGCCGGGAATCCCGGCGGTCCGGCGGTCGCCCCGGGCTCCGACGCCCCGAGGACGGGACAGCGGTGATGCTGCGCCGAATCGCTCCCGCCCTGTTGACTCTGCTCGTGGTGGCGCTGGGTGTCACCGCGCTCGCCGCCCGCCCACCCCAGGGCGCCCCGCAACGCAGCGCCGACTTCGTGGTGCTCGCCGGGATCGCCGGGCTGCGCTGGGAGGATGTGGATCCGCAGAGCACCCCGACGTTGTGGCGGATGGCCCAGGACGGTTCGATCGGCTCACTGTCGGTGCGTTCGGCGCACCGGCCCACCTGCCCGGTGGACGGTTGGCTGACCCTCGGCGCGGGCAGCTTCGCCGCGTGGAACGGCAGCCGGTCGGTCGACGGTTGCCCGTCGGCGGCGGTGACGGTGGAACAACCGGACGGCATCGGCGCGAACCTGCCCGACCAGGAGGGCGTGGTCCAGTACAACCAGCAGCGGCTGCCCTGGGGCGCAATGCCCGGCTCGTTGTCCGAGTCGGTGCGGTGCTCCGTCGCCGTCGGCCCGGGCGCGGCAGTGGCCGCCGCCCGACCGTTCGGCCGCGTCGACCGGTACGCCTCGGGGCTGCCGGCCGACCCGCGGCCGCTGCTCGGCTCGTGTGTGCTGAGCATCGTCGACCTCGGCACTGTCAAGGGGGCCGACCCGGCCACCCGCGCCGAGGAGGCCCGCGCGGCGGACGCCGAGCTGGCCCGGGTGCTGGCGGCGCGACCCCCACGGTCGTTGGTGCTGGTTGCGGGGATCTCCGACACCACCCAGCCGGCGCGGCTGCACGTGGCGGTCGCCGACGGGCCGGGCTGGGAGCGGGGGTGGCTCACCTCGGCCAGCACCGGCCGGGACGGGTACCTGCAACTTGTCGACCTCGCGCCGACCGCCCTCGCCGCGTTGGGCCGGCCCATGCCGGAGCGGCTCTTCCTCGGCCGTCCGGCGATCAGCACCGGCGGTCGTCCCGCCGACCTGACCGAGGCCATCAACGCGCCGGCGAACGCCGACCGGGAGGCGGCCGCCCAGCGCTCCGTCTCCGGGGTGTTCTTCGCGCTGCTCGCCGGGGTGCAGGTGCTGCTGGCGCTCGCGATGCTGCCGTTGCTGCGCCGGGCCCGTCCGCACGCCGGCCCGGCCGGTCCGACGCCCGTCTCCGGGCGGATCGTGGCGGTGATGGAGCTGCTGCTGGTCGCCGCGGCGTTGACAGTGCCGGCGGCGCTGCTGACCGACGCGGTGCCCTGGTGGCGTGGCGAGCACCCCGGGTGGATCTTCGCCGGGGTGACAGCGCTGCTGGTGGCCGCGGGCACCGCGGCGGTGCGGTTCGCCCCCGGGTACGCGAACACCCTCGGCCCGCTCGGAGCGGTGGCCGGCCTCACCACGCTCGTGGTCGGGCTGGACGTGCTCACCGGGTCCCGCCTCCAGCTCAACAGCGTGGTCGGCTACTCCGCGTTGCAGGGCGGCCGGTACGCCGGGCTGAGCACTGTGGGGTTGGGAGTGTTCCTCGCCGGTGCGCTGGTCACCGGCGGCTGGTTCGCCCAACGGGTGCACCGGGGCTGGCGGCCGGCGGTGATGGTGGCTGTGGGTGGCCTCGCGGTGGTGGTGGTCGGCAGCCCGTACCTGGGCGCCGACCCGGTCGGCGCGATCGCGCTCACCGCCGGGGTCAGCGCCGCCGCCGTGATCAGCGCTGGTGGCTGGTTGACGATCAGCCGGCTGGCCTGGGCCGCCATGGCCGCGCTGGCGGTCGGTATCGGGTTCGCCGTGGTGGACCTGCGGCGTCCGCCGGGGGAGCGGGGCAGCCTGGGTCGGTTCCTCTCCGCGCTCGGTGACGGCACTGGCGGCTTCGCCGTGCACCGGTCCAGCACGGAGAACTTCGAGACGTTGGTCAACAGCCCGCTGACGGTGCTGGCGCTGGCCGGTGGGTTGCTGGTGTGGTTCGCCCTGTTGCAGCCGTGGGGTGGGCTGATGCGGCTGTTCGGCATCTACCCGGCGGTCCGGGCCGCGCTGGCCGGCACTGTGGTCGCCGCGGTGCTCGGTGGTGTGCTCGACGGCGCGGCCCTGGACGTGATGGGCGCTGCCGCCGCCCTGGTGGTGCCGATGGCGGCCCTGGCGTCGCTACGGGTGCTCGGGCACGCCGCGGACCGGACCCGCCCGGCAGCGGGCCGCTCCCGCGCCAACGGCGCCGACGACGACTCGGGGTCCGGCGGGGTCGGCCCGGTCGGTGGGGGTGACGGTCCGACCGGCGGCGGTGGGCCACTGGGTGCCGTGCACCCGCGTCCGATCGCCGGCCCGCCCCCGAGCGCACCGGCGACCCTCGCCCAACCGGCGTCGGACACTGCGGGGGAGCGCCGCGGGGACGCCGACGAACCGGCCGAGCCGACCGCGAGCCTGTCGACGCCGGACGCCGCGCCGACGGTGCCCGTAGCGCCCCGGCAGGTCTCCCGGTCATCGACGGAGGTTGCCGCGTCCTGAGCGCCGGGCCTCGCCCGGATGGCCCGGAGGTGTCGCAGCCGGGGTGCGGCCTGCGGGTACCCGCCCGGGAGGTGTTACCGTCGAATCCCGTGGATCGCGTGATCACTTTGCTGATCAAGCACGGCGGTCTGCATGACCGCGACAGACGACACGGGAGCAGGCCTTGGCCCCATCAGCACGGACGACCAGGCACATTTTCGTCACCGGGGGCGTCGCCTCCTCGCTGGGTAAGGGCCTCACCGCCTCCAGCCTCGGCAACCTGCTGACCGCGCGCGGGTTGCGCGTGGTGATGCAGAAGCTCGACCCCTACCTGAACGTCGACCCGGGGACGATGAACCCGTTCCAGCACGGTGAGGTCTTCGTCACCGAGGACGGCGCCGAGACCGACCTCGACGTCGGGCACTACGAGCGGTTCCTCGACCGGGCGCTGTCCGGCAAGGCGAACGTCACCACCGGTCAGATCTACTCCGACGTGATCGCCAAGGAGCGGCGCGGCGAGTACCTGGGCGACACCGTCCAGGTCATCCCGCACATCACCAACGAGATCAAGTCGCGGATCCTGGCGATGGCCGACCCGGACGAGGACGGGCAACTCCCCGACGTGGTGATCACCGAGGTCGGTGGCACCGTCGGCGACATCGAGTCGCTGCCGTTCCTGGAGGCGATCCGCCAGGTCCGCCACGACCTGGGCCGCGACAACTGCTTCTACCTGCACGTGTCGCTGGTGCCGTACCTGGCACCCTCGGGTGAGCTGAAGACCAAGCCGACCCAGCACTCGGTGGCGCAGTTGCGCAACATCGGTATCCAGCCGGACGCGATCGTGCTCCGCTGTGACCGGGAGATCCCGGTGAAGCTCAAGGAGAAGCTGTCGCTCTACTGCGACGTGGACGCCGAGGCGGTCGTCGCCGCCCCGGACGCCCCGAGCATCTACGACATCCCGAAGGTGCTGCACCGGGAGGGGCTCGACGCGTACGTGGTGCGCCGGCTCGGCCTCTCCTTCCGGGACGTGGACTGGGCCAGCTGGGACGACCTGCTGGAGCGGGTGCACCGCCCCCGGCACACCGTCACCGTGGCGGTGGTCGGCAAGTACGTCGACCTGCCCGACGCGTACCTGTCGGTGAGTGAGGCGATCCGGGCGGCGGGCTTCGGCCACCGGGCCCGGGTGCAGCTGCGCTGGGTGCCCAGCGACGAGTGCGTCACCCCGGCCGGCGCCGCAGCGGCGTTGGCCGGCGTGGACGGCATCCTCATCCCCGGCGGCTTCGGCGTACGCGGCATCGAGGGCAAGATCGGCACCGCCCGGTACGCCCGCGAGGCCGGCATCCCGCTGCTCGGCCTCTGCCTCGGCCTGCAGTGCATGACCATCGAGGTGGCCCGACACCTGGCCGACCTGGACGGCGCCAACTCGTTGGAGTTCGACGAGCAGGCGGCCCACCCGGTCATCGCCACGATGGCCGACCAGGAGGACATCGTCGCCGGTCGGGGCGACCTGGGCGGCACCATGCGGCTGGGCGCGTACCCGGCGACGTTGACCGAAGGCTCGATCGTCGCCGAGGCGTACGGCAGCACCGAGATCAGCGAGCGGCACCGGCACCGGTACGAGGTGAACAACGCCTACCGGGACGCGCTGACCAAGGCGGGCCTGCACATCTCCGGCACCTCGCCGGACGGCCGGCTGGTCGAGTTCATCGAACTGGACCGGAGCCTGCACCCGTTCTTCGTGGCCACCCAGGCGCACCCCGAGTTGAAGAGCCGCCCGACCCGCCCGCACCCGCTGTTCGCCTCGTTCGTCAAGGCCGCTGTGGCGTACTCGCAGGCCGACCAGCTTCCGGTCGACCTGGACGCGGCGGCGGAGGCCCCGACGACGCGCAAGGCCGCCCGCAACGGCGCCGCGACGAAGGCCGCGTCCACCTCGTGAGCGAGCTTGAGCACCGCTACGAGGTGCGTTCCCGGGAGGAGCGGTACCGGGGGCGGATCTTCGACGTGGTCACCGAGGAGGTGACAATGCCCGGCGGTGGGACCGGGCTGCGGGACCTCGTTCGGCACGTCGGTGCGGTGGCCGTGGTGGCGCTCGACGACGCCGGCCAGGTGGTGCTGATCCGGCAGTACCGGCACCCGGTCGGGCGGCACCTGTGGGAGCTGCCGGCCGGTCTGATGGACGTCTCCGGCGAGGAGTTGCCGGTGGCCGCGCTGCGGGAGCTGGCCGAGGAGGCCGACCTCACCGCCGGGCGGGTCGACGTGCTGGTGGACCTGCACAGCTCGCCGGGGTTCACCAACGAGATCGTCCGGGTGTTCCTGGCCCGCGACCTCGCCGACGTGCCGGCCGATGAGCGGCACGAGCGCCACGACGAGGAGGCCGACCTCCAGGTCGTCCGGATCGACCTGGACGAGGCGGTCGCCATGGTCCTGGCCGGCGAGATCACCAACGCGTCCGCGGTGGCCGGGCTGCTGGCCGCGGCCCGCGCCCGGGACACCGGCTTCGCGCAGCTGCGTCGGGCGGACGCGCCGCTGCCGCGCTGAGCGTCGCCGTCGGTCCAGCCCGGTGGGGGAGTACGCACGAAAGGGGCCCCGCGGTCAGCCGCGGGGCCCCTTTCACTGGTTGGTCTAGGAGTCGCGCAACGGACGGCCCTGCGCGTCCGTGCCGCCGTTGACCAGGATGAGGATGCCGTCGATGACGCCCCAGAGAGCGCCGACGCCGCAGGTCACCAGGCTCACGACGAGCTGGAGAACGGCGATCTTGGTGTGTCCGGTGTAGAACCGACCGGCACCGAAGGTGCCGAGCAGGATGCCGAGGATGCCCGCGACGATCTTGCTCTTGTCGGAGACGCCCTGGGGATACCCCGGCTGGGGGTAACCGGGCTGGTAAGGAGGAGTGGTCATGGGCGGACACATTAGTGATCCACTCGCCGGCTGTCCGCACCGCCGCCCGGCAGATGGGACGATAATGGTGAAACACTGTCCTGTTGGCTGAGGTGACGCTCGACCGCCGAATGTCGGCGCCGCCCTGACACTTCGTCAGGACACCCGGGCACCGGGTGCCACTGTGCTGGCTCGCGGCGGCACCGGGCGCGCCTAGACTGCCGCCGCAGGACCGGTGTACCGCGATGGCAAAGGGGCCGTCGTGGCACCGAGCAGTCGGGGGAGAGCAGCCCCGAAGAGAGGTGTCTGCATCGTGAAGGTCGGAATCCCACGCGAGGTCAAGAACCACGAGTACCGCGTGGCGATCACGCCAGCGGGTGTCAACGAGTTCACCCGCAGCGGCCACCAGGTCTTCGTCGAGTCCGGCGCCGGGGTTGGCTCCAGCATCACCGACGAGGAGTTCGCCGCCGCCGGCGCGAAGATCCTCGCCACCGCCGACGAGGTGTGGGAGACCGCCGAGCTGGTGCTCAAGGTCAAGGAGCCGATCGCCGAGGAGTACCACCGGATGCGCGAGGGGCAGGTGCTCTTCACCTACCTGCACCTGGCCGCCTCCAAGGAGTGCACCGACGCGCTGATCGACCGCCGGGTCACCGGCATCGCGTACGAGACCGTCGAGCTGCCCGACCGGTCGCTGCCGCTGCTCGCCCCGATGTCCGAGGTGGCCGGCCGGCTCGCCCCGCAGGTGGGCGCCTTCTACATGATGCGTACCGGCGGTGGGCGTGGTGTGCTGCCCGGCGGTGTCTCCGGCGTGTACGCGGCCAAGACCGTGGTCATCGGGGCCGGCGTCTCCGGCATGAACGCTGCCGCGATCGCGCTGGGTCTGCAGTCCGAGGTGCTGCTGCTGGACAAGAACGTCGCCCGGCTGCGGCAGGCCGACGCGATCTACCGGGGGCACCTGCAGACCGTGGCCTCCAACGCGTATGAGGTCGAGCGCGCCGTGCTCGACGCCGACCTGGTCATCGGCGCGGTGCTGGTGCCCGGCGCGAAGGCCCCGACGCTGATCTCCAACGAGCTGGTCTCCCGGATGAAGCCGGGCAGCGTGCTTGTCGACATCGCCATCGACCAGGGCGGCTGCTTCGAGGACTCGCGCCCCACCACGCACGCCGACCCGGTCTACAAGGTGCACGAGTCGATCTTCTACTGCGTGGCGAACATGCCCGGCGCGGTGCCGAACACCAGCACGTACGCCCTGACCAACGTCACCCTGCCGTACGCCTTGGAGCTGGCCAACCAGGGCTGGCGCGAGGCGCTGCGCAACGACCCGGCGCTGGCGCTGGGCCTCAACACCCACGCCGGGCAGGTCACCTACGGCCCGGTCGCCGAGGCGCACGGCATGGACGTGCTCCCGCTGGCCGACGCGCTGGCCTGAACGGTGGCGGGCTGACCGGCGGCACGGACTCCGCCGGCGTGGGCACACCACCCACGCCGGCGCTGCGCCGTGCCGTTCGCGGTTACCTCGACCACCTGACCGTCGAACGGGGCCTCTCCGCGAACACGCTCGCCTCGTACCGTCGGGATCTGGACCGCTATCTCGCCACCCTGGCCGATGCCGGCGTCACCGACCTCGCGTCGGTCGGCGCCGGCCTCGTCGAGTCGCACCTGGCGCGGCTGCGCGCCGGCGACGACGTCCACCCGCCGCTGGCGGTCTCCTCCGCCGCCCGCGCGGCCAGCGCGGTACGCGGCCTGCACCGCTTCGCGCTGCGCGAGGGGCTGGCCGGCGCCGATCCGAGCCGCGACGTCCGCCCGCCGACACCGCCGCGGCGGCTGCCCCGGGCGCTACCGGTCGACGACGTGATCCGGCTGCTGGAAACCGCCGGCCCGATCACCGCGACCGGCGACGACGCGCCCCTCGCGCTGCGCGACCGGGCGCTGCTGGAGTTCCTGTACGGCACCGGCGCGCGCATCTCCGAGGCGGTCGGCGCCGCCGTGGACGACCTCGACACCGCCGACGGCACTGTGCTGCTGCGCGGCAAGGGCGGCCGGGTGCGGCTGGTGCCCATCGGCGGGTACGCCGTCGACGCGGTCCGCGCCTACCTGGTCCGGGCGCGCCCCGGGCTGGTCGCCGCCGGCCGGGGCACCCCGGCGGTCTTCCTCAACGCCCGCGGCGGCGCGCTGTCGCGCCAGGGCGCCTGGGGCATCCTGCGCCGCGCCGCCGACCGGGCCGGCCTGCCCGTCGACGGGCCGGCCGCGGTCTCCCCGCACACCCTGCGCCACTCGTATGCCACCCACCTGCTCGACGGCGGCGCCGACGTCCGGGTGGTCCAGGAGTTGCTCGGCCACGCGTCGGTGACCACCACCCAGGTGTACACGTTGGTCACCGTGGAGCGGTTGCGCGAGGTGTACGCCACCGCGCACCCGCGCGCCCAGGGCTGAACCGGTCGCTGTCGACGCCGACACGCCGGGCCGGTGCCGAACCCCCTGCTGGTCGGTGGCGTACAGTCGGCATCGGCGCGGACCTCCTGGAGCGACACGACCGGGGTGCGCAGCGGCGCCGCGAAGGACGTCGGAGGGCTCCGGCGCCGGGTGGGTCGTCGGGAGGGGGCAACGAGCACATGGCTGGCAACGGTGACCGTGCCGAGACCTGGACGTCGGAGCTCCGCGAGCAGCAGGCGACGCTCGGCGCGGACCTGGGTCCTGCGGACCCGGCTGCCTACACGATGCGTAAGCCCATTCCCGAGCCGATGCCCACCGACCGGCACGGCCCCGCGCGCATCATCGCGATGGCCAACCAGAAGGGTGGCGTCGGCAAGACCACCACCACCATCAACCTGGGCGCGGCGCTCGCCGAGTACGGCCGCAAGGTGCTGCTCGTCGACTTCGACCCGCAGGGCGCGCTCTCGGTGGGGCTGGGCGTCAACCCGCACAACCTCGACCTGTCCGTCTACAACCTGCTCATGCAGGACGACGTGCTCGCCGAGGACGTCCTCATCAAGACCGACGTTGCGGGCCTGCACCTGCTGCCGGCCAACATCGACCTCTCCGCCGCCGAGATCCAGCTCGTCAACGAGGTCGCCCGGGAGATGGCCCTGGCCCGGGTCCTGCGCACGGTCCGCAAGGAGTACGACTACATCCTGATCGACTGCCAGCCGTCACTCGGCCTGCTGGCGATCAACGCGCTGACCGTCGCACACGGCGTGCTCATCCCGCTGGAGTGCGAGTTCTTCAGCCTGCGCGGTGTGGCACTGCTGCTGGACACCATCGACAAGGTGCGCGAGCGACTCAACTTCGACCTGGAACTCGAAGGCATCCTCGCCACCATGTACGACAGCCGCACCACGCACTGCCGCCAGGTCCTCCAGCGGGTGGTGGAGGCGTTCGGCGACAAGGTCTACCAGACGGTCATCACCAAGACGGTGAAGTTCCCCGAGTCCACCGTGGCCGGTGCCCCCATCACGACGATGGACCCGGCCTCCTCCGGGGCACGTAACTACCGTCAGCTGGCCCGCGAGGTGATCGCCGCCCAGTCGGAGCGGTAGCCGGAACGCCCGGTGCCCGCCTCGTGGACTACGGTCGTCCGGTGACCGCGCCACCCCTCGACCCACCCGAGACCGCCGACGCGGCAGTGGTCGACGGTGTGCAGCCCGCCGGGTTCACGGTGCGGCTGGCCAACTTCACCGGCCCGTTCGACCTGCTGCTGCAACTGATCGGCAAGCACAAACTCGACGTCACCGAGGTGGCCCTGCACACGGTCACCGACGAGTTCATCGCCTACATCAGGGCGATGGGCGACAACTGGGACCTGGACGAGGCCAGCGAGTTCCTGCTGATCGCCGCGACCCTGCTCGATTTGAAGGCGGCCCGGCTGCTGCCCGCCGCCGAGGTGGAGGACGAGGCCGACCTCGCCCTGCTGGAGGCCCGGGACCTGCTCTTCGCCCGGCTGTTGCAGTACAAGGCGTACAAGGAGGCGGCGGCGCACATCGCGGAGCTGGAGGCCGTCGGCGGCCGACGCTATCCGCGTGCCGTCAGCCTGGAGCCCCGCTACGCCGAGGCGCTGCCCGACCTGGTGCTCGGCATCGGCCCCCAGCGGCTGCTGAAGCTGGCCGTGAAGGCGATGACCCCGAAGCCGGTGCCGGAGGTCTCCATCGCCCACGTGCACATGGTCCGGGTCAGTGTCCGGGAGCACGCGGCGATCCTCGCCGCCCGGCTGCGCCGGGCCGGCACCGCCACGTTCTCGCTGCTCTGCGCCGACTGCGAGGCCACCCTGGAGGTGGTGGCCCGGTTCCTCGCGCTGCTGGAGCTGTACCGGGAGGGCCTGGTGTCGTTCGTGCAGGAGCAGGCCCTGGAGGAGCTGACAGTGCGCTGGACCGGCCCGACCGACGGCGACACCGAGCTGCACGTCGACGAGTACGCCGGCACCCCGGCCGACCCGCAGTCGCCGGGGCCTGAGCCGGTGAGGGCTGGTCCTGAACTGGCGGGGGCTGAGCTTGAGCCGGTGAGGGCTGAGCTTGATCCGGCGGGGGCCGGGCCTGAGCCGGCGGGGGCAGAACCTGCGGGGGCTGGGCCTGAGCTGGCAGGGGCAGAGCCTGAGCCGGCTGGGGCTGACCTTGTGCTGACGGGGGAGACCGGCGGACCGGACGGGGCCGGAACGACGGAGGGTGCGCGGGATGAGTGACGAGCAACGTGGGGACTCGCTGGCCGACCAAGCCGCCGCCTGGGTTCCCCCGTGGGACCGCCCCCGCCCGCCCGCCGCCGACACCCCCACGCCGCCGGACGACTCAGCCGCGCCACCGGACACCGGAGAGCTGGCCGAGCCGACCACCGATCGGGCCGCGTTGGCCGAGGCGCTGCCCGAAGCGGCGGCGCGCCGACCGGAAATCGACGCTGCCGCCGATTCCGCCGAGCCGGACGTGGTCGCGTCGGGATCTGCGCACGTTGACCCGGATGGGCCGAGCCCGGTCGACGTGGGCTCGGGTGGGCCAGGCCCTGTTGAGGTGGCCTCGGACGAGGCAGGCCCGGGTGAGCCAGATCCCGTTGAGGCGCCCCCGAACGACGTGGGCCCGGCCGGGCCGGACCTCGGCGGGGTGACGGACGGCACGGCGGGGGAGTCGGGTGGGGCTGGGGACGTACCCCGGCGGCAGCTGGCGGGGCGGCGGCGGGCGACGGTCGCGCCGGAGCCCGCGCCCGAGCTGTCCGACGCCGAGTTGCGCGGCGCGTTGGAGGCGATCCTGCTGGTCGTCGACGAGCCGGTCAGCGAGCTGGTACTGGCCCAGGTGCTGGAGCAGCCCGCCGAACGGGTCGGGCCGATGCTCGACGAGATCGCCGCCGGTTACACCGCGGCCGGGCACGGGTTCGAGCTGCGCCGGGCGGCCGGCGGGTGGCGGCTGTACACCCGCCCGGAATACGCTACGTACGTTGAGCGGTTCGTGTTGGACGGGCAGTCCGTACGGCTGACCCAGGCGGCGCTGGAGACGCTCGCCGTGGTCGCCTACAAGCAGCCGGTGACCCGTTCACGAATCTCAGCCATCCGGGGTGTGAACTGCGACGGGGTCATCCGTACGCTGGTCACCCGCGGCCTCATCGAGGAGTGCGGCACCGAAACGGACAGCGGGGCGTTCCTCTACCGGACCACCACGTTGTTCCTGGAGAAGCTCGGGCTGAACACCGTCGACGAGCTGCCGCCCCTCGCACCCTTCCTGCCCGACGACGTAGAAGAGCTTGCTGATGCGACCCGATAACCGTTCCCCGAAACCCGACGCGCCCGTCTACGAGGGGGCTGAGCGCCTGCAGAAGGTGCTCGCCGCCGCCGGCGTGGGTTCCCGGCGTGCCTGCGAAGACCTGATCTTCCGCCGCCGGGTCACCGTGGACGGGCGGGTCGCCAAGCTCGGCGACAAGGTCGACCCGGCCACCTCCGTGATCCACGTGGACGGGGAGCGCCTCCAGGTCGACATTCGCCTGGTCTACGTGGCGATGAACAAGCCGCGTGGGGTGGTTACCACCATGGCGGACGAAAAGGGACGCAACGAGCTGGCCGACTTCATCGGCGCCCGGCTGGAGCAGCGGGTCTACCACGTCGGGCGGCTCGACGCGGACAGCGAGGGCCTGCTGCTGCTCACCAACGACGGCACCCTCGCGCACAAGCTCATGCACCCGTCGTACCAGGTGCTGAAGACCTACCTCGCCGAGGTGGTCGGGCCGATCCCGCGCAACCTGAGCAAGCGGCTGCTGGCCGGCGTCGAGCTGGAGGACGGGCCGGTCAAAGTCGACTCGTTCAAGGTGGTGGACACTCTCGGCAAATCCGCCCAGGTGGAGCTGAGCCTGCACGAGGGCCGCAAGCACATCGTCCGGCGGCTGATGGATGAGGTCGGCCATCCGGTCACCCGGCTGGTGCGTACCTCGATCGGGCCCATCCGGCTCGGTGACCTGCGCACCGGGCGGATCCGGCGGTTGACCAACGCCGAGGTCGCCGCCCTGTTCAACGCGGTGGGTGACTGACCCCCGAGTTCGGGGTACGGCAGCCGGTAGGCTCCACCGATGGCCGCGACGCGGCCGCCCGGGTGGTGGCGTGGGTCGCCTCCGGCGGCGTCGCGCGCGAGTTCGTCAACGCACCCGGGCATGATTGATGACGATTGACAACCGCTTGCGGCGCCAGATCACCGGGCGATCCGTGAGGTACGGGCTGAGGAGGACACGGTGGAGGAAAACGTACGGACCAGGCGATGTGTGGTCGCTGTGGACGGGCCGTCCGGTTCGGGTAAGTCCACCGTGTCGCGGCGGCTCGCCGCGAGCATCGGTGCGCGCTACCTGGACACCGGGGCAATGTACCGGGCGATCACGTGGGCCGTGCTGCGCTCCGGCGTGGACCTCACCGACGCCGCGTCGGTGGTCAAGGTCGCCGGCGAGGTCAACCTGCGCGTCGGCACCCACCCGCAGGGGTACGCCGTGACAATCGACGGGGTCGGCGTGGACGCCGAGATCCGAGGCCCGGAGGTGACCGGGGCGGTCTCCGCCGTCGCCGCGATTCCCGCGGTCCGCGAGCTGCTGGTCGCCCGGCAGCGCGAGATGATCGCCAACGCTCGTCGGATGGTGGTCGAGGGTCGCGACATCGGCTCGGTCGTGGCGCCGGACGCCGACCTGAAGGTCTTCCTGACCGCTTCCGAGGCGGCCCGTGCCGCCCGGCGCAGCGCCGAGGACGCCGCCGACGTGGCGGCCACGGCCGCCGACCTGGCCCGGCGGGACCGTCTCGACTCGACCCGCAAGGTCAACCCGCTGGCCCAGGCGCCCGACGCGGTGGTGCTGGACACCACCGAGCTGGGTATCGACGAGGTCGTGGCGCGGATGCGCGACCTACTCACCGAGCGAGGCGTGGCATGAGCGAGGGTGCGGGGTGGGTCGAGCTGCGTGAGCCCGACGTCGCCGTCGAGGAACCGACCGGCCCGCAGCCGGTGGTGGCTGTGGTCGGCCGCCCCAACGTGGGCAAGTCGACGCTGGTCAACCGGATCATCGGCCGCCGGCAGGCGGTCGTCGAGGACGTCCCTGGCGTGACCCGCGACCGGGTCCCGTACGACGCGCAGTGGAACGGCCGGGCGTTCACAGTGGTGGACACCGGCGGCTGGGAACCGGACGCGAAGGACCGGGCTGCGGCCATCGCGGCGCAGGCCGAGACGGCGGTCGTCACCGCCGACGTGGTGCTCTTCGTGGTCGACGCGATGGTGGGCTCCACCGACGTGGACGAGGCCGCGGTGAAGATGCTGCGGCGCAGCGCCAAGCCGGTGATCCTGGTGGCCAACAAGGCCGACAACAACTCCATCGAGATGGAGGCCACCTCGCTGTGGTCACTCGGCCTCGGTGAGCCGTTCCCGGTGTCCGCGCTGCACGGGCGCGGCTCCGGCGACCTGCTGGACGCCATCCTCGCCGCGCTGCCGGAGGCACCGGCGATCGTGGAGAACCGTCCGCGCGGACCGCGCCGGGTGGCGCTGGTCGGCCGGCCGAACGTCGGCAAGTCGAGCCTGCTCAACCGGTTCTCCGGCGAGGAGCGGGCGGTCGTCGACTCGGTGGCGGGCACCACTGTGGACCCGGTGGACAGCCTGGTCGAGATCGGCGGTCAGACCTGGCAACTGGTCGACACGGCCGGGCTGCGCAAGCGGGTCGGCAAGGCCAGCGGCACCGAGTACTACGCCAGCCTGCGTACCGCCGGCGCGATCGAGGCCGCCGAGGTGGCCGTGGTGCTGCTGGACTCCAGCGAGCCGATCAGCGAGCAGGACCAGCGGATCCTGTCGATGGTGACCGAGTCGGGCCGGGCGCTGGTCATCGCGTTCAACAAGTGGGACCTCGTCGACGCCGACCGTCGGTACTACCTGGACAAGGAGATCGACCGGGAGCTGCGCCGCATCCCCTGGGCGATCCGGCTGAACCTGTCGGCGATGACCGGCCGTGCCGTGGACAAGCTGGCCCCGGCCCTGAACAAGGCGCTGGCCAGCTGGGAAACCCGTGTGCCGACCGCGCACCTCAACCAGTGGCTGACCGCGCTGGTGCAGGCCACCCCCCACCCGGTACGTGGTGGGCGGGCGCCGCGGATCCTGTTCGCGACGCAGGCCGGTGTGGCGCCGCCACGGTTCGTGCTCTTCACCACCGGTCCGCTGGACGCCGGTTACCAGCGCTTCGTCGAGCGCAAGCTCCGCGAGGAATTCGGGTACGAGGGCAGCCCGATCGAGATCTCGGTCCGCCCGCGCAAGAAGCTCGGCCCCGGCGGCCGAGGCAAGGCGCACGGCTGACGCGGTCCAGTTCTGCCAAATGCCGGATGGGCGCCTCTGCCCATCCGGCATTTGCCTCTCCAACCCCACCCTCCTAGGACGCTGTAGGGGTTGTGTGGTGGTTCGGTCAGTCAGGACGCCGGTGGGGCCTGTGCGGACGACTCGGAGCTGCTGCGCTAAGCTGTACCGGCTGCCGCAGGGGAAACCATGCGGGGGCGGGACGTGGCGCAGCTTGGTAGCGCACTTGACTGGGGGTCAAGGGGTCGTCGGTTCGAATCCGGCCGTCCCGACAGAGAAAAAGCCCTGACCAGCGGAGACGCTGGTCAGGGCTTTAAGTTTGTCTATGAGGTTTTGAACCGCCCCCCGAAAACCCCCCATTTACCGGGGTCGGCGACCAGGTTCGTCATCCCTGCGCATCGTTGGGCAATGCGGGTGTGCGACGTCGCCCGCGGTCGTCGCCGAGTCGCTCGAGGATGTCCGAGACGTCCGGGGCTTGGGCGGGCTTGGCGATGTAGTACGTGGCGGTGACCTCCTCGCTGGAGTGTCCCAGCTGTGCTGCGGCGCTTTTCGTGTCGGTCTCTTCCTTGATAAGGGTGGCGACGGTCTTGCGGAAGGTATGGGGGGTGACCCAGGCGAGGTCGGTGTCGGCGCGAGCCTCACGCCACTGGCGGCGGACGTTGTTGGGCGAGAGCCAGGTGCCGCGTCGGGAGGCGAAGATCGCGTCTTGGGGGTTGTCGGCGGCGACGAGCTTGCGGGCCATGATCATGCCGACGGCGAACCGGGGCAGCACGACCATTCGCCAGCCGGCGTCGCTCTTGGTCCAGGGTTGGCGGAAGAAGCCCTGGCCTTTGACGAAGACGAGCGTGCCGCAGATCGTCAGGGTGGGGCGTTCGGCGGCGAGGTCGAGGTCCTCCCATCGCAGGGCAAGGATCTCGCCGATGCGGGCGCCGGTGGCGAGCATCAGGTCGACGACGTCCGCCAGGTCGCCGCTGTGCCGCGGTCCGGGCTTACCGGGGATCGGTCGCTGCCAGTCACGGATCGCCGTGCGGACGGCCTGGAGATTTTCGTCGGTGAGGGCGACGACCGTGCGGCGGGGTTTACGGAGCCGGCCGGTGTCGCGTACGGGGTTGGTGGGGATCGCGCCGTGGCGAACGGCCAGGGCGAACATCTGGCTCAGGACAACTTTCGCGCCCTTGGCTGCCGAGGGACGGTCTTTGGCGATGTCGCGCAGGAACCGATCCAGGCGCCCGACGCTGGCTTCTCTGATTCGGAGGTTGCCCAGGGCGGGCAGGATCGCGTTGCGAGTGCTGGTCTCGTATCGCTGGATGGTCTGTGTTGCGATCCGCTCCTCGGTGGTGATCTCTTCGATCCACAGGTCGGCGAGTCTGCTGACGCGGGTCTCCCGGGTGATCTCGTCGTCGTTGGGGGTGGTGCGGTCACGTAGCTTGACCTTCAGCGCCCGTTCCGCGGCCGGGCCGGTGGTGCCGGTGGCCTCGATGTCGCGGGTCTTGCCGTCGTAGTCGCGAAACCGCGCTCGGGCGCGAAACCGATTGGGCCCCAGCTTCTGGGTGCGGATCTTGCCCCAGGTGCCGATGGGTAGTTCAGGTCGGGCCATGGGGTCAGCGCTCCGCATCGGTGTGGTCGTCGAGCCAGCGTTCGACTTCGCTGCGCCGGTACCGCAGGGTGTTGCCGACGCGGATGGCGCGGGGTCCCTTGCCTCGGCTGTGCCAGGCGTAGAGGGTGTTCTTGGGCTTGCCCAGCCAGGCGGCGACGTCGTCGATGCTCAGGAGAGGGTCTGGCCGCCATTCCGGGGCGGCTGAGACGTTCATCGGCGACCCAACATGTTGGTGGAGCCGGGCAGTCGGCGCGGCGTGACGCGGCCGGCAGGCTGCCGGCCACCGGGCGGTGGGGAACCGGCTGCGGTGCGGGGGTGGGGCGGGCACGGATCGGATGTCCTTTCAGGATTCCAGCATGATTGGTATCGGGGGTCCTTGGCGCTATCACTGCCATAGGCGGTCGTGAGACTTATCGACTGTGGCTTCTTATCCACCCGGTTTGGTCGTATAGTGTCAAGCCTCTCGTTGATTGTTGTTACCGCAAGATGTTGTGGGCATTGCGGCTCGTCTTGGCGGAAATGCTTGCTTTGAATCTCGAAGCTTGACGCCGGCGATCGGTGGGAGCCCACTGACTTTCCGGTCAGTGAGGGTTTGGCATTGCGGGATCTCATACGAGGCTGAGGTGCGTAGGAGTTTGTTGAGCAGGTTGTAGCGCGCGTCCGCTTGGCCTGCTCGACATCAATGCGGATCCGGAAGTTCTGGGACGTTCCCATGTTTGTGCCCTTCGGTGAGGTTCGGTGGCCGCATTAGCTCGGTGGAGTTTCTCCACAATGGCGTTCGCGTGTCTGCCAGCGCGGCTGAGTTGGAGGTCCTGAGATCGGCGTGCTGGCCGGATTGCCGGCCTGTGCGTTGGGGGGGGCTGGCCGGCTTGAAGTCTCGTGGCGCTTGGGTCACTCGAAGTTGTTCGGTCTCGGGGCTCAGTGGGTCATCGCGGTGGCCGAGTTGGATGGCCAGGCCTGTTGATGGCTTCGGCGATTTTGGAACTCCTTCCGAAAATGCGAGTGCCGGCTGAGCCTTCGCTCAACCGGCACTCGTCTGCTGCTATACGTATCGCTATATGTAGGTGTGGCATTTCGGCCTGCCTCCTCCTCGGCGGGCGTGTCAGGCGTTCTCTAGTCGCGTGTTGACGTTGGTGACTGCTGGCTCAGTTGCCTTGATGCGGTTAGGTAGGAGAGCAGGGGCGAGTAATGGGTCGAGTTGGGCGAGGATCTGCTGCTGGCCGACGTAGATGCGGCGCGGATGGTCGATGCGCCCGGCGTCGTTGTCATCGGCGTTGTAGGTGCGGTGGTAGCAGCCCGAGGGGCTTCGCGGTTCTTCAGCCGCCCGTCCGGTCGGCGAGGCGACGCAGTGCCGTTCCTGGCTGGGGGAATGCGAGCCGCAGGGTGTGTGCGGTGAGTCGGATGCCCCACCAGGTGAGGGCGGCGAGGTAGCCCACGATGAGGGCGCCGGTGGTGTCAACGGTGAAGACGAGGGCGTAGCCGATGGCGAGACCGGGTGCGGTGATGGCGCGGATCGTACGGCGGCGGCTGATGGTGAGGGCGGTGGCAATGCCGACGAGGGCTGCGCCGATGCTGCCAACGATGGGGGCGACGGCGTTCGTGGAGATGGGTGTGGTGAGGGTGATTGCGGCGCGCATGAGGTAGATGCCGGCGGTGGCGGTGATCGCGTGGGTGACGGCGGGGCGGGTCATGGCGAGCCACGTGGGTAGCGCGTTGGCGGGGATGCGGGGTGCGGTCGCGGCGATGAGGGCGGCGCAAGCGGCCAACGGTAGGGCTGCCCCGAGGGTCCATTTGAGATATGGGGTGTAGTCGTATTCGACGGCGGTGCCGGTGGCAAGGCCGTAGAGCGCTGCGGTGATGGCGCCGCCGACGGCGGTGGTGAGGTATCCGCGCCGAATGAGGCTGCCTGTGGTGGGTTCGGGTGTTGATGCGGTGGGTGTCCCGGCGAGCAAGGTGGTGGGCGCGAGGTGCGCAACGGCGAATGCGGTGAGCATCACGAGTGCGCCGGCGGTGCCGAGTTGCGGTAAGGAGGTGCGGACGCCGACGACCCAGGTGCTGAAGGTGGTGATGTAGGCGCTGAGGATGGCTTGCAGGAGCAGGACCAGGGAACAGGCACCGAGGAGCAGGGCACCGGTGAGGTCGCTGATACGTAGGCGCACGCGGGGTAGCCGCGCGGCGCCTGCCGAGCTTGATTGCTGCGTGGTGAGCGAAAGGGCCCCATCGGCGAGGGCGTGGGGGTGGTCGATGAGTGTGGGGGTTTTGCCGGTGGCCGCGGCGAGCGCTTCGGCCAGCGCGGGTACGCCGGGGGCTGGTCTGAGGACGACGTCAGCGAGGTGCGTTTTGTCGACGTCGGCCGAGTCGAGGAGTCCGTCGACTGCGTCGGGGATCTGGTCGAGGAGGGGCTGTGCGGCGGCCGTGACGTCGTGACGGGTGATGACGGCGGGTTGGCGGGGCGCGGGCAGCAGGATCGGGGCTTGGTCTTGGGTCGTGAGTAGCTGCCTGGCGGTGCGGACAGATTCCAGGAGGGCACGTCCGACGTCTGCCTGGTCGATTTTGGGCGCAGTGATGATCGCTTGGAGCGGGTCGGAGTCTGTGGTGGCCGTCCGGACGACGTGGTGGGCGATGAGGTGGTCGAGGTCATGGGCAAGGCTGATCTGCTGTGTCGCCAGTTCGCGGTAGCCGTCGGCGGCGGTTTGCAAGACGGTGAGGGTCGCCGGTTCGCAGTCTGCCTGGCATATCAGCACGCAGGAGCCTGCTGGCACGGTGACGCCGAGGATTGTGGCGTAGGCGGCGAGAGCGGCGGGTGCGGTGACCAGGGCGGGAGGTGGAAAGCCGGCGCGGGTTGCTGCCTCGCTGACGTGTCCGCAGCGGCGTGGTCCCCAACTCGGCGGAACGGTCACGGTGAGCGCGGTGATCGGCCCGTTGACCTGGACGGCAGCGTGATGGGTGACGTGCCGCAGCACGGTGGCGAGTAGATCCACCGGGTCGGGTTGCGTCGTATCGGCGGTGTTGATGGGCCGGCCGAGGAGGTCCGTCGGGTTATCGACGAACCGGTGGTCTACCGGCAAAGACGTCGCGGCCATTGGGTCGAGACCGACGTAGATTTCCCCTGCGGGCCCGATAACGACGCCAGGTGGCATGACGAGGCGACCGTCGATGAGGATGGGGATCTTGAGGCCTTGCCGGCTGACAGTGGCGGCGATGGCCGACGAACTTAAGTCGATCGACAAGACAGTGCCCCCGCTTGGCATGAGGGGCAGTCTCGTCCCTGAAGGCATCCGACTGTCAACCGTGATCCGCAGAACGTGACTCGTTGTACGCGGATGGTGAGAATCTCTCCCGATGGGATAGTCGAAGGCACTCACCCTCGTGTATTTGAAGAAGATCGGGGATCAACGGCAGGGGGACAGGTGCCGCAGACGCACCGAGGCAGAGACGACAAACTCGCCGAGTACGGTGCACGCGCCACCGTCCGCATCCCAGCGGATTCGCGACCGCGTGCGCGACCGTCCCTCGGCGGGGCTGTTCGCGGCGTCATCGGCGCGGGACTCTTCTTAGTCGCCGTTCCGGTGCTGCTGTGGGCCGCGGGTGGGAACCCGCTCCGCCGGCTGCCGGCCTGGTCGCAGATCCCCGACTGGTTCGCGCGCTCCAGCGGGCGGTTCACCCCCGACTTCCTCATCGGCGCGGCCCTCTGGGCGATGTGGTTGCTGTGGGGCATATTCACGCTGCTCCTGCTCGCCGAGATCCTCGCGGCAGTGACCCGGTGGCGCATCCCCATACTCCGGCTGCCGGCGCCGTTGCACAGGCTCGTGTTCGGTCTGGCAGGCACCGCCGCGCTCGCCGTCACCCCCGCCGGCGCCCTCGACGCGGCGGTGCAGACCGATCGGCCGTCTACGCCTACCACTGCGACCGAGCACGCCGATGTTCCTCGGCAAGCCGCAGCCCGTGGGCCCGCCATCATCCACGTCGCCGATCAGCGCTACCTCTACACCGTCGAGCGACACGACACCTTGTCCAAGGTCGCGAAGGAGTGGCTCGGCGACGCGGGTCGGTGGCCGGAGGTCTGCCGCCTGAACAAGCACCGCCACTTTCCTGTCGGCGGTGTCCTGCGTGACTGCGACCTCATCTACCCCGGCTGGGAGCTTCGCCTTCCTGCCGACGCCCGCCGACCACAAGCCGCCACACCAGCAAGGCCCCCCAACCCCCGGTCGGGCCAGCCTGCGACACCACCCGCCTCGCCGAGCGTCGCACCGGACCCGCCCGATCCCACGGTGCCGCCACCTGCGCCCCAGCAATCGGCCGCCACGCCCATCACCACGCGGTCCGCAGCCCCAAGCGGGCTCGCTTCGTCGCCAGCACCGTCGTCGGAGATCCCCAACCCCGCCACGTCGCCACCCGCCACAAACAGTCCTAGGGCGGCCACAGACGACCAGGGCGTTGACCTGTCGGATTCCGGTTGGCTGCCCTGGTCGCTCGCCGCCGCGATCAGCGCCGCCGCCGCGATGCTCTGGCTCCAACGCCGCCGTCGATACACCGCCAAGCCTGACGATGATCCGCCCACCGAACTGCCCCCGACCGTGGTCCAGGTCCGCCGCGCTGTGGCCGCCCGCAACCCCGAGCCGTCGGAAGCGAGCAGCGACGGTGGCCCTCCACTCACTCTCGTACCCGACCTCGGGCTATTGACGGCCGGCGGAACCGGGATCGTCGGAGACGGCGCACACGCTGCCGCCCGCGCCGCCCTCGTCGCCGTGCTGGCCTCCGGCGACCCGCACCACCCCGACGCCCGCAGCGAGGTCGTCATCGACGCCACCACCCTGACCACGCTGCTCGGCCCGGACGCGGTGACCCTCAGCCCATGGCCGCGCCTGCACGTAACCGACAGCATCAACGACGCGCTCACCGTCATCGAGTCCCGACTGCTGCACCGCAGCCGCATCCTCGACGACCACGCCCTGACCGACCTGGACGAGCTGCGGCGGACAGTGCCCGACGAGGAAGCCCTACCGCCCGTCATGCTCATCACCGAGACCCCACCCGCCAGTGCCCACCTGCGCACCAAGGTCGCCCTCGCCTTGGGCGAAGGTCTGCACGTGCCCGCGCTGCTACTCGGTGAATGGGCCCACGGCGCAACCGTCGAGATCAGCCCGGATGGATACACCACGCTCATCTCCGGGCAGTCCGCCGAGCCGGTGCCACCGCGGCTGCCGGTACTCGAACCGGCCGCCGCCCTCCAGATCCTGACCACGCTCCGCGAGGCGCAGACCGGCGAACCGCCCGCGATCTCCTCACCAGCCGTCCCGGTCACGATCGTGCCCCTGCACGGCAGCCGCACCGACATCACGCCCACCGCCACGGACCCGGCTACCCCGACCGTCGTCAACCACACCCCCGATACGCGGCCGGGACGGGCGCGGTTGCGCGTGCTGGGCGCCCCGCGCATAGAAGGCATCACCGCAGAAGGTCGGCCGCTCCGAGCCAAAGCCCTGGAACTGGCGGTCTACCTCGCCGTCCACCCTGACGGAGCCGGCACTCGCGACATCGGCGAATACCTCGAACCCGACGCCCGCATCAGCCAAGCCGACCAACGCGTCCACACCAACGCCTCGAACCTGCGGCACGTCCTCGGTCGCGCCGGCACCGCTGAGACGAAGAACGCCTACGTCATCAAGTCCGCCGGACGGTACCTGCTCGACCCCGCGACCGTGGAAGTCGACGTATGGGCCCTGCGCGACCTGATGCGTAACGCCACCATCGCCGCCGAACCGCGCCGCCGCGAACTTCTCACCGCCGCCTGCGACCTCTACACCGCACCCCTCGCGGACGGCCAGGACTACGAGTGGCTACAGCCACACCGAGAGACGGTCCGCCGGTGGGGCACCGAAGCCCACCTACTCCTGGCCGACGACCTGCTCGACAGCAATCCGCAGGCCGCATCCGACCTACTCGCCAAGGCCATTGGGCTCGACCACTACAACGAAGCCCTCTACACCAAGGCGATGCACGCCCGACACGCCCTCGGCGACGCCGACGGCATCCGTACCCTGCTACGCGCCCTGACCAAAGCCCTCGCCGACCTCGACACCGAACCACAGGAGGACACAATCGCGCTCGCCGCCCAGTTGCGTGACAGCCTGGACGAGAACTGACTGTCCCCGCCAGGCCGCCGCGCACGTTCGCTACGCCTGCTGGCGCTCGTGCCGATCGTCCGCTGTGCCATTACGTGCAAGGTGCGCCGGACAGCCAGAAGTGGCGGGCCGCAGACTCATGCGGATAGTGGCTGCTTTAGCCACGAGCGATCCAGTTCCTGATTCTCTGGTCAAGGTGAGAGCGCAGGCGCTGGGCGGCTGGCCCGTTGGGGACGAGTTCGTCGAAGCATTCGCTGGGCCGTGCAGCAAGGAGCGCAGCGACGCTCGATGAGCGGCGGGCAGGAAACGCAAGTGCGCATTTGGCCTGTCCCAGTTCTGCGGACAGGCCAATGAAGGCACGTCCGACTCCTATGCCGGGGGAGGCGGCGTAATTCTTCGCCTCGATGGATGCGACCAGCTTGGGGCGCCGCGGATGTACGAGACCTTGGCGGCTGCGTTCAGCTTCCTCCTGGTCGATGACGGCGACGTCACACTCATGGGGAACCTTGGAGCCGCCGACGACGTAGATGCCCAGATGGATCTCAAGGCGTCGCGGGGTGTCGGGAAAGTTCACCACGATGTGTGTGAAGTCGCCCAGCCATAGGTTTCCTGGTGATCGACGAAAGGTAAGCAGCGATGATCTATTGCGCCCGTCGTTGGTGATGAGGCAAGTACCGCCGGCGGCTTCGGAGGCTTGAACCGCGATCGTTAGAAGCGCGGCCTCGTAGAGGTCAGACTCCGCGGCAGCACCGTGGTAAACCGGCGCGAGTGCGCCGATTGCCCTCTCCACCGCATCGATGAGCTCGCTTCGCGTCAGGGCCATCTGCCGACCTCTTGCTGAATCGGCTGAAGAAGGTTGCTGACTTGCCCGGAAGCTTGCTCAGCCTTCGCTAGTTCGATGGCGAGGTCGAACTCTAGGGCTTCTGCCTCGTCCGGCTCGGTGAACCGTATCTGCGTATGGGTTAATTCGTAGTTCGTCGCCAGTTCGAGCACTGCCCGCCTGGATTCTGTCATCGTCTGCGCCAGCGTTAGAAGCGTCTGGCAGAGCAGGGCTAGACGTTCGTCGCCGGTGTAGGGAAGTACTGCCATCTCATCTTTCCCGATCCGACCAAGTCTTGCCTCTGTTAGCCGGAACTGCCGTTCCTGTCGTTCACCCTCGGGCAGCTTCGATCCCTGTACCAAACGTCCCCGGGCAACTTCCTCGCGAATCTGGGTCGCCACCGGGGCGGCGCGCTCCTCGACCTGCCTAATCAGTTCCTCATAGATCTCAGCGCTTCCCTGCATCCACCAACCCCCTACAGCTCGATTAGCCCAGCGGTTGCTTCGCGCTCTGCGCAGCCGACCCTATCGAGTCCCCGCCGATGTCGTTGCCCGGCGGGTGCCCTGGGAATCGCACGGAACGTTTGGATGTCACGCAGCGCTTGCCATCGCTGCAGGTGGGGGCGGTATTTCGTAACTGAACTCTTTGCCGCCGCGTTCGGCAACGCCTCGATAACGGATGAGTGCTCGGGCTGCGACCAGCCGCTTCAGGCGGTTGTTGGCGTTGGGTGCTGATATCCCTAGCCGGTCCGCCAGATGAACCGCAGTGAACCTGCCCAGGTCGCCGGCGGCATGGTAGGTCTCGTTTAGCACGGCCGGGGCGCCGACCAGGCTGACGCCCTCGGCGTTCGCCATGGCGGCTACCAGTTCGCGTCGCTGCAAGCAGACGGTCATAGACTCGAAGTTGTCGTCGTTGAGGCCGGTCAGCAGGACGACCACGGGTGGTGCGTCGAGTGACGTGCTCAACATCCCGTAGTACCGACCGAGGAACTCGTCGGCGAAGCTGATGCTCATCGCTACAACAGAGGTGAAGTCGATGGCGACTGTGCCGTCAGCTGTGGCGGCACCGAGGGTGTCTTCAAGTTCGCGCAGTGCAGTCTTTGCAAGCGCCCTGGTTGCGAGGAAGGTGCCGTGCCGGCGAACGGCGTAGGTGGTCGGCAGCGCGGGATCCGGTTTCACCTGCGTCATTGAAACACGTTGCGCACCGTTACGGAACCCGAACGCGCAGCCATGCCCAGGCACCCTTGACCGGAGTGGCCACACTTCGGCAGGTGATGATCCGCCTTTGACGAACGACGACGCTGGCAATCGCGCTGCCGCTACGAAGCACGAGTCTGCCGACCCCACCTCGCCTGGCGGCGTCGAGAAGGTCGCTCAGGCCGTAGCCCCGCACCTGCTGGGTCCCGGTCACTCCGGCGACCAAGGCGCGACGGAGCGCGGTCTCGTCATCAGCGATGTTGGCGTTGGCGGTGTTTTGCCGAAGGTGCGGCAGTATGCCGATGCCGGTGTCACAGACAGCAAACTCGAGACCCGGTCGCTTGCTGGTTAGGCCGCTGTACGCCTGCGCCGCCACGAAGGCGCCGCTAGACCCTGCCAGCCCGTGGGTCACGGCGTTGTCGATGAGTTCCGCGATGCCGTGGAATGCGGCCATGGCGGTTCGGTTGCTGAGCTGCGACTCGCCCATGCGTCCGAGGCCCTCGGCGAGGCTGTCGGCGTTCGTAGGAGACAGCGCCGTCACCTCCAGCAGATTCCTAGAGCAGTCCACGCGGCGTTGTGAGGCAAGAGTGCCCTCGATCGTCGCGATGGGCGCGAGTAGATCTACTACGTTCATCCGCTGTAGGTACGACGCGACGTCCCCATCATCGGGCATCCGTAGGACGACTTCACGGCCATCGGTGGAGGCACTGGACGCGAGCGTGACTATCGCAGCTAGCTCCTGCGGGCCGGCGAATCGTAATCGTCGGGCGTCGAGGACTAGTTGCTCGCTCTCGACCGAGCTCGCCGAGATCTCCGATCGCAGGAGGGGGTGTCGGCCGGAGAGATCGATCAGCACGACATCAGCATCCCAGGCGCACCGCCTAGCGGGCTAACCGGCTCGCCGGATGGCCGGGCAGACCGCACCGAGGGTGGCGGACCCTCGCCTCATCTGTTTAAATGATCCTGATGAAACCGGCGGCCGGGTCCGCCACGACGCAAGGAGCCCCTGTATGACCACCGAACAGCAGGCCGTCCCGGTGCCTCGCGAGAAGGACAAGAACTACGCGATCGTTGTGAACGCGCAGCCGTTCACCGTCGCCACCCACGAGGTGACCTTCGCGCAGATCGTCAAGCTGGCGTTCGGCGCGCAGAGCGACGACCCGGACAAGACCTTCACCATCACGTACCGCAAGTCGGACAACGCACGCCACGACGGCACGCTGGTCGAGGGCGGCATGGTCAAGGTCAAGAACGGCACCGTCTTCAATGTCACTTCGACGACTCGCTCGTAGCGTCGACCTGGTCCGCCTGCGTAACGAGGGGTACGAGGTGGCCGTCGACAACGGCCACCTCGTCATCTCCCACGTCCCGTACGTGACGCCGGACCGAACGGTCGCCTACGGCAAGCTGATCTCCGTGCTCAATCTAGCCGGCGACGTGACGGTCAGGCCGGAGGACCACGTCGTCTACTTCGACGGCGCGACGCCGTGTGACCAGCATGGGCAACCCCTACGCAAGGTCATCAACAACAGCCAGAGGTTCACCCTCGCGCCCGGCATCACCGCGCAGCACCTATTCTCTAGCAAGCCCGCCGCGGGGTACACCGACTATCACCACAAGATGACCAGCTACATCCGAATGCTCGCCGGGCACGCCCAGGCCATCGAACCGCACGCCACGGCCAGCACCTTCCCCGTCATCGACGCCGCCGTAGACCAATCGGTCTTCTGCTATGAGGACACAGCCTCGAGTCGGGCCGGCATCAGCGCCATTTCCGCGACCCTGCAAGTCGGCAAGGTTGCCATCGTTGGCTTGGGAGGCACCGGCGCCTACGTGCTTGACCTGCTAGCTAAGACTCCGATCGGCGAGATCCACCTCTTCGACGGCGATACCTTCCTGCAGCACAACGCCTTCCGCGCACCCGGTGCTGCGTCGATCGAGGAATTGCGCAGCAAGCCCAGCAAGGTCGCCTACCACCACGAGCGGTACGCTCGAATGCGCTCCGGCATCACGCCCCACGAGTACCACATCACTTCTGAGACTGTCGCCGAGTTGCAGGACATGGACTTCGTGTTCCTGACCATGGAGGGCGGTGCCACCAAGCGGAACATCCTCAGCCAGCTCAGAGATTACGGTTGCCCTTTCATCGACGTTGGTCTAGGCGTCTACCAGTCCGTAGGCGGCACGCTGGGCGGCATCGTGCGAGTCACCACCAGCACCCCGGAACATCCGGCCGACCAGCGACGCATCCCGTGCTCGGACGATGATGACAATGACTACAACCGCAACATCCAGATCGCCGACCTCAACATGCTCAACGCCGCCATGGCCGTCATCAGGTGGAAGAAGCTCGTGGGCTTCTATGCAGATCTTGAAGAGGACTTTTTCAGCACCTACACCATCGACGGCAATCACATCACCAACGAGGACAACCGGTGACGCGCCATGACATCGTCAGGCACGAGTTCGTCGACTACGTCCCGTCTGAACTAGCTGACGGGACGATTTACATCAGCGTCGAGTACGGCACTTCGGTACACGCCTGCTGCTGCGGATGCGGCCACAAAGTCGTTACGCCTCTTCACCCGGCTCAGTGGAAGCTAACGTTCGACGGCGAGTCCATCTCACTTGACCCATCAGTGGGCAACTGGAACCTGCCGTGTTCATCCCACTACTGGATCAATCGCAACCGCGTCCTCTGGGCTGACGCATGGAGTGAGGGCAGGATTGCGGCTGGTCGGCGCAGGGATCGACTCGCCCTGGACGACGCCGTAAACGACACGCTTCCGCCGGTTGTTGAGGGCCGTGTGGAGTCAGTACGCCGGCCGCTCGGACGGCTAAAGCGCCTACTGCGTCGCATCCGCCGGGGGTGATGGCGAAGCAACCCATGCTCGGTGACCTGCCGCACACGACGTTGGCGGGGCAGTCGGCCTTTGTGGAGCCTCGCCTGGCCGCGATCCGGAGACGCCGTGTCGTTTACCTCTCGCAAACCTAGCAAGTCCGCAATAGCGATTGAGAAGCCCATGACACCCGAGAGCGGTGATTCGGCCGACCGGCGGTCAGCGAGCCTCGATACGGCGAATAGCCGCGATCTCGTCGATCCAGCTGCTCGAAGAGGTGATCTTGACGATGTCGCCGGTTCTCGGGGCTTGAATGATGAGTCCTTCGCCGATGTACATGCCGACGTGGCGTGGGTTGGCCATGGTGCCTTGGCTGCCGGGGATGAAGACGAGGTCGCCGGGTACTAGGAGCGCCGGGTTGGCCACCGGCTTTCCGGCGTTGACCTGGTCCGCCGTGACGCGCGGGATGGACATCCCGGCGGCCAGGTACGCCGCTTGCATCAGCGAGGAGCAGTCGCATTGTTTGTCGGGGTTGCCAGAGTGCGGGTCGGTGCAGGTGCCGCCGAAGTGGTACGGCGTCCCGAGTTGGTCGACGGCCCAGGTGATGGCGGTCTTTACGGCGGGTGGGGTGTTGGCGGGTAACGCGAACCCGGTGGGGAGCGTGTCGAGGGCATCGGTGGCGCAGTCGGCGAGGGTGCTGGTCAACTGCTCCACGAGTTGCAGGGCGTCGTCGGTCCACGTGGCGTAGGCGTCGGGGAACGCGGACACCTGCACGGCCTGCGCCGCCTGGGTGAGTGGCATCGTCTGCCAGCCGGGCACGGTCTGGAGCTTGTCGAAGAACGTGCCGGCCTGGTAGGCGGGCTTGGACAGTTGTGCGATAGTGCCCCAGCTTTGGCTGGGGCGTTGCTGGAAGACGCCGATGGAGTCGTGATCGTTGCGGTCGCCGAGGTGGGGCAGGTTGCGCAGGCCGGATTCCTGCATGGCGGTGGCGACGGCGACGATCCAGCCCCAGCGGGGTACGGCTTTGGTGACTCCGACGTCGATGATCGTGGCGGCGATGTCGAGTTGCTCGGTGTCCCAACGGCTGGCGCCGGGCGGCTGCCCGGAGGGGCGTAGGCCGGGTGGGGCGGCGATGGCGCATCGGCCGGGGCCGCCGCCGGTGACGGAGGACAGCAGGAGGAGGGGCAGGCCGAGACAGGCGATGACGACGACGGTACCGACGCCGACGATGATCTTTGTCATGGTGGTGACCTCTTGGGATAGCGAGAAGGGGTCGGTCTGCGTGCGGTGCGCGGCTGGACGCCGCGACGTGCGTTCTAGAGGCGGTAGAGAAGGGGGAGCAGTGCGGCGTGGGTCTCGCGCAGGAGACCGGTGATCAGGGTGCTGGCCGGGAACAGCGGGTGGCCCACGTCGACCGGGGTGGCGTGGCGCCAGTCCCAGTGGCCGGGCTCCAAGCTGGTTACGTACCAGAGGGCGCCGGCGGCATCGAGAAACACGGCGCCGTTGATCTGTGGGGCGAGCAGGGTCATGGGTTGGCTGGCGCAGGTGGCCAGGCAGTGGCAGTCGGGATTGTTGTAGGTCGAGCGCGGTTGGCCGTGGTGGATCGGGCAGCGGCAGTCGCAGGCGAGCTCGCGGGCGTTGCGGTAGGTGCGGTGCATAGATGTCTCCTCTGGTCGTGAAGCACGAAAAGGGTCGTGGGCCGCCCGCATGGGCGGCCCACCTTGAGTGGTCGGGTCAGTCGGTGGACGTGTCGAGGACGTTGGCGGCCTGGCGTAGCAGGTGCTCGATGACGAGGCCGGCGTCGTAGACGTCGGCGCGGGTGTCGATCTTGGTGGCGTTGTCCCAGTCCCAGGTGCCGTTGGCCATGGCGGGGATGTGCCAGAGGTCGCCGTCCTGGTCGAGGAAGAATGCGCGGCCCTGCTGATGGGCCAGCAGTGTGAGGGGTTGGGTGGCGCAGGTGATGGTGCAGGCGCAGCCGGGCTCGTTGTAGGTGGTGCGCGGCAGGCGGTAGTGGATGATGCAGCGGCAGTCGCAGACCCTGCGCCACGGTGGCGTGTGCGTCACGGGTTCCTCCGCAAGGGGTGAATGCGCGTACGCCTCGGTCACCGCCAGCGTTGGGGCGGCTTCCGAGGCGTACGCGGTGGGATCGGGTTGTGTCAGGCCGTCCTGGGTTCGACGGCGGGATGGCGAAGGTTCTGCCTGGTCCGAGGAGCAGGTCGTCATGGACCTGCCGGATTTCCTCGACGGTGAGCACGTAGGCCGGCAGCCGCGGTATGTGTTCGCGCCAGGCGCGGTAGAGGCGGTGGGTCCCGTCGATGAGTAGCGTGGCGGGCGGCTGTTCGTTGACGCTGATCTGCGCCACGATCAGGGGCTCGGCCAGGTCGGTGGTCATGGCGTAGGTCCGGTTGAGTGCGGTGTTGGTCGGGCCGATGAGGTTGGTTGCCCACGGGTTGGGGTTGTCGAGATGGGCAAGGCCGTATGCGACGGCCCACGCCGGCACGTCCAAGGGGTCGGGTGTCGCGGCGCGACGCCGCGATCAGCGCCTGCGCGGTGTCGATCGAGAACACCCACGGCCCGAAGTGGAACCACTGAGGTAGGCGGAGCCGGTCACTGGTGGTCCTTCATCGCGGTGACGCTGGTGTAGATCGCGATGCAGCGCAGGATCAGCTCGTGTGACGGCAGGGTCAGCAGCTGTTGCCGCTTGTCGTCGCGGAGTTGGTCCCAGATGAGGACGGTGACGCTGGCCGACCACAGGTCGACGAGGACGCCGTCGATCTTGGCGTGCTGCCGGTTGGCGATGATGCGCCGCAGCGTGTCGATGAGGGTCGCGTCTCCGGCTGGGTGGTTGGCGTCGTCGGGTCGGGCGGCTTCGGGGAGCAGGGTGTAGCAGTCTTCGCAGGTGGACTCGACTCTCGGCGGGTCTTCGGTCTCCCACCGCTGAACGTCGGCAGCGGGCAGGCCGCACACCGACTGTCGAAGTTCGCGTGGGTGACGGATGTGGCGAATCATCGGCGTGCTGTCTCGTCTGATCCGCGCCGCCGGGTGCTCGGTGCTGCCATGGGCGTGTCCGTTCTGTGCGGGTCGGGGAAGCGGTCGGTGGACCGCCGCCCCGAGGGGTCGAGGTGCGGTCAGACCTTCAGTAGGTCGAAGGCGGCCACTTTCAGTTCGCCGACGTTGCCGGTGAGCACCCGGTTGGCGCGGGCGAACTCGTTCTTAGCGGGCTGGTAGTGGTCGAGGTACTCGGTGATGGCCTGGTAGCCGGCCCACCGGGTGCCGGAGATGGCCTTCTGGGTGTCGGCCTCGCGGATCAGGTACTTGAGGGTGCCGAGGCGCTGCTTGGCGTTGTTGTGGGTCTGCTCGGACGCGTTGTTCTTGACCGGCCACACCTGGCCGACGATCTTCTCGAACTCGCGCATGGTCAGCTCGGTCTGGAGCATCCGCTCGGCGGCCTTCTCGAAGGTCTCCATGTACTTCCACATCAGGCCCAGCGCCTCGCGAGCCTGGCTGATCTGGGAGTTGACGTTGGAGGTGTGCCGGAACGTGTAGTGCCCGGCAGAGTGGGCGAAGGCGGCGCGTTGGGTGTTGGCGCAGACGACCCGGATCGGGCTGGCGTCCACCCGCAGGGCGGCGGTGCCGTCGTGCGAGGTCGTGCCAATTAGGTAGAGGTCCAAGCGGTCCACCCCGGCGATCTCCATCGCCGTCGGCAGCTTCATCGTGACGAACACCGACTTGCCGCGGCGGAGGCTGCCCGCGGTCTCGAAGTGGGCGCCGCCTACCTGATCGACGAGGCGGTCGAGCATCTCGGCGCACTGCTCGTTCTGGACCACGGTGTAGTCGGTGCCGACGATGCCCAGGTACTCGGTTGCCCTGGTGACCGGGTTGCGGCGGACGGTCATGCGCTTGTCGTCGGCGGGGATCTGCACCTCGACTCCGTTGACGATGTCGATTCCGACGGTGCGGATGGTCCGTACGCCCCAGTCGCCGAGTCGGGCGGCGGCCATGATCTCCTCGGCCTTCATCGTGTCCTGGGTGACGGTGCCCAGCTGGTGCCAGGCCGACAGGCGGGCGCTGGCGAAAGCGGTCGTTCCGTCGGCGAACGTCTCGAGTTCGTGCGGCATGGGGTTCTCCTCGATATGTGCGCGGGGGCCGAGCGCATCCGCTCGGCCCCCGCGATGAGTTGGGGATGGTGCGGGTCAGGACTGCTCGGCGTCGTTGTCGTCCTGCTGGGGTTGCTCCACGCTGGTGCTCGCGGTGGGGCTCGGGTCGGCCTGGGCCGGGTAGATGAAGGTCAGCGGCGCATCGGAGACCAGGAGGATCCGGCCGGCGGCGGCGGCCTTGGTGCAGTTGTTGCGCACCGCCCCGGAGCTGACCGCGCGGCCGAGCTGCCCGCTGATGGCGGTGGCGATGTCCTGCGGGCTCATCGCCCGGCCCGGGCTCGCTGCCAGGACGTCGAGGGTCAGCTTCTCCAACTCGCCCCGGCCGAACGGCTGGCTGCCGTCGGCGTTGGCGGTCGCGTCGCTGCGGCCCACACTCGCGGTGATGCCTGTCGCGCGCGGCGGCATTCTCTGGGGCAGGGCGATGATGTGGGTCTCGCCGTCCGATGCGACGACGTGCAGCGTGCCGCCCGGCCGGATCAGGGGCAGCAACGCCGCCGTGGCGCTCGGCGCGGTCGCCAGGCCGCGGATGACCTGGTAGCACAGCGGGCAGCGGGGCGGCTCCGGGTTCGGGTCGACCTCGCTGGCCTTGGTCGGGCCGGCGATCCACCGCTGCGGCAGGCCGGGCAGCCGGCGGGCGGCGTCGGCCTGCTCCATCGCGGTCAGCAGCCGCGAGGCGGTCGGGTGACTGATACCGCTCTCGCCCACGATCAGGTCCAGCGTGGCGCCGATGTCCCCGTGGTCTGCCAGGACACCCTTGATGGCCATGACCTTGCGGTCACCAGGGCGAGCGGGCTGCACGGCCGCGACCGTCAGCGCCTGCTCGTCCTCGCCGCGGTCGGCGTCGTCCACGGTTATGCCGTCGGGCTCGGTCGCGCCGTCTCTGTCGAGCTGGCTGCCCGATTGGCCGGCCGTCTCGGTGTGCGGCGTGTCGGCGGCGTCATCGCTGCCGTCGTCCGGTCCGTCGTTCTCGGCGACGGCGTCGTGGACCGCATCGGTGGGCTGGTGGCCCATCTCCGTGTGCGGCTGGTGGGCTGCGTTGTCGGCGTTCGGGTCGCCGATGTCGGTCTCGCCGGCCGCGTCGGCGGGCAAGAGGGCATCGGCGTCGCTCGGCGTGGCGAGGGTCCACCGGGCGGGGATGCCCTCGGCCGGGTCGGCGTTGGGGTCCACCGGGACGATGACACCGGCGTCGGCCAGGGTCTTGATCGCCTTGTCGGTGGTCGAGCGGGCCTTGCCGGACTTGTCGGCCAACTCGTGGACGTCGCCCTGACCGAGGTCGTTTAGGGCGTCGAGGACGGCCTGCGTGGCAGGCGTCAGGGACAGGTGTTTCATCGGGGTCTCCTTTCGTGGGATGTGGTGGGGACGCCTGGCACGGTGGTGTGCCGGGCGATGGTGCGCCGGGTCGCGGGCAGCGGTCAGTGCGGCAGGCGCGTGACGTAGTGCGCTGCCGAGGGGTGCGGCCCGGTGGTCGTGGCGGTGGGTGGTGCCGCGTCAGCCGGTCAGTCGCCGGGACGGCCTCGTCGGGCTGGAGGATGTAGAGGCGGTCCTCGGTCGGGTCGCGGTAGATCCCGGCGTCGGGGTGGGACAGCCACAGCGGGTTGACGCTGCCGGGCGGGCGGAGCCTGGCGTCGGACGTGTCGACCTTGACGTGGGTGGCGTGTCCGACGAGTTTCTGTCGGCGGCAGGAGTCGGTATCAGGTCCCCCGCTTCAGCTGGTGAGGTGGGCGAGTTCGGCGGGGTCGAGTTGGTTCGGAGTGCGGTTGCGCCAGGCGTCGGAGTGGCGCAGGTGCCACCAGCGCAGCAGCGACCGGCAGGCCGAGGCGAGGTCACCGCACGCGGGTAGCTGATACACCGTGGCGAGCGGGGCTTGGTGAGGCGGCCGAGCGATGTAGGCGGTGGGCGTCCAGCGGTGCTCGGTCTCGGTGACCTCGCCGACGACGCGATCCGGGTAGGGGATGTCGAACGCGCCAGCGGCCTCGGCGTCGGGCACCACCAGCCAGGTATGCGGGTCCTTGCGCCGTAGCGTCGCCACGCCGCGCGACGGGTCGCAGCGCCGCAGAAGCAGGTACCGCTCGTCGCCGTCGCCGATCGGCCGGTGGTTGCGCCATGCGTGGTAGCAGGCGACGAGCGCGGCCCCGAGGACGTTGTGCCGTTCGCGGGCGACGAGCCCGTCGATGAGGGTCTGGTGGTATGCGGCGATGTGCAGGTCGGCGCGGGCGGTCAACCCTTGCCGGGCCGTCTCGGCCAGCACACCCACCCGGGTGAGGGCCTGGTCGAGGTTGGTGGTGCTGTCGGTGAAGTCGCGGGCAGTCTTGTGGAGGATGCGGGCGAGGTCGCCGATCGGTTCGGTGGTGGCGGTGTCGTGGCGCCAGAGGTGCTCGGGTAGGACGTCGTTGGTGTCGGCGGCGATGCGCCGCAGCGCGGGATCGGTTAGGAACATGAGGGTTCTCCTCTGCCGGCGGTCGGGCTGTGGGCATGGGGAAGGCCGGTCGCAGCGGGGCTGCGACCGGCCTTCGATACTTCAGGCGGTTAGGCGATGGCGACGGCGCACAGTCGTGCGCTGGAGCGCAGGCCACGCAGGTAGGCGCAGGCTTCGTTGAGGAAGCGGAACCGGTCGGCGACGGAGTCGCTTGCCGGGGTGAGCAGGCGGCCTTCGGTGGTGATCAGTGCGTCGCCGATCAGCGCGATGCGCCAGTGCAGCCCGACGTAGGTGGCTTCGCTGGCCTGGTAGACGGACAGCTCGTACGGGTCGAAGGAGAGGGCGAGCATCGCCAGGACGCGTGGCTGTTGCTCGAAGCGGCGGCGGGCCTCGGCCACGCTGACCTTGGTCGGGTCGGCGTGGTGCTGGGCGAGGTAGTCCTCGAAGGGGCGGGCCGGACGGGTTGTCGCGGCGATGTGGGTGTTCCAGGCACGCCAGCGCAGCGCGGCGTGGTGGGAGGCTTTGGCGGCGGTGCCGGTCAGGTCGAGGCGACCCTTGCGGCCTCCGGCGGCCACGGTGACCGTGCCGAAGCGGCGGGCGGCGTCGAGGAGGTAGTAGCCGAGGAAGCGGGTCAGCCAGCCGATGAGGTGGCGGTGGCGGACGTGGTAGCGGCGGGCGGGGGTGCCGTTGGCGTGTAGGAGATCGTTGACCTTCTCTGAGGCGGCGAACCAGTCGGCGTCCTCGCCGGGGCCGAAGCAGACGGTGATCACCGAAGCGGTGAGCGGGGTGGGCGTGGGCATGGCGGGGTGCTCCCTTCGCGAAGCAGTGGGCGTGGGGTGGGATGCGCGGTGGTGCCACCGAAGCGCGGCGTCTGGACCGGGAGAGCTGCCGTGAAAGGCGCGGGGCGTGGATCACGAGCCGACCGAGGGTGGGCTGTGGATGATCCCGCTGGCGCGGGCAGATCCGAGGAGGGACCAGAGGCGGCGGCGGTGCGAGCAAAGAAAGAAGAAGCTGCACCGTAGCTGCGTGACCTGACAGCGCCGACGTTGTCAGGAACCTCGACCATGCCTGTGAGCTGCGCTGACAGGATTCGCCGTGGGCGTGCCAGGGTCTGTCAGGGCGCGAAGACGCCGTCGTCGTAGTTGGGGTTGTCCGCCACGGGCTGCCCGTGGTCACTCGGCAACTCGGTGAGCCGGACTCGGCCGGTGGCGCCCACCGGGAGCCAGACGGCTTCGGCCGGTTCGGCGTCGTGGGTGGCGGTCGCGACCGGTACGTCGCCGCGCTGGCCGCGCAGGAGTTGGTGAAGGTGCTCTTCGCGTTGCTCGCTGCTCAGCCAGAACAGCACCGGGTAGCGGGGGCCGCCGCGGCGAATCAGCTGCGCGTACCGGTCGAGTTTGGCCACCACCCGGCCGAGGGGTTCGGTGCCGGTGTCGGCCTCCAGGAAGAACCCCACCGTGGCGTCGGCGAGGCTCCACAGGCCGTGCCCGTCGGCGGTGATGGTGCGGAACTGCTTCGTGGTTATCGTCTCGGACCACCACCGGTCCAGCTGCGCCTGTGGGTGCCGTCGGCTGTGCACGGTGAGCCGGACGAAGAACTCGTTGGCTATGAGCAGGTGGGTCAGGTTTGGGCTGGCCGAGAGCCGGTCGACGCTTTGGCGGCTGGTGCGCACGGTGGGTTCGGGCCGGCGGTGAGCGGCGGCCTGGAACCGGTGCCCCTGGTGGCCGAGCGTCCAGTGCCACGGATGGCTACCACCCCCGGCGCGGGCGAACCGGAACCGGTCGAGCAGGCCCAGTGCGGTCAGCTCACCGAGGCGGATCTGACAGGTCCGTCGGGCGAGGAACAGCATGCGGTGGATCTGATCGGTGGTGAGGACTTGGTGGTCGTCGAGTAGCTGGAGAAGCCGACGGTCACGGCTGGTGATGTGGGGGTAGATGGACAGGAGGCTGACCGATCGCGATTGCGGCATAGGTGGATACACCCCTGGAGAGAGAGTCCCGTAGGGAGTCTGGATGAGTTGATCTCTATCTCGGTGCTGGCGTCGCGCGGGTTGGGGCAGGTCAGGCACCTGACAGACCAGGGGTGCGGAACTCGTGTGGGGTCTCGTGTCGCGGACCCCCCCAGACGAGTCCCCGGTGCCGCACCCAGCCGAGCCCCGATGCGAGCCCGAGCGCTCAGCGTTCGCGGTCGGTCAGGCGCCGCTTCATCGCGGTACGGGCGAGCTGCTGCATCGGCGGCTCGCTGCTGGTGCGACTGTGGGCGGCGGCGCACTCCTGCCGGATCGCGGTCGCTTCACCCACCGGCGGCACCGGCGGGTTGGTCACGAAGGTGAACGCGGGTAGCTCCCGGTTGCCGACCAGCAGCCGGGCTGCAGCGGTGTAGACATCGAGGTGGGCGAGGTCGTGTTCGTCCAGCTCGGGCTTGGTGTGCCGGGACAGGTCCCGCGCGTCAGCGGGATCGACGTTGAAGAACAGCTTCGTCCGCGCGTTGGCCGACACCGCTGCGGCGATGTCGTTGGGCAGTTGCGCTAGGTCTTGGTGCGCCAGGACGAGCCCGAGCCGAAAGCCCCGCGCCTCGGCCAGCATGTCCCCGACGCTGCCGGGCAGCGTGAGGAAGTTGTGGCACTCATCCACGTAGAGGCTGGCGTCTCTTCGCTGGTCTTCGGGGACGCTGGCGCGAGCGATGGCCGCCTGCCAGACCCGGGCGACGATCATCGAGCCGAGGATGCGACTGGTCTCCTCGCCGAGGATGCCTTTGGGTAGCCGGCAGAGCAGCACCCCGCCGTCAAGTACCCGACCCATGTCGAACGACGAGTGGGCGTTACCGATCACCGATTTCACGAAGTCCCGCAGCAGGAAGGCCCGGAGTCTGGCGAGGACGGGTGCGATGACCTGGCCGCGGAACTGTTCGTTGATGCCGTCGTACCAGAGCCAGAACCCGCCGAGGCCGTCCGGGTCGTCCAGGCCGTGGGTGAACCGGGCCCGGAAGTCCCGGTCCTGCAGCAACGACGGGACCAGGCTCAGGGTTGGTTTCGCATGGCGCATCAGGGTGAGGCAGGCGACGCGCATGGTGTCATCCATGCGCGGCCCCCACTGCCCTTGAAAGATCTTGGCGAAGATGCCGACGAGGTTGTCCACGGCCAGGTGCGGATCCCCGCCGTCATCAAGGGGGTTGAAGCAGCCGGGGTTCTCCTGGTCCGGGTCGATGATCACGATCTTCTTGGCGTAGGAGGCGGGCAACCGGTCGAGGATGTCGGTGATCAGGTCACCCCGCGGATCGATGACCACGGTCCCGCGCCCGGACTTGATATCGCTGAGGATCATGTTCAGCAGCAACGTGGACTTACCGACGCCGGTCTTGCCGACCACGTGCACGTGCTGCCGGGCGTCGGTGACAGTGAGGCCGATGCTGTGGTGGCCGATCTGTGAGCGGCCCAGCACCTTCACGCTCCGCCCGCCGGAGGGGACCTGCACGGGCGCCGGAACGGCCTTGGCCCTCGCCCGGTCCAGGCCCGGAACGGCGAGGTCTTGCGGCAGCGCGGCCAGGGCCGAAAGTTCCGGGACCGTGGCCAGGAAGCCGCGCCGCAGTTGTCGTCCGGCGATCGTGGCCACCGGGTGGGGCATCTTCATCCGGCGCAGCCGGTTCGGGCCGGTGTACGCCGCGGCGGCCGAGGCGATGGTGTGCCCGAGCCCAGCGAGACGTTCACGGACCTGGTCGGCCCGTTGCCTGTCCGGCGGTGTCTTGTCCGGGTCCGCAGCCACGGCGAACCGGACCGCGATCTCGAAGTGCGGCACCCGCACGGCCTTGTCCACGATGGTGCGGGCGTCGGCGGTGGCTACCGGATCCCGTTCGGCTGCCCTCGCCACTGTGGCGCGTGCCGGGCCGCGCGGCCGGGACGGGCCGGGCATGAAGACCTCCAGGAGCCACAGCAGAGGCTCGATGACCCACCGCGCCGCACCCGAAACAGCTTGGGCCGCCATGTCGGGCCGCCCGTGGGGAGGATTGCTGGTGGTGGCCGCCGCCCGGCGGGCCGCCCGGACACGGCGGGCGGGTGCCGGGCGGGCGAGGATCTGCACGCACGCGTGTTCGCGGTATCGGACCTCGGCCCCGGCAGAAAGCAACGCCCGAAGCGGGTCGGTGTCGTGCTCGCTGCGCAGCGGCAGCCCGTCGGTGTGCTGCGGCCAGTGCGCCCCGCCCATTTGCTCGCCCACCTGGGCGGGAATCGGCGCGGCGGCATCCGCGGTCGTGAGGGTCGCGGCGGGCCAGGCCGCCCGGACGGCGGCCTCGACCGCGCCGGGCGGCACCGTGCCCGGCACCCAGACCCGGATGGTCAGGGCACGGCCGGTCCACGTGTACTCCCACCCCACGTGTGGGTACCCGTACACCCTGCGTCGCCACACCGACGGCGTCAGCACGCCGACCAGCGTCGTCCAGAACGCGGCGGCGGCCTCGGCGGTAACCTCCGGCGGTGCGGCGATGGTCAGCCACCGCCCGCCAGCCGCGAACCGCTGGTGCCGCCAAGCCAGTAGCTGGTCGCGGCCGAACACCGCTGTGACGATCGCGGCAGCGGCGACGAAGCCGAGCCATGGGCGGGCAATGATCCAATGCCCGAGGTCGGCGGGCCAGGTCGGGGTGGTCATCAGTCGGCCTCCCCGATCCCAGTTACGGCAAGCCTGTGCTCGGCCGCCGACCCCACCGCGCGGAACGGGATCCGGCTACGACCGGCGACGAGGAGGCCCTCGCCACGTGGCGCCGACAGCAGCAGCCGCGACTCCCCAGCGGTCAGGCCGAACGCCTCGGCCACCGCGTCGATGGACTGCGTGCTCTGGCGCATCAGGACCTGGGTCGCGGCGTTGGACACCACGGCGAGGCCGAGGTCGGTCGACAGCACGTCGGCCGCGTCCTGGGTGATCACGCACAGGCCGGCGGACCGCTTCCGGGCTGCCTTGGCCATCCGGAACAGAAACCGGCTGCCTTCGCCGTCGCGCATCAGGAGCCAGGCTTCGTCCACCACGACCAGCTGCCGCCGCCCGCGGGCGGCGGTGGCGGGGGTGTCGATGCCACACCAGATCGAGTCGAGCGCCAGCAGCGTGCCCACCGTGCGCAGCTCGTCGGGCAGGTGCCGCAGCGACCACACCACCAGGTGCCCTCGCGGGACGGTCGTGGTCGGCCCGTCGAACAGGGTGGCGAAGTTCCCGACCGTCCAGGGCGCGAGTCGGGCGGCGAGCTGCCCGGCGGCGGGGTCGTCGTCGGCGGCGAGCATGTCGGCGAGGTCCCGCAGCAGCGGCGCGGGTTTGGTCCAGGTGCCCGGGTCGCCGTTGATCCCGGCGCGGGCGTAGGTGGCGGTGATCGCCCGGTCCAGCGCGGCGCGCTCGCCGGGCGGCGGGGCCGCCCCGAGCATGACCGAGATCAAGGTGTGCAGGTACAGGCCGCGTCGGGTGAGGGTGTCGGGCCGGTGGTCGGCGGGCAGATCGAGGGGGTTGACTCTGACGCCCGGCTGGCCGAGCTGCACGACGGTGCCGCCGACGTGCTCGGCCAGGGGCGCGTACTCGTCTTCGGGGTCGATGACGGACACAATGGTGCCCTGATAGAGGTTCCGTAAGACCTCCAACTTGACGAAGTACGACTTACCCGCGCCGGAGCGGGCCAGGACGACCGAGTTGTGGTTGTCCTGCGCCCACCTGTTCCAGATCAGGACCCCGTTGCTGGTCGTGTTGACCCCATACAGCAGCCCCTCGGGCGCAGCGACGGTGCCGGGGGCCGGGGCGGCGAGGTCCGCCGAGGCAAGAGGAAACGCCGCCGCGAGGGCGGTGGTGTCGAGGATGCGGCGCATGCGTAGCGGGTCCACACCGACCGGCAGAGTGGAGATCCAGCCCTGGTGGTGCCGGAACGTGGCCGGTTGCAGGTCCAGCAGCACGCTGGCGGCGGCGGACTTCACACCCGCGGTGACGGTGCGCAGTTCGTCGAGGGTACGGGCGTGGATGGTGATGTAGATGCCGGTGTCGAAAAGCTTCGCTGCGCCGCGGGCGACGCGTTCCGCCAGGTCGGCGGCATCCGCTGCGGCCGCCTCGACCATGGGATCACCCAACCGTCCCTGATCGGCATCGAGGCGGCGCGAGGATTCGAGGCGGGCGCGCTGGCGCTTGAGTAGCGGCGCGGCCAGTTGCGGCGCCACCGGGTCCAGGTGCACCGAGACGTCGACCCGTGCGGGGTAGGACAGCAGCGGGTCGAGCCAGGCTGGGCCGACCTCGGCCGGATACCCGCACACCGCGTAGGTGGCGGCATAACCGTCGCCGACCTGCACGTGCCACGGCGTGACCGACAACGCGGCGGGGGAGGGCATCCCCTCCCCGGCCGCGATACTCGTCTTGGGCCTTTTCAACAGGTTCATGATGTGCTCCGCAGTGTGATCGGGGTGCCGGGTACCGCACGCGGGCCAGGCACAGGCGGGGAGAACGGATCGACCGCGCCGGCCAGCGCGGAGGCGACAGCCGGTCCGTCGAGAGCTGCGGCTTCGACACCGAGCCCGGACAGCGCCCGCACAGCGGCGTCGGCCCCGAGCTCTCCGGTAATCACGGCGAGGACCTGGCGGCGCAGCGGATCGCGCTGGCTGTTGAGGTCGAGCAGGAACTCGGCGTAGTCGTCGGCGGCGGCCTGCAACGCCGGGTGCGACAGCCGCGGCGCATGGTCGACAGTCGCCTGCGCGTAGACGGTCAGGTCGTGGCGCTGCGCAGCCACGACGATCTGCGCCGGCCCGGTCAGGCTGTTGAGGAACCGACCAAACCCCTCCAACAGTGCCCCCTGCTCACCGCCGGTGCGCAGGTGGATGTTCGTCGTGCCGCAGGCGATCAGGACCCTGCGGCTGCCCTCACTGGTCAGGACTCCGTTCGGGCTGACCGCCGTGACCGGAGACTGCAGCGGTGCCGGAAGGCTCGGCTGGCCGGCCACGACCGCGACCGAGCTGGCCCGAGCCTTACCCGGCGTAAGGGTGCGCGGCCTTCGGCTGAGCGCGAACCCGTGCCGCAGCCACAGGTCCAGCGGCAGGCCGTCACGGCGGCCGAGCGCCACCACGACCGCTACGGCGAACACGATCGCCCCGGCGACGATCCAGGCCACCTGCGGTAGTAGATGCCCGAACGTGCGGTAGACACCGAGCCCGACGAGGCCGGCACCGCCGACGATGCCCAGTTGCCGGAACGTCAGCCCGAACGCGATGCGGTCAGGCTCGTTGACGTTGGCCGGGACGACGGCGCGCGGGACGCTGTCCTCGACCGTCATCGCCCATCTCGCAAGGCGCTGCGTCGTAGCCCGCCGAGCGGTAGACGGCGGGTGATGCTCTGGATGACCACTGCCCGCAGCAGGATCCCGCCGATGTTCGGAGACCCCTTGCCCGTGGCGTAGCGGCCCATCATCCCGGGGATCTTGACCGTCATCCACAGGACCACTGCGACCAGCAATAGGTTCAACACGTCCGAGCCTGGCAGGCCGATCAGGACCGGGATGCTCGCGTCCGGGTCGGTGAGCAGTTGGATGCCGGTGGAGAACGCGATGGCCTGCAGCACGGCGGTGCCGAGGCAGCCCAGCAGGCTGCGCCACCACAGGTCGGCGGTGGGTTGCGTCCAGGGCAGGCAGTAGCAGGCCAGCGCGAGCGGGGCGAGGCCGGCCAGGATGACCAGCACCGCGACGCGTACGACCCAACCGGTGACGAGGGTGAACATCAGCCCGACGATCAACAATCCGATGACCAGGGCGATGAGGGCGTTGGCAGGGTCGATGAGGGCGGCGGCCACGTGCGTGCGGGCCATCGTGACCGCTTGCGTGGTCGGCGCCGCAGTGCCGACCATGGCCACCGTCAACGCGTTGGCCACATCGATGAGTACGGCGCACAGCGGGACCGCGAAGTTCGACAGGATGAACCCGACAACGAGGCGTGGCACGAGTTCCTTGACGCCGTATCGGACCTCGACCGAACTGTTGGTCATCGTCACGACGCCGGCGGTCAGCAGCGCGAGGACGTAGCAGGCGTTGACGACCAGTGTGCTCTTCGCGGCGATGGTCTGCACCTGCGGCAAGACAGTGACGTCCGGCGACAGGAACATCGACGACGTCAGATAGGCCAGGAGTCCGCCGAGGAGGTCTTGCAGCCGATCGGCGAGCCATTCCACCAGGCCATTCATCATCCAGTCGACCATGACCGCTGCCCTCAGCCGCCGATGATGCCCTGCAGCACCTGCAGGATCACGGGGGAGAGAACCGCCAAGGCGTAGCCGATCAAGGCGGACTTGAAGTTGCCCTTCGCCTGCTCGACCTGGGCCGGGTCACCGCCAGCGGCCATGTAGCGGAGGCCACCGATGACCAGGAACATTGTCGCTACCAGCGCGATTATGCCCATGATCCACGCGGTGATCGAGGAGATGACGTCGTTGATGGTCTTGGGTGTCGGGGCCGGCGTGGGCGTGGGTGTGGCGGCGGCGAGGTCGGCCAACACTGACAGAGTTGTATGCATTGCGACGCTCCACAGGACTTTTGCGGGGCCGCCGCGGTGGGGACCAAGGCGAGGCTTCGACAGGGCCGGTGGGGGCGCTCCTCCCTTGCTCTGGGCGAAGGGTTGCGGTGTCAGTACGCCGTGCCAGCCGTGCCGGACCGTTGGCCTCACCGGATGGGAGGTCCCCACCGGGCGGACATGCCGTGATTGACATGCACCGTCCAGAACTCCGCTGTCAGGCCGATCGAACTCGTCTCACGCCTGTCATGACCTGACAAGATCGGTCAGCAGCTCACGTAGTTCCCTGGGTTCGCAACCAGTTCGCCGGACGGCTATCCAGTCGTGCGCCGGCCGTGCCGTCATTCGGGACGCCGATCCCACGGGCATCGTTCAAACCAGGCCCTTTGGGCTTGAAGGCTTCTTTAGCGGACCCGACGATGTCAGCATGTGCTGCGGCTGTCAGTCGGGCGACGTCCGCTCATGCCGATAATCGCGCCCCGGCAGGGGCAGCGGCAACTCCCCGCCAGACTCATTACGAGCCGACGAGGCTGGTAGGTTCCGGGAGCCTCGTCCGTGCGGCGGCAGGCCTTACGCCTGTGGCTGGATGAAGAGTGGTCGGAAGTACGACGCCTCTTCGGGATCGGCGTGAAGGTGCCGACGCCAACCGAGAGTTGACCAGAAGCCGTCGGCGCCCTCGGAGAAGGCCACGAGCCGACGGTCTTGGTAGCGGTTGTGCAGGAGGCCGATGACAGCGCGGCCGATGCCGCGGCCGCGGTGATCGTCGTGCACCTCAATGAACTGGATCTCGAGTGCGGCGGCTCCAAGTGGCGGAACCTCGGCGTAATGATCGATCCCGACCTCGGTGTCCAGATGAACCCGCGCGACCTCGTTGTTGTTCTCTAGGAATCGCAGAAAGATGCTCTTGGAATGGGGATAGACGGGGCCGCGGTACCACCATTGGTTGTTGAACCCGAGGCCTGCTTCCTCGTACGTGAACGGGAACCAGAACCGCTCGTCCACTGGACGATCAAGTTCAACCAAGGTGAGGCTCATACCGTGATTCTGCACCAGGAAGAGCTGCCGATGCTCAGGTGGGGAGCCGTCTCGTCTTCTGGTCGCTCGACCGGCGTCAATCGAGGAGACCGTGGTGATCGTTGAGCCAGCCAACTGCGGCAAGATCCTGGACGAGCCACCGGTACGCCAGGCTGGTTGCCGGACACATGTTGCCCAGTGGCAGGTCTACGTCCTGGAGCGGACTCTGGCCGAACGTCGTCCGGGCGGCGTTGCGGCGCTCCTGGATGAACGTCCAGAACCCATGGCCGTCGTCGGGTACGAGCCGCAGGTCGACTGACGGGACGTCCGATCGTTGCGCACCGCTTTCTGGGCTCAGGCTGACAATGATCGTGTGCGCGTTCGCGTCGTTGACGGGTCGCCGGACGAGTCCTTCGACCTGGAGGGGCAGCATGCTGTAGAGCCCCAAAGCGTCCCCGAAGGCAGGGAACGAGGTTTCGACGAGCTGCCGATAGCCGATCAGGGCTTGTCGCACGATGTCCGTCGCCAGGGTCAAGGTTAGCTCCGGTGAGTACGTCTGCCAGCGCCACCTGCCTGTCCCGGGCTGATCGCCTTCGGGCCAAGGCGGCAGGAGCGTATCGCCGTCCTCCATGTCCAGTTGAGCGGCGAGCCAACGGATGTCGTCCGAGTCGACGGAGCGGCCTGTCCCCTGCCACGTCGACCGCACCGACCGGTTCGCCCGCTCCATCCACTCGGCGACGGTGTCACGCAGTTCGGCAAGGCCGATGGTGCGGCGCCGGCGCGCGGCGCTGTAGTTGTAGACGAAATTGGCGAGTAGGTAGAGCCGTTCGCGTGCCAGCCATGATGTGCGGGGAACGGGCAGGGTCCGTCTCCTGATCACGTTCTGGAGCTGTTCTTGCAGCGCCGCCTGGGCGCGCAGCCAGCGACCAAGGTCAGAGGTCGGAAAGCGCATCCCTTCAACGCGGTGCCATCGGGCGAGGCTGGGGAACATTTCGGGAAGTTTGACGAGGTCCGGCGGCGGCAGCTGGTCGCGCGAGCGAGCGAGCGTCAGATGGCCGTTCTGCAACCAGGTGCCCCACTGTACGAGGCGACCGTCGCGGTGCCGTGCCAATGATTCGGCCAGGGGTCCGAGTCCGATCAGCAGGGCTTGTTCCGCGCCGCGCAGCCACTGCCCGGCGCGCAAGGCAAGGTCGGGCTCGGCGGTGAGCTCGCCGGTGGGGTCGCGGCGGCTGATGAGTGCCGCGATCGCCTCATCAGATGGACCGTCATGGGTGCGGTCCGTACTTGCGTCGGTGATCTCATCGAGGATCCAGAACGCTGCCGCCGGATTGACCGTCGCAAGGCCGGCGATGAGGCGTTCTTGATCCTGGTCGATGGCGGTGGAGACGGCGAATGCGAGCGCGTATCGCCACCGGGGGAACGAACTGGCCGCCGCGATCGTCTCCAGGTCAGCCAGGCCCATCCGGAGGGCTTCGGACCCGAAATACTGCTCGAACACTGGCAACGCGAACGTCAGCTCCGTGTGGTCGCCGACAACGAGGCCGGTTGCGGTGAGGCGACGGACGAGGGGCAACGACCCGAACGAGGCCCCGGTAACCGGCTGCGACTGTCCGAGGATCCGAACGGCCAACCGAGCCAGGTCCTGCCACGTGCCATCAGCAACCTCGTCGCTTTGCGAGTCGATGACCATCGTCGCGAGATCAGCCAGGAGTTGAGCCCGGGATACCTTGACGTCGCGGCCAGCGTGTAATCGGGCCGCCAGGCCAAGAGCGGTCAGCGGACTGGTGAGCAGGGCAGCCGTTTCGGTGTTCCACAGGTGCCAGGGGATGTCGTCATCGAGAGCCAACTTCGCCAGCTCAGCGCCGCGCTGGGCCGGCCAAGGCTCGACGAGGATCTTCTCCTCGTCGGGCACGGGGATCCCCGGCCGCGCGGTCGCCAGCACGCTGACCTGAGGCCACGTGTGGACGAGTTGGCGGGCCTCGGCGAGGAGACGGGCGGCTTCCCGCAACGGGACACTGTCCAGGTCATCGATGACCACGTGGCAGCGGGCGGAGGGGTCGCGGCCAAGTTCATTGGCGATCGCCAATTCCAAGCTGGCAGTGATGTGCCGAGCGGGAAGAAACAGCGGAATCTCGATGTCCGGGTCGTTGGCCGCCGCCTGGACAGCCTGCCCCCACCAGCGGAGTGCGTGTTCCGACTTGCCGGCCCCAAGCCGGCCCACTAGAACGCGGACCTGCCCTACTGGGACCTCAACGAGCGGTTCTTGGCGCGCCGCCATCCACGCGAGTACCGCCGGCCGCCGCTCCGGCGGCACGAGCGGTGTCAGCCGGGATACCCGCATGGCATGGCCTCGCCGGATAGCCAGTTGCCACGTCTCGATCCGGCTGCGCATCCGCGGGTTGAACGGCAGGACTGCGCTGAGCTTCTCGATGACCGCGTCGAGGTCGAAGGGTGTGACCGCCTCGCGGGCCTCTTCGTCGCTGATCTGCCAGCTATGGTGCGCGCGTTCAGCGTCGGCCAATTGATCCCGCTTCCAGGATCGCAGCATCTCGGCGGGGTACTCGTCTGGGACCTGATCGATCTCCCACGCGTGGGGAAAGCACAGCAGGAGGAGGTTGCCGACGTCGCGGTTGTCAGCTTCGCTCATGGCTGGGTCCCAGCGAGGGCCGCCTTCGCTGCGCGCGTGGATATGGGCGACGTGGCTGTTGAGAACGTGATGACCGATGGATGCGTTCACTGTGTACAGCCCGGCACGGCACCCAGGCTTCGCGCACGCGAACGCAGTGCCGTAGAGCTGCCGCACGGTGCCGGGCGTGGGCACACGGTGCTCGATCGTTTTGTCCGATTCGGCGGAACGCTTGGTCACGGCCCCCATTCTTCCGGTCCACGGCTCTCGCCCGCCCCCGGCGCGCGGGCTGAGGTGGTCACCCGCGCTGAGGTCAACCGCCAATTCCCCTGGCAACTGGTCACTGCGGCGTCAGGAAACGGGCGATTGACGGCCGCATCCCCGCCAGGACGCCTCGCCTCTCCGCATACAGCCGCAACGCTTCGTCGCACGCCTTTGCTCGCGCCCGCATTCTGGCCACGGCCGGCTCAGGGCCGAATCCTCGATACCAGGCGAAGGACCCACCAGCTCGCCCGGCCGCGGTAACTGCCGCGAGCACCGACCCGCCGACCTCCATTGGGTGGGCCTGCCATACCGCCTGTCGCCCATGCACTTGGGCGCTGTCGCCCAGCCGCCACGGTAGGCCGTGCACCACTCCGGACAACATCCCGTAGATTTCCGGCAGATCCGCAAATGCCCGCTGCACCAAGTCCGTCGTTTTTACCTCGACGGGCGTCTCCGGCCCGCCGGCAGTAACCCGCACCCCCTTCACACGGGCACCGCTTCCGTTGGACGCCAGCTCAATGCCGGCACGCTTGATGAGCGTCAGCAACTGCTCCTTCTCCTTGGCGACCGCAGCCTCGGGAGAGGCCATGTACGCGTTGCCCGGCACCCGCGCCGCTGACTTCGCCGCCATGCCCGCGTCCGCAATCAGCAATGCGACACCCCGGGAGAGCCGCACCTCGAACGGCTGCCCCTCGGCAAGCACGTGCATCAGCAGCGCTGCAGCCTCCACCGCCGAACGGGCCAGACTGGCGTGGGCATACACGGGCACGCCGACCTGCGGCTGAGCGAGCAGCACGCCGAGAGCGCGCACATGGTCTGCCACGTGCACCGCCATGTGCAGACAGGCAAACGCGGCCCGGCTCCACAACTCCTGCCGGTCGGCGCTGCGCACCGACGACAGCAGCTCCTTATGGTCCCGGGTGGCCGGCGCGCTGGCCGGCGCGGTGGAAGCCAGGATTGGCCCGAGGAGCCCCTGCAGGTCGTCGGCCTGCTCCCGGCAGAACCGGCTCGCCCGCGTCAGGAACTCGACGTTGGGATCGTTTCGCGTCACAGCAACCTCATCTCACAGCGCGTCGCGCAGCCACTGTGCCTGTCCCACCCGCGCCACCGCATCCCCTTTGGGCGACCGAACCGTCAACACACTTCCCCAGGCAGCTCGTGAGGACGGCGGCGGCCCGAACCCCTGGGCAACCGCCGAGCTGGTGGTGTTGTCAGGCCGCCATCGCGACTTCGCAGCGGCCGGACGAGGGGGTCGGGCCGGACAGGTCGCCGCGCGTGACCGCGTCGGCCACGATGCGTTCGGCGCGGCGGCGGCGCATTCGAAGGACTGGTGCGGTCACGCCGCTCTCGGCAGCCAGCTGCTCGATCAACGCGTTGCCAAATCGGGTGGCGCTGATCAGTTCAGCGGCTTCGGCGGTGATCAGGCCGGCGGCGGCTGCCCGACCGAGCAGCAGGTCCGGATGCCCGTAAGGCATCCTTGGTGACCGCGACCCGGTGGACAGGTCCAGCGGCAATTCCTCGCCGTGGTCGGTTTTAACGACTGCGGCGCCGGCGCGCCAGGCCGCCCAGCACAGCCGCAGCCACAGCCGGGGCGGATCGAGATCCGCACTGCGCATAGATTGCAAAAATCCGGCTAGGACTTCGGAGTCCACGTCGTCGGCGTGCCGCGCGTAACCGCGGCTGATCTTCGCCGCGAGGTGCGTCAGCGCGGGCAGCGCCACGCCGATCGCGCCGACGACCCAGGCCGGTCCCCATTCTCGGGCGTGGTGGGCCAGCTGCCGCCACAACTCGTCGGTGCATTCGCTGTCGTAGCGCCCGAACATGAGCAGCTTGCGTAGCTCGTTCAGCGGCATCGTGGTGTCTGGCAGGCCCGGCACCGGCCGGGCGTCGAACACCAGCGGTGCGGGTTCGCAGGTCAGCAGATCGAAAGCCTTCTCGGCGGTGGTAAGCGCCGTGTTGGCCGTTCTCACGCGGGTGGTCGTTGCCATGGTGATGTCTCCCTTACGGGGCCGCTTCGCCCGGTGCGAAGGATCCGAGACCTCCGATTGGGACAGCCCGGCCTGACAGCACGAGCGTTTGTCAGACCCGGATAGGTCGTGACCGGTCGTGTCAGGTTCGCCCTTGTCTTCATCACCGCCGGCACGCTGACGTGGCTGTCAGATCGGCCCGATTGACCGAAGCTGTCAGGTCAGGGGTGGGTTCGATCGGCCTGTCAGCAGCGCACTGGGGATCGTCAGTACGCCCGCCGGCCCGGGGGCCACCACGCCCATGACCGACAAAAATCATCACCGTGCGCCGGTTCCCGTGGGGGACGTGGTGCCCGGCGACCCACCCGTGCCGATCACTGTCTGGCCGGTCCCCGCCCCGCACGAGGGGGAGGCCATGTCCAATGCGATGGGCGTGCGGTTGGTCCACAACCTCACCCATCCGTCTGACCTGATCATCGACCTGGTCGAAGGACCGCAGTTGGCGCGCGCGATCATTGCGGCACACCGACGTAGTCATCTGCAGGCGGCCCGCCCTCCGGTCGGTTGGGGCCGCGAGTCGGCGACGCTGATCGTCACTGGCTGGCCGCTTGCCGACGCCTCTCCGACCGAGTTCTTCCTCCGCTGCCGCGCCCATCTCGCGCCGGGCGGCTGCGTGGCGGTGTTGCTGGCCCACGGCGACGTCTCCCTGCCGGTCGACGTCGTCATCGCCGCGAAGCGGGCCGGGCTGGCGTACCTGCAGCACATCGTGGCGGCCGACCGGCCACCCCGGCGTGGTCAGCAGGCGCAGCTGGCGATCCACACCGACGTGCTGATTTTGACCCGCAGCGCGATAGGGGGCGGGGACGCCGATGGCTGAGAGCCTGCCTATCACCTCGGTGTGGCTGACCTGCCAGATACCCGCCCGCGACCAGCGAAGAGGCCGCTACGTCCGGGAAACCTCCAGCCATCCGGCCAAAATGTTGCCTCACCTGGCCGCGCACGCCATCGGCAAATACACGGCGCTGGGCGACGTGGTGTTTGACCCGATGTGCGGGTGCGGCACCACGTTGGTGGAAGCCATGCACGTCGGCCGGCAGGGCATCGGGATCGACATCGAGCCCTCCTACACGGCACTCGCCGAGGCCAACGTCGCCCTCGCCGCGTCGCACGGCGCCGCCGGCACGGCCACGGTGATCACCGGGGACGCCACCAATTTGCTCGATCTAGTGCCCGCGTCGGCGGTCGGCAGGGTGAGTCTCGTGCTTACCTCGCCGCCGTACGGGCGCGGGACGCATGGACTCGTACAGACGTCGAGGACCGGTGTACGCAAGCGGGACCACCTGTATGGGGACCGGGAGCGTGGCAATCTCGCCTATGCGGGGTGGTCCCGCCTGCTCGGCGGGTTCGCCTCCATCCTGTCGGCCAGCTACCAGCTGCTGCGTCCCGGCGGAATCGTGGTGATCACCTCCCGGCCGGTACGTCGGCAACGCGATGACCTGATTGACCTGCCCGGCGAGCTGCTCGCCGCCGCGCAATCGGTGGGGCTGGTCCCGGTGGAGCGGACGGCGGCGATGCTCGCCGCCGTCCGCGACGGGCAGGTTGTGCACCGGGCCAGCATGTTCGGAATGATGGCGGTCCGCCGCAGCCGCGACGACGGTATCCCCGTGCACCTGGTTGCGCACGAAGATGTGCTGGTCCTCCGCCGTCCTTAGGAGCCTTACCAGGTTCAGGACTATCGGACCTGGCAAGGCCGACGCCGATGAGGGCTTGGCCAAGCCGCTGACGAGATCAGCTTGTCTGGCCTCAGTCCCGTCCCGGCAAGTCCTGCTGAGTCAGCAGACCCGACACGAGGTCGCAGGTTGCGGGGCTGTCAGGTTCGGCCAGTAGGCCGATCCTGACAGCCCCGCCGCCGGCGCTCCCGGACCGGCTAGCTTGAGGGCTCTCCTTACTTTCACCTGCCTCTGATCTGACGCCTCGCGCGACGGCATCGCGCCCACCAGCAACGGTCGGCCGCCGCCGCCAGCCTCGGACCTGGCACGCACCAACCCCACGCCCTCGCCCATTCGGGACCAGGGTGCGGCTCATCCATCCCTCAGGCGGCCACCAACCGGTGGCCGCCTTCTTGCTGTCCTACGGAGGACAACATGCGTCGTCCCACCCGACACCTGACAGACGGCGAGGTCCAAGCCGACCTCCGTCACCCCACCTCGCCCGACCTCCTATGCAGCACAATCGCGGTGGTCGTCGAACCCGCCGACGTGCATCCGGCTCACGACATGCCCCCTGTTCAGGTGGCTGCACGCGCCAGGTTGGCCACGGGCATGCCCTCGGTTACTACCGGCAGCCGGGCGGTGCAGCGATGACCGGCGGAAGCCCGGCGGACCAGGCCCGTGCTCTGCATGCCGAAACGACGGCTGCCATCGAGCAGCGGACGGCGCTGGCCGTCGAGGCCCGGTCCGTCCTCATCGCCGCATTCCACAGCAGGCTGATTTGCCGGCCGGGATGCGAGGACGCTCTCGCGACATGGGGCCTGGATCCGCTGCCGCAACGGTGGACCATTTCCGGCGAAGCGCAGCTGTCGTACACGCGGTCGCACACCAACCATGACGAGGCCCGCGAGCAAGCGCGCTGGGGTGTACCGGACGAACTGCGCCAGCTGCAGCCGGCGATTGCCGTCTACCCCCAACACGTCATCGACGTTGCACGCGCGCCCGGCGGCGACGCACCTGGGCGGCAGCGGTACCGCACCACCGTGCAGGTCATGCTCCACACCTGGGCCACGGCGGTCCGGCAGGCGGACGCGCGCGAGATCGCTCGCACGACGATGGACATCCATCTGCGGGCGCTGGCTGAGGCCGGCATCACCCTGGCCACGCCGACCTGGCAGTGCACCGACAGCCCTGACGAGGCCACGCCGGACCCCGTCGGCATACATGCGCAACCCGCGGACGGCGCGGTCCAGTTAACAGGCGGCGATGAGCTTGCCGCTGCGACGGCGGCGCGTGATGCCGCCGTACAGGCCCTCGCGGGCCTGCGGCGAAGCATCCGGGCTCGTGCGATCCGCGCCCTGGTCGACGACGAGTTCGGCGGCGTACACCAGCACGCGGCTCAGCGGGTCAACCAGTTCCTCGTCGGTCTCGGCCTCGACCCCCTGCCTCAAGCACACCACATCACGGTGATCGCCGACCTCACACTGCCGGTCGGCGACGGCACCGCCGAGGATGCCGGCGACGCCGCGCGATACAGGATGCGCGCCGCCACCACGATCAACCCGGACGAGGCACGGCCGTGGACCGCGTACGGCTGGAGCATCCCTCAGAACGCCACCGTCGATCAGGACGGATGGCGAATTCATTGGCGGCACGAGTACGAGATGTGGCTACGCGGACACGACACTCCCGCCGACGCCACCACCGCGGCCGAAGCCCTCGTCCACGCGGACTTGACCCGGGCACTGGCCAGAACCGACCACTACCTGGTCACGGTGACAGCCAGCGTCGAGAGCCAGGGCATCGATTTCTACCTGGACCCCGACAGCGACTGACTCGTCTGCCGCCGAATCTCTACGTCCCTGAGCAGACGCCAACGGACTGCCTCCCACGGGCCGCCCTCGCTTGGCACCTGTTTCCGGATCGGCGCTATGTGCGACGACTGCGCCTTCCCGCCGGCTTTCCACCCCTCTACCGACCCCCCCCACTGACGGGAGATCAACGTGTCGTTCCCCGACAACAAACTGACGGTCCGATCCTCAGCTGACCTGGCGACCGCGGTGCCGTACCTCATCGGCTTTCATCCCAGCGACGGCAGCATCGTCGTGATCGCCTGCCGAGACCGGCGCATCGTGTTCGCCGCCCGAGGCGACCTGCCAGCCCTCGGATCCCCCGCACATCACCTGCGCGACCTCGCCGCTCACCTCGTCCCGGTCGTGCAGCGGCAGCAGCCGATCACCGACCTCGTTATCGTCGGCTACGGCGCCCAGGGACACATCGACCCGGCACTGCGTGGCGTCGGCGACGCGTTCGCCGCCGCCGGCCTGACCGTGCGGGAACTGCTGCGGGTCACCGAGAGCCGCATCTTCAGCCTCACCTGCGGCGATCCCGGCTGCTGCCCACCGCAGGGAACCCCCGTCGAACCCACGACCTCGCTCTTGGCCGTGCACGCGACCGTCGCCGGGCTCGTCGCGAGGCCGGATCGGGCGGCAGTGGCCAGCCGCTTCACCACAGTCGACAGCACCGGCGACGGCATCCGACACGCCACGACCGAGGCGACCGCCCGCATGACGGCCTTGGAGACCAGCGGCAGCGCTGCGGTGTACGAGGCCGGCGTGCATGCGGTCCGAAGCGCGCTGCGACACAACGACGACGGCAGGGGTCTTACCGACGACGAGGTGGCCTGGCTGACCGTGCTGCTGACACACCGGCCCGTGCGGGACCTCGCCGTTGATCTCACTCAACCGCACGACCAGCACGTCACCTTCTGGGCCGAGGTCACCCGCCGCGCCGACGAGGCGCTCGTGCCGGCGCCCGCGACCGTACTCGCGCTCACCGCATGGCGCTGCGGCGACGGCGTTCTAGCCCTCATGGCCGCCGAACGTGCCCTGCAGATCGACCCCGACTACCAGCTCGCCGACCTGCTCCTGCAGGCCCTGCACGTCGGTCTGCCGCCCTCCGACTTCGAGCAGGCGGCTAGCAGCAACCAGCCCAGCCCTTCAAGCCCGAACACCCTTACCGAACAGGAGTAACACGGTGGATCCCATTCGCAGCATCCTGCTGTCACTCGCCCGCACCGCCGAAGAAGCCCGACTGCGCTGGAACGCCAACCGCGCCGCCCTGCGCGCCCGCGGAGAAACGCCCTTCCGCGACGAGGCATTCGCCTACGACGCCCAAGCCAACCTGTGCCTGATCACCGCGATCACCGCGGCCAACCTTCCAGCGAACTTCCGCCTCTACGACACCACGCTGTCCCGAGACCCGCTCACGGCAGCCGCACAACTTCGCCAGGTCACCTCCGCCTACGACCATAGCGGCCCGATCGAGGCCGCACACGAGGCCGCGCGCCTGGCCTACAAAGCGGCGTTCGCCGAATCACTTACCGCCCAGGAGCAGCACTACGTCGACCTGCTCGTCGACCTGCCCGCCGCGCGACGCGACAAGATCATCGAAGTGGCGGAGGAACGCTCCCGCCACCTCCCGGAATGAGCATCGGCACCCCCGCCGCCGGCACCCCATCTGCCCTTCGGGCAGGGGCGCAGTAACACACGCTGCACCCTCCTCGACTGCCGCGGAGCAGACCCCGCCGGCGCCCGACAGTGTCGGCCACGACGGGGGAGTGAGCCACGGCGACGCAACCCGCAGCCCGGCACATCCACCCAGACCAGCGGCCCACCGCAGCAGGACCTGCTTCGGACACAGGTTGCGCCGGGCATGGGCAGCAAACCCACGAAAGGCACTGATGAGCCTGTACACCCTCACACCCAAACCCGGGTTCGAGCGGTACACCATCCAGGTCGGCTGGAACCCGCACCGCACGTACTTCGCGACCGTCGTCGACTTCACCTGGGACCCGGTCACCGAACCCCACCACCAGCCCGACACCATCCACCTCGGCCGGATCGAGACGCTTCTCGACCCGGCCGAGGTGCTTATAGCCGTCGCGCCCTACGCCGAGATACCAGCTGACCTACCCGCCAGACTTCGCGCCGACCAGGCCGCTCATCCGGTGCGCCGCTGACACCAACTCCCGGTCGCTTGACGTCGCATCGCGCGCCAGCGGCGGCAACCAACTCGCAAGCACGCCATCACGAGCACTGCTGACTGAACCGCCCCGATGACGCCTCCGAGCCGAGGTCGTCGTCATCACCGATGCCGTGAGCCCGAGCGGCACGAACCCGTAACCCGGCCCGCCGTAGGCGGGCCGTCTTCGTATCAGGACCCGGGACGCGCCGCCTCGAAACGATCGCGTCCCGGGTTCTCCTGCAAAGGAGGAACCCAGTGTCCCTACCACTGATCATGATCGCCACCACGGTGGTGGCGCTCGCCTTGGGCAGGCTCACCGCCTGGCCGACGATTCACAGCCTCCGCACCCAACTCGCCAACGCCACCTGGTCGATGCTCCACGACCCGCTCACCGGCATGCTCAACCGCGCCGGCCTGCAGGCCGCACACGCGACCCTCGCCACAACCACCCCCGCGCAGCCCGTCATCGTCGCCCTGATCGACCTCGACGACTTCAAACGCGTCAACGACACCCACGGCCACGACCAGGGAGACGACCTCCTCATCCAAGTCGCCGGGCGCATCACCGACATCGCCGCTCTTCACGGAGGCGCCGCTGCACGGCTCGCCGGCGACGAGTACGCCGCACTCCTGCCGGCCCGCATCAACGACCTGGACCGTATCGCCGACACCATCGCCACGATCATCGCCCAGCCCGTCGCGCTTTCCGCGGAGGGCAGCCCTGCCACGGTCACCATCACCGCCAGCGTGGGCCTAGCGCTCGTCACCACCAGCGACCCCTTCGCTGAAGTGGCCCTGCACCGCGCCGACATCGCCATGTACCACGCCAAGCGAAACGGCCGAAACCGCCACGCCATCTACCAGCCCGGCATGACTATGCCGCCCGCACAGCACCGTCGCGGACCCCGCCTCCGCGACCAGCGCCAGCCGACCGGCGAGGCCACGGCATGACCGCCCCGAACGACGAGATGGCCTGCCAGACCTGCCTCTCCCCGCTGAACACCCTCGGCATACCCCCCACCTACGCACACCCGACCCACCTCGCCACGGACGGACACGAACCAGCGCCCGTCCCGGTCAGCCAGCTCGACACCGTCCGCCGAAGCTGCGACTTCTGCGGCGACCCGCACCCCATCTGGACGCTGCGCGGCGGCGAGGTGACCGCCATCGCCATCGGCTCCACCGCAGGGCTGGTCCAAGACTTCGGCGACTCCTGGGCGGCCTGCGCGGCCTGCCAAATCCACATCGACGAGGGCCGCAGCGACAAGGTCATCGACCGTGCGGTTCGGGCGCTCGGCCTCGCCAACCATCCTCACGTACGAACTCGAATCGAGCAGCTGCATCAAGCGTTCCTCAACGCCCGACTCGCCGGCCGAACGCTCATCACGACGACAGCGTGGCCGGCAACCACCATCACCGCCGCAGAGTTGCCCAAGGTCCGTGACCGGCTCACCCGCTTCTATCGAGGCGCGGACAACCTGCCCGCCACGCTCGGAATCACCGACACACGTCAGCAGATAGCCACCGGTCTCGAGCGATCACACCTGTACTGGATCGACAACGACTTCACCGACCTGGCTGAGCACGCCGCAGGACAGCTGCCCGACGTACGCATCAGCCGCGACCTCATCCCCTCGGCCGACGGAATGCTCATCTGGCCCCGGCCAGTGACACACCGCCAACTCACTGCCGCATCCTGGGCCACCACCACTCACGGCCGGACAATAGTCCTCTACCGCACCATCGGCGGCGGACTGCACGGCAAACCGCTGCAACGGCTACGCGAACAGGTCGGCTGGCTCGCACCGATGAGCGCAATCCACCTCCCCGAACAGCATTCGACACCCGCTGACCATCCGGCGGCAGCGCTGGTCGCGACGTGGCTGCTGATCGCCCAGCAAACCGCAGACGTCACCACGGCACGAGTCGACAGAGCCGTCGCCAAGACCTACGCCCGCACCAACCGACCCGTACCCGAGGTGCGCATCGTGCGGATACGCGGCCGCCGCACCAGTCCAAGGCCGGACGCCGAGAAGGTGCCAGGCAGCCCTGGGGGCCCTCAAGCCAGTCGGTCCTGGGTCTCCGGACATTGGCGCAACCAAGCCCACGGCCCTGGCCGATCGCTGCGCCGCCCCGTCTACATCCACCCCTTCCTCAGGGGTCCCGACGATGCGCCGATCAAGTTGAGCACCACCGTACGCATGCTCAGCAGCCGTCAACCCAAACCCCAAGATCGCAAGTAGATGGCGATGTCGGCGGTGGCACGGTTCCGTCCGTCCCGCCGCCGGCATCGACGCCTGATCGTCCAAGACGGCTCGTATCCAACTAATAGGCAGGAGAAGATGAGTCATGCCCGAGGCCTTCGTAGCAGAGCCACCGTGCGCGGTTTGCGGACGACCGGCAGCACACATCGAACTCGTCGCACCCGGTACTCAGCCCGCAGACTGGCCGCGCTGGTCACCGGCGCAGCGCGACGCCTACAACGCCGCGCGACAGCGCGACGGAGGCCAGCAGTGGTGGCTGCTGTTCTCTGGGATCGAGGCGGGCAACGGACTCGGTCGATCGGTGGATCTGGCGCATGCGGATCGGATCGCCGTCGCCTTTACCCAGCCGTACCGGTACGCCGCCGTTACCGGAGCCGGCTTCTACGACGACGCCGGATTCTGCGGTCAATGCGACGCCCCGTTCTGCTATCACCACTGGAACGTCTCCAGCACCGGCTACGGAACCTGCCCTCAAGGCCACGGCAAGAGCCTCGATCCACACTGGTGGCCCGACGATCTCTAGAGCACTAGAATCCGTCGACCGACCTGGCCCACGAAGACGATCCGTGAGGACAGCATCCTCCGACGTCGGCAACCGTACTGGTGCCGAGCTGGTCGTAGCGGCACATCAGCCTGTCTGCGTGTGCTCGCACTGGCACCCCGTCAACCGCCGCGGTGGTGGGGATAACGCGACGAGCGCGCCCGTACGCCGGCACCAACCGCTGCAGGTACGAATCGGCACCCCAGCACGCGCTCACCTGGCTGCTCCTAAAGCGGCTTGCTTGAGAGCGCTTCGTTCACACCGAAGAGGTCGCTGGTTCGATACCAGCATCGCCCACCCTTAGTTTGTGCAGTTCAGAAGCCCGTTACCAGCTCAACTGGTAACGGGCTTCCCCGTTTGGGCGGCTTACATTGGGAGCAGATTGGGAGCAGCGGTCCGCAGCCCGGTTGTGCGGCGGTCGTTGCGATGGTCGGGGATATGGGTTTCGGTGCGGGCCTCCCTCGGGCTGGTTGGCGGAGATCGGCGGTCTCTCGGCTTGTGGCCAGGGGGCCATTCGATTCGGTAGCGACGCTGCGGACCTCGTGCTGTGAGTTCCTCTGTAGAGGCCTCGGTTGCGCTCAACGGCTGGCGACCGATTTCCTGCCCGCGTTGATCAAAGCGGCGGCGCTGACGGTGATGGCGGCTAGCTTCCTCAAGGGCACGTGTGTTTCGCCGTTGCGCCTGCGTCGCAGGGCTGTCGCCGCTGACAATCAGCGATCCAGGAGTGGAGGCGGCTTGGATGGAGAGTCGTCGTAACCGGCTTGAGCAGGTGCGGCTGGCCGGCCCAACGCTGTGGTAGGCGTGGCAGCCGTTCTCTCCATCCGTCGCGGCCTGGCCGACGGATCACATGCCCAGAGGATTCGATGGACAGGCGTTGGGTCTCTGGCGCGAGGTCGGGGTTGGGTTCGGTTGGCCGGGCGTGGTGAAGCGGGGGTTGCGCCGCATGGGGTAGATGGCCGGGCCATCGGGCAGGTTGATGGTCGGTTGTGGTGTGTACCCGTGACGGAGGTACGTGTTCTGGGTGTCGGTCGTGGTGCTGGTCCAGGACAGCAGGTTCACGTGGTCGAGTCGGCTGCGGTGGTGGTTGAGCAAGGCGGTGCCGTGAACGGTGCCTCGGGCTTCGGTTTGTACGGCAAGGAACGCGAGATGGTAGTGGGGTTCGTCGGGTCGTTCTGCGGCGAGGAGTCGGTCGAGTAGGCCGAAGCGGGCGGCGTGGGGGCCGGCGGTGTCGCTCAGGCGGGTGGGGTAGTTCGCTGGTGGCGGGAGGGGCCTATATCGGTGGAAGCCGACGGTCGCGGCGGTGGTGTCGTCGGTGAGGTGGATGTCGCCGTAGAACATGGCGTGTTCGATCCAGATGCCGAGGACGTCGGTGAGGATCCGCCGGCGTGGTCCTGGGTCGGGGATCAGCCACATGGCGAGAGGGCTCGGGGCCAGAGCGTCGGCGATGAGGGCGGCGACAGTGTCTTTGTCTGCCCAGCGGGCGGCACGGATGCGCGGGACAGTGGCCATGGCGGTTTCTCTCTAGCTTGGGGTGGGCGGAGTTCAGGAATTGCTACTGCTGGCGGTACAGGTGCGCACAGGACCGGGTGGTGGTCGCTGACCACGAAGCCCGTCCGCTCGCTGCGTGGTGGCGATGGAGCGTCGCTCGATCGTTCGCCGACGTCGCGTGGAGGATCATTGGGCCGCGGATGGCGCTGTGGGTGGCAGTAGCGCCGATGCCGCTTCGCCCTGCTCTGTCGGTCCCACCGTCGGCAGAGACGTGGCAGTGGTGAAAGGCATGGGTAGTGATTGGCTCCGCCCGGTGGCACTCGCCGAGTTCGGAGTAGCTGCGACGCTGGCGATAAGGCCGAGCGCACTGACGGCAGCGGTATTGCTCACGGTTCGCCGACCGCCGAGTGAGGCTTGTCGGTCGCGGGTCGCGGGTCGCGGGTCGCGGGTCGCGGGTCGCGCGTGCGGTTGGTTGTTCACGGTGAGCTTTCTCGAGATGCGGTGGATGGGCTAGCGGTAGGTGGCGGTGGCGAGGTCACCGACGGCGGCGTCTACGGCGGCGGTGATGTCGCGTACCGGTTGGTAGTGCTGCGCGGCGATGGCTTTCAGGCGAGTGGTCAGGGTGGTGGTGTCGTCGTCGAGGTAGAGGTGGTGGGTGAGGCGAAGGTCGGCGACGAGGCCGGCGAGGGCGGCGGTGTGGTTGTCGGGTTGTTCGTGGCCGGTGGCGAGGTAGCGCAGGCGGGAGCGGGCGATGACGGCCCATTTGGTGTCGGTGGGTAGGTAGGCGTCGGCGCGGATGAGGCCGAGGATGCGCCGTCGGGTGTGGTGGCGCAGGATTCCGCCGGCGACGAGTCCGGCGCGGGTGCGGTCGTAGAGGTCGTCGGAAAACCCGCGCAGCCACACCCGTAGGGGTGGGTGGGTGTGGCGGATCGTGGCGGTCGCGGCGTCGGCGATCAGGTCCCCGACCGGGCGGTCGATGTGCGGGTGGATCCGTTGGTGGCTAGCCGGGCGGGTGTCGTCGTTCGGGTCGAGGGTCACCCGCCCGGCCAGGTACAGGTCGATCAGGACCGCGCCCGCGAGCCCGAGGGTGAGGGTCTGCCGGTGCAGGTGGGGGTGTCCGGTGTCGTCGTCGTGGCCGAGGAGGAACAGGTCATCGCGTAGCGGCAGGCGCGGGATCGACGCGGTCATCGGCGAGTTCCTACCGCAGTCCGGCGGTGAGCCGCCGGAGCCGCTCGTGTGCGCCGCCGTATGCGGGTCCGGCGGCGGGAAGCAGGGTTTTGTCGATGGTGGCGAGGACGGTGTAGTTGGGGTCGCACACGTTGCCGATCGGTGCCCGTCCCGCCTGCGACACGAGTTGGTAGGCGTCTAGGGTTTCCAGGCCGGTCAGGGCGCTGGCCCAGCCGACGAGGTCGTGCTGGGCGATGCGGTAGGCGTCCTCCAGGGGCCTCGCGCAGCCGATGGTCAGGATGTCCCGGTCGGTCTCCAACCTTGGCCACCGTGTGGTGACGCCTTTGATGACGGCGATGGCGATGGTGGTGGTCGTGGCGATCTCCACGCCGACGCCGCAGGCCTCGCCTTCGCCCTGGCGGGCGTGCCCGTCGCCGAGGGCCAGCATCGCCCCGTGGACGTTCACCCCGAGGTAGAGGGTGGTGCCGGCGCGCAGGTGCGGGGTGTCGAGGTTCCCGCCGTGGGTGTCGGGCACGAGGGTGGAGCGGGCCTCGAACGCGCCGGGGGCGACACCGATCGTGCCGATCATCGGGTCCAGCGGCAGGTCCACGCTGTGGTCGCTGCGGGTGGCCTCGAACCGTACGGTCCCGGCGCGCCGGTCGATGCCGTACACCCACACCCGCTCCTCCAATGGAGGCTGCAGGGTGGCGGTATGGGAGGTGGAGGTCAGTGCCCCGAAGTGCGGGAACGTCGAGGACACGCCCCAGTCGCGGGCCGGGGTGATGGCGGCGAGGTGGACGGCGAGGGTGTCGCCGGGCTCGGCGTCCTCTACGAAGAACGGCCCGGACACCGGGTTGAGGTACGGCATGCGGCACACCTGCGACGGCAGGTCCGCCGGCCCCCTCACGAGACCACCGAAGCAGTCCTCCGTTACGACGGTGAACACGTCCCCGCCGCGCAGGTGCGCGACCGGCATCCGACCGCCGAAGGTGTATGCCAGCTCGTCTCGGGCGGGCCGGTAGGTGAAGGTGTCCATGCTGGTCACACCCGCTCCACGTGACGTGCCTGCGGCTGCGCGGGCGCCAACCCCGAGAGGGCAGGGCGGCGGCCGGACAGGTACAGGCCGGCCAGGACGATCATCCCGAGGGCGAGCCAGGCCAGGCCGAGGCGCTGGGCGGCGATGTTGGCGTTGACGACCACCCACACCAGGATGGCGAAGCCGACGGCGGGCATGACCAGGTGCGCCCACCAGTTCCCGCTGCGCTCCCGGATGAGGTGATGCACCACGACCGAGACGTGCAGGACCAGGAACGCGACCATCGCCCCGAAGTTGATCAGCGACGACAGCAGGGTGATCCCATCCGCACGGGTCGCCATGTACAGGCCCAGTGCCAGGGACACCGCGCCGGTGAGTAGCGTCGCGTTGATCGGCACGTTGCGCCGGATCGACACCCTCGCCAAGAACGCCGGCAACTGCCGGTCCCGGGCCATCGCGTACAGCAGCCGAGACGTGGCGACCTGCGCGACCATCGAGTTCGGCAACCCCCACGCGATGGCTGTCGCGACTGCGCACAGCGTCGCCAGCGACCCCCCGCCAGCCACGGCAGCGACGTCGTAGAAGGCGGTCCCGTTCGGATCACCCTCGGCGAGAAGCACGGCCGGGTCGGGGACGAGCATCGCCGCGAGCCATGTCTGCGCTACGAATAGCACCCCCGCCAAGACGAGAACCGCGGCCATCGCGCGGCCGATCTGCCGGGAGCCGCCCCTGGTTTCCTCGGCCAACATCGAGATGCCATCGAGACCGAGGAAAGACAGCACGGCGATCGACACCGCACCGGCCAGCACCGACCAGGTGAACGTGTCAGCGCTGTAGAACGCCGCCCAGCTGAACCGGCCCCTACCCGAGGCAAGGGCCCAGCCAGCGACGGCCAGGAACACCGCCAGCACGATCAGCTCGCCGATAAGCATCACCCGGGTGACGACCGCGGTCATGCGGATGCCGACCGAGTTGACGATCGTGTTGACCGCGACGAACCCGAGTAGCCACAGCCACACCGGCGCCGCTGGGATCGTGGCGTGCATCGCCACGGACGCCACCAGGTACAACAGCCCTGGTACGAGGACGTAGTCCAGGAGGATCACCCAGCCGGCGAGGAACCCTACCGGCGGGCTGATGCCGCGCCCGGCGTAGTTGTAAACGCTTCCCGACATCGGGAACGCCTTCACCATCTGCGCGTACGAGAACGCGGTGAATACCAACGCCACCACACCGACCGCGTACGCCAAGGCGACCAGCCCACCGGAGCCGGCGTAGACGCTGCCGAAGATCGCCATCGGCGCGATCGGCACCATGTACACCAACCCGTACGCGACCAGATCCCGGAACCTCAACTGACGAGACAACTCCTGGCGGTATCCATAGCGGGCCAAATCCTGCTCGTACACAACATCCTCCGCGGGTCTCAATAATCAGTGAACGGAATATCGCGTCTGCCAAATACGCCGACCGAGTGGAGCAGGCCATCGATGCACCTGCTCGTGGACAGGCCCGTCGGCGAAGAGTTGCCGGCCGATCGACGCCAGCAGTTGCGGCGTGATGACCGAAACCAGCGGTGGGATCAGGAGGGGCATGAGCCTCTCGGCAGAAGGCACGGCGAACCTTCCCTCGGTGAGTTGGCATCGCTGGCTGGTGACTACAGTGCAGCGGCGGCGATGGCGCGGACATAGAGCGACCTAAGACGAAATTGATCAATGTCGGCCAGTCCTGCCAAGCGGTTCTGACAATCCACTGACAATCCCGGCATCGCCAACATTCGCCGTAGATACATGTCAGCGGATTGTCGGAGATGAACGGCAGCCCTTATCGACACGACCACCGACGGCTTCTGATGTTTGAGTCAGCGCCCGCGTCGACGTCGCTGGCGATGAGGGACCGCAGCCGCGATGCGGCTTGACGGTCTGCCGTGTCCACGACCCCTTGGGAGGGCATGCACCATGACCATTTCATCCATGCCGGAGGTCGGAGAGGTTGGCCGTCGGGCCGCCGAGATCCTCGACAAGATGCAGGCGCACCCGGCCTACGGCCGTCTGCAGAGCTCGTCGATGAAGTACTCCACCTGCTGGGCCACATTCACCGGCTACCCGGCAATCAGCCGTTGGTCGCTGGAGCGCGATGCCGCTCCGCTGCTGGACGAAGCGCTGCGCGTGCTGGCGCTCAAAGCTGCCGTGTTCGATCTTTCCGGCGGCGACGAGCACGCCGCTGAACTGCTGGTGCCGGCGCCGGTGGACGAGATGATCCACGCCGTGCTGGCCCAGTTCACGCTGATGACGCGCCTCCAGAGGGACTTGGGCGTCACCTTCCCTCATGCCACCGAGTTGGAGGAGTTCACCTACATCCGCGGGGGCATCACGGACGCCTACTACGCCGCCGCCGGGTGGGGAGAGCAGCCACTGCGGTACTGGCTGGACTCGGCCGAGGTGAATCGACGTCTCGGCCTGCTCAACGAGCGCTACCAGGCCGCTGGTCTCGGCCGGGATGGACGCAGCCACGACTTCGACTTCGACCGGGACGAGCCGCTCGCCGCCGGGGTCAGCGGTTAACCAACTCCACCGACAGCACCCGCCGCAGGGCCGTCACCGCTTCCTTCGCTCCGAACCGTTCGGCGGCCAGCCGCTCGGCTTGGGCGACAGCGGCGAAGATCCCTTCGGCGGGTGCCTGCCGCAAGACGGCTACGAGCCAACCATCCAGATCGACCACGTCGGCGGGCAACTCCAGCGCCGCCGCCGTCGGTGCCGGTCGGGGCGCCTGCTCGGGGACCAGTTCCCCCTGCGAGGCGTACCGGCCGGCGGGAAGGCCCACCCGGAACGGATGAACGCAAACGGCGACACCGTCGGCGGTTGCCCGCCATCCCAGGTCAGGTCGGTACGCGAATTCGGGTCCCGGCCGGTCGATGACATCGAACTGGCCCGGCCCGAGTTGCTGAGCCGGACACACCACGCAGGTCTGTTCACGCCACTGCGGAAGGGGCCCCGACATGCCGCCGATCGTACGGCAACCAGGAGGTATCAGGGTATGACGGTCTTATCGCCTCCCCGCTCCACCGACATCGAGCGCGCCCTGCGCGACGCTCGGACGTGGTGCGCGGGGCACACCATCGACGACCGGCCGGCCCTGGTCCACGCGCTGCGCGTCGCTGTGACCATCGAGCAACACGTCCCCTCTCCGGCGCAGGACGTCATCGTCGCCGCGCTCCTGCACGACGCGCCGGAATTCGCCGCGGCGGAAGCGGACGTCTACCAGTCCCTTACCGCCAACTACGGGAGCGAGGTCGCTCGGATCATCGCCGCCCTTCAGGTCGAACACCGCGCCCTTGATGAACCCGACCCGCCCATCCGCGTCGATGACCAACCGGTGCTAGTTGCCTCGACCGCCGACAAGATCGTCGCGCTGACTTCGCTGCTACGCCGGGCCCAAAGCACGGGCAACGCACCGGACTTTTTTGAACGGCGTCCGGTGCTGTGCGGGCTACTGCCGCACTTTCGGGCGTTCCAACGCGCCGCACATCCTCGGCTGCCCGCCAGCATGTCGGCGCATCTCGACGCCGCCCTCACGCCGCTCGAGCGCGCCACTGCTGCTGCACAGCGAGTGGGTGCGCGGTGAGTAGCGACGAGCCCGATGAGCAGCTCTGCACGCAGCTACGAGGTGACCTGCTTGCCGCATCGCGACGGGTACCGGCGCGGCGACACCTCATCCAGACATGGGAGCTGTCCTCGGTCGAGCGCTGGTTCTACCCCGACGGCAGCAGCCTGATCTGCAAGATCGCCGTTGCACCGTTCACCAGCGAAGCGACCGTCCTTCGCGCGCTCAACAATCAGCAAGCCCCAGTTCCGCTGCTGAACGGCTACACGATGCGCCCTAACGGTCTGGGCATGCTGATGGAGGACCTGGGCGAGGCAAGTCGGACCGCGACGCTCGCGGAGGCTGCCGCCACGGCCCGATGGGTTCACGCCACTGCGGGCATTCCCAACCTCCCGACCTTCGACGAAGCGGGCCTGGCGCGGCTACCAGAGCAAGGACTCGATGCGTTAGACGAGCTCCGTCGGCAAGGGCGCTTCACCCGCGACGCGGAAGGGATAGAGGCGGTGCTGCAGCGACTCGCTGCCACCGCACGACACAGAGCCGACGGTGCCGAGCGGCCACCGTTCGGGCTGTGCCACGGCGAATTTCACCGCACTTCACTGCACGTCAGCCGCACCGGCTGTCGTCTCATCGACTGGGCCAAGGCATTCACCGGACCGGGCTTGTTCGACCTGGCCACCTGGTTCGGCACCCGCACACCCACCGACCCCCGACTCCTCACCAAGATCATCCACGCCTACGTCGCCGCAGGTGGCCACCCCGACGCCGAAGCGGACCGGGGCGGGCTTCCCGCTGCCCGATGGGCGCTGGGCTGGCACCGGGTGTGGGCGGCCGGGTGGCTACTCACGACCGCCGCCGCTGGCCACCACCCTGCCTCCGCCGATCTGCGCAATAGCCAAGTCGTCCTCCGGCAACTGCAGGGCGCGGTGGGCCTTTTTGGAGTACCGCTGTCCACTAGCGCCGGCCGCCCATCACTTACTACAGGAAGATCCTCGTGTAGCGCCTTGTCGTCCACACTCACGCCTCGTCCTGCTACTTCCGCACCTCCGTCGGAGGCGACGGGCGCAAGGCGTTAGTGCAGTTCACCGAACCGTGCAACCTACACGCGCACATTGCTTCGTCTCCTCGAATGCCGCCGGGTCCGGCCTGTCCCGGGTCGACTTCATCGCCCCGTGCTGCCACGGCTTCTCGCCGCCCGCGTCGAACGCCTCACGAGCCAAGGGGGGTAGTCGCCACTGTTGTCCACCGGTAGCTGCGGTGTTCGCGACGTAGCGCAATCAGCGATGCTTGTCGGATGGTGACCCGGGCGGGTTGCCGGTGGCGGAGGTCGTTAAGACGGGTGCGGATTGGTCCGGTCGGTGCCTGACCGCCGCTGTAGGCGATCGTCACATGTGGCCGGAATCCATCTGAGGCCTCCGGCACGGTCTGCCATACCGCGCCGATGGCACCCCGGATGGTGGCGCGGAGGTCTTCGAGGCGGTCCCAGGGACGGACGAGCAAGCCGATTCCTTCGGCGTCGGGGTCGACCGGCCCGAGCGACAACTCCAGCGGTGGCAGGCCGGCGCAGCGTCGGCGAGTCTCGGCAACTACCGCTGCAACGTCGGTGTTGGTGACCTCGTCCGTGAAGCCGAGACCTTGCATGGTCAGGTGGAGCCCGTCGAGCGGCACCAAGTCCAGTCCGGGCAAAGCGAGTTGACGTTGCAGGTCGGCGACGAGGTGATGGAGTTCAGGTTGATGTTCGAAGGTGAGGTGCCAGGTGTAGAACTGGCGGTCGGCCCGCCAGCCCGGGCGCCAGTACCAGTGGTTGGTGAGTCTGGGCAGGTCCTGGTAGGCGGTCCAACGCTGGTGCTGGCTGGCCAGTTCCCGGCTGCTCATGACAGCGATGGTAGAGCGGCCTGTCCGGTGCCAGCGACCGGTGTGCGGTCGGCGAGCAGGTCGGCGACCTGCCGTAGCTGCGGGTGGCAAGCGAAGGGGTGGGCAGCGGCGAGGAACTGACGGGTGCGTTGGTTGACCGATTCGAAACGCTGGTCCGCAGTGAGGGTGAGCGCCTCCGCCGCCAGTGCGCCTGCTGCCTCCGGGTCGGGGCTGTTGGCGTGCAGGTGCGCGGTGGCCAGGTCGAGGCGGCAGAGTGCACGCGGGCCAGCCAAACCTGCGGTGTCGAACGCGGCGATCGCGGTGGTGAGATGGTTGGTGACGCCTGCGGTTCGGCCGAGCGCCAGGTAGGCGGTCGCCGCGTTGGCCGCGGTCCTGGCCGGGCAGTACGGTCCGAGGGCGAGACTAGCGCTGACCGACGAGCCGGCCGGGTAGTCGGACAGCATGGTGAATGCGTGGTCAACGGCGCGGTCGACGCCGTACCGGTCTCCGAGACGAGCGAGGGCTCGCGCCTGACCGTTGATCGTGAGGCGGATGCGGTGCCCGCTGGTGCCGCCACGGCGCAGGCCGTCCTGGGCGTAGGCCAGCGCGTCATGGTACTCACCGGCGTAGAAGGCGATCAGGCTTTGCGTGGCCCGTGCCCAGGCTTGCGCGTCGGGCTGCTCGGCAGCCTCGGCGAGGCCGAACGCTTCGGCGGCATAGGCGTGCGCCGTACCGTATACGCCGAGGTCAAGGGCGAGTGCGCCGAGAAGTCCGGACAGGTGAGCGGCGACGGCGTAGAGCCGGGCGCGTTGCGGTGGGTGCTGCTGGCCTTCCATGAGCTGGTCGACGTAGGAGCGCAGCGGTCGCATACGCGCTATAAGGATTACCGGAGTGAGGCGCTCGTTGTCGGCGATCGCCTGCTGGACCTCGTTTTCCAAATATGCGAGACGAATGTTGTCATCGACGGAAGACTTCAGCGCCAGCCGGCGGGCATCTATGCTGTCCTCGCGTTCCCACAGAAGAGCACCGCCATTCGCTCCGAAGGCGTGGTGGCCAGCATCGGTCGGCGTCGCCGGCCCCGACGTGCTCATGGCCTCTTGGATCGCCGATGAGCGTCGTCGTTGACGGTTCAGCTCAGTGATGCGGTCGTACTCACTGACGAGGATGCCACCGGTCTGCAGCACAGTGTCGCAGCGCGCCCAGAAGGCACGGTCCGGGTGTTGGTGACCGGTCTCTGTGTTCGCCACGGAGCTGCGGCCGTACTGCACGAGCCGCGCCAATTCGTGCTGGGTGTGACCGCCAGCCCGGCGCAACTGCGCGAGCCGGCGGCCGAGCTCGCGGCGGGCGGCCTTGGTCTCGTCGCTGTCAGCCATCGCTGTTAACCCCCCGGTCTACTGCAGACTTGCGGTCACGATGTGTGCAGACGATAGCTGCTGCCTGTGAAAATCGTTCCGGGTCGGTCGATCAGCGCGGAGCATCTGAGCGAGCACCGGCCCGTCGACGGCCGTTGTGAGATCGGGCGGCATCGTCAGGTTCCCATTGTCGATAGCGGCGGCAGCCCGTGGCAGGACCACAATGTCGGAGCTTTGTCGGAGTTTGATAGCGGCATTTGCCGACACTGTCGGCGCAGGTCGCTGCTAGCGCGTCGGTCGGTGTCCGGTCCCCGCATGCCCCTCCGCCCGCCCCGTCAATCGCCGGCCTGCCACTGTGAACGGGGGCACCGGCGATCGACTGTCTGGGTGCGTTGAGTCGGTGTGTACGACCAGCGCTCCGGGCCAGGGAGACGGCTCGTTCGGGGATGGCAGGACCGCTGCAGCGGGTATCGGTGCCGTCAACTGCCCGCCGTGGCACAGGGGCATCAGTTGATCTAGGAACCTCTGGTGATCGTCGGTTGAGCGTGTGGTTCCCAAGCTGACAATCGGGCGATCTAGTCAATTTCGGCGACCGAGACGTCTGATAAACCTCAAAGTTGATGAACCTATGCTGTTGAGTAACTGCTGCGCCCGGTCCCCGGACCGGGCGAGGATCGCAACGTCGCTAGCCTCGCCGGCATGCCGGATCCTGTCGCGTTGCGCTGCGCCCGGTCCCCGGACCGGGCGAGGATCGCAACAAGGGCAAGACCGACCGCGAGTGGCTGACGGGCGCGACGCTGCGCCCGGTCCCCGGACCCTTGGATTGGGTGAGGATCGCGACATCGTCGAGTCTGGGTGATCGGACCAGCCCCGTGGCTGCGTCCGGGTTTCGGACGGGTGAGGACTGCATCGCCGACGTCACGCTGGGAATATTCGAGCACACGCAGGCTGAGCCCGGGCCCCGGATCGGGCGAGGATCGCAAACAAGGGCGGCGACCTGTTCGACGGTCGGGCGATTGAGGCTGTGCCCGACTCCCAGGCCGGGCGAGATCGAATGCCTGCGGCTGGGTCGGTCGGGTCACCGGTCCGGCGTTGCGCTCGCTCTCGAACCGAGCGAGGATGGCAACTGGCGGCGTCGAATCCGCAGGTGGCGTGTAGGCGCCTGACCGAAGTCGCCGACCAGTTGAGTTGTGGGCCTTGCAGTCATGGATGGTCGCCGCGGTGCTGGGCCCACGTGGTTCCCGAGGCCGTGGATGTGCAGGCACCAAGCCTGATGTCCTTGAGTAGAGGGCCCCCGAGGGGGAACACCATAGTGACCCTTATGAGCGTCAGGTGGTGGAACCGGTATTGCAGGCGTCCGCAAAGCACATCCGTGGGCTGGTGCGGCCGTCGCGACGAGGAGATCAAGTACAGGGGGTCGGCGCACAACGCGCAGGTCCTGAAGAACCGATGCGGCATGCAACACGACCGCCGGGGAGATCCAGTGCTGCCCCCGGTGCACGCCAGCGGCAACTTCGGGTGCAGCGGCACCACCTCACGTGGCCCCGGATGGACAGTTAGTCAACGACGTCTCCGGCAACCTGAATCTCCAGGTGGGGCTGGGCGCCGCCAACCTCTTCTGTGAGGACTCACGGCCGGCCCTACCGGAACTAGCACGCCGATGGCCGGCACTTCGTGCACAAGACGGTCGACCTCCGCGCCCTCATTGAAGCGGTGGATCTGGAACACGGTTCTGGTCGCCGAGAAGGAGAATCCGTCAGCTACCGGGAGATCTTCGGCAAGCACTTGAAGCGGCGGAGCAGCCAGAAGAAACGCCGCTGAGCAGGGCCGATGCCGTGTGGTGGGAGCCCAACCGCACTGATTGAGGCGGCCCGGGCCGGATGACGGACGGCGCGGACGGTGGAGCCGCCGGTACGCCGCCGATAAAGTCCCCCGAGAACAGCGGGACTGAGCATGTTGGGCGGCCCGCACTCTGTGGACGTCGTGTCCCGACACGTGTCCACCGATGAGTGGGGCAGTTGTCCTGTCGCCCATATACAGTCCTGCGAAAGCGACCGGCCTGCATGTCTGGGTCAAGGCGGCGGTCCCCTGGGGTGCAACCCAGGGGCCGCCTTGAACGGTCGCACCCACCACGTCCTGGCAGGGACTTACATGAAGGAGAACGACACCAGGTGACCACGGTAACGAGAGGGTCCCGGCAGCGCCAGACCGGGGAGACCGGCGGCGGTGTGGAACACGTCCTGATCGGCGCGCTGGTGCTGATCGCGGCGCTGTCCATGGGCGCGCTGGTGTACATCGTCCAGCTCAGCGGGCCGGACATGGGCGGCATCGCCCAGGTGGCCATCACCACGATCGGCGGGGTTGCCTTGGCGGCTATCAGCGCCATCGCGGTGGTGCTCCGCAAGCGGCCCGCCCGGCGCCGCAGCTAGCACGGAGTCGGGGCCGGAGTTCATCTCCGGCCTCGGCTTCACCCACGACTTCAACAGGCAAGGCCGCCACTTCCTGGAGATCCATTCGTTGATTCGGAACTTCATCTCCGGTTCCGGCAACAATCGCAACTTCGGCAACGCGGACGACAGCCTGCGCAGATCCATTCGCTGGCTCCGGCGGCCTTCTCACCGGGGCAACCAGGGCAACGAGACGAATATGGCCCCTGGCCTGGGGAATCCGTTGCCCCACGGGGCAACCAGGGGTAGCCAGGTCTGACGCAAAGGAGCCCCCGCTACGGGGGGCTCCTTTGTGCTGGCTCAGCTCAGGCGGCCAGACGGGGCTCAGCGGCCCGCTGTCAGTTGGTCCAGTACCCCCTGGATGCGCGCCGCCAGGCGGGCCCGCATCTCCTGGCCGTTCTTCAGGGCTTCCTCCGGCGTCTCGCCCAGGGCGTATAGCTCATCTTCGGCCACCAGGCCGTCCTTCGTGATGGGCCGGGGGAGGTCCTGCGAGTCGTCCATCCAGAGGCCATAAACCACCTCTGCCTTCGTGACCTCCGCCCCCTCCTCCATGAACCTGAGGTCCTCGTGGAGTTGGTCTCTGGACCGCATAGCCAGCCCCTGCCGGCTCAGCCTGGCCAGCTTCCGGTCCGTCCCCCAGGACGTCCAGAGCGGCTTAGACACGGAGATCACGATGGGATCGGTCATTCGGTCTGTCTCCTTCGGACTGGCTAGATCAGGCGGCCAGCGTATGGCCTAGCGGCCAGGGAGGACTCCTCCTCTGGCTGCCGTTTCGGGGGTGGATCTTGTTTGTTCTTCTCTGGCCAGCTCCGCCCCTCCTGGACCTGTCCTCCCCCTTCCCCCACTTCGTAGGGGGAAGGGGGAGGACAGGTCTTCAGGACAGGGTCCGGGGAGAGCTTTCCTGTACCTGTCCGGGACAGGTGTGAACTGGGGAATAGAGACTTCCCATGGTCAAGATCAGGCCAGGTCCCAGGTCCAGGCAGGCGTGGTTCGGATCTCGTAGACGTGGCGTGACGGCAGCGGCCGCACTCGTTGCGGCCGATGTGCCGCCGATGCGCCAGAAGGCCGGGTGCGGCTTGAGGGTGGCATGCACGACGCTCGGTGGCCCCAGCGGCTGGACCCGAGCGAGAGCCGCGTTCGATGCCGTCCAATCAACATGCGTGGGCGGCGGGGACGACATCGCCCGAGCCTCGTGTAGGCGCGCTGAGAACGACGCCGTGGCATGCGGACCGCTTGCTGCGCCTACGGCCGCTACAGGACGGCGTTCAGTTCATGGGGGATAGCCGGCCTGTTTCGTGGCCGTGGGCATCCCGTAGCACGAGGACCTTGCCGTCGAGACCGGCTCGTCTGGCCGTTGTGACCCATTGTCCGATCGGCACGCTGGCGGCGCAGATCGCCAATGTGGCTATTCTTGCGGTGGCGAGCAGCGTGCCGCTGGCAGCGGTGATCCACCGACCGCTTTCATCGTTGCAGCCATCGGATCCGTGCCACTCGCCGTCGGCCGTGAATTCCAGGTAGGCCGCGTTGTGTCCGCTCTTGGGCGTCCAACGGCCTATCAACAGGCGCTGATCGGCGGGAACGAGCTTCGCCGGTAGTGCGACGGCTGGTGCCAGGGCCCGTCGAGCCTTGTCGGTGACCACCGGCTGTTCCAGCACGGAGTCGGCCTTGTCGGGTTCGGGGGTAGGTGCCGCCCCGGGGATCAGCCGGGCGACAGTTTGCCCTCGTCCGTCTAGGAGTACGGGCAACCCCGCCCCGTCGAACTGGAAGGTGGTCACGTTCCGCAGCCACCTGGGTGTCTCTAGACTGGCCTTCTCGCAGCCAGGCGTGCTCTCGACGACGACCGCGGAAGCCGACCAGACGTCGGCGAGGAAAACACCTTCATCGTTGGCCCGCCAGGACCCGCCCAGAGTGCCGCAGTGGCTGCCGATCACGTGCAGTTCACTGTCTGCGAGGCGCAGGATCTTGCCCGCGCCGGGGTCGGCGACGTCAACGAGCGTCCAGGAGCCGATCAGCATCTCCGGCGCTAACGACACTGCGGCCCCCGTGGTGCCCGTGACCGGCGCCCTTGGCCCTGCTGCCTCCTGGTGGCCCTGCGTCGGGCATCCGCTGAGCAGCACGCCCATTAATGCCAACGTCGCGAGGTGGCCCTGACGCGCCTTGTGGCTTCTCATCCTGCCGTCTCCCGATTCCTCCGGGCACCGTCGGGCCGGAGTGGGTCGGCACTCGACAGTGGCACTTCTTCTGTCAACGGCTGGTAGGAGCATTGGATGCGCGTGATCTCGTCGGACCGCGGCCCTCCACACAGGCTGCCCTCAATTGACGGCCATGCGCTCCGCCAGAGTGTCTTGAAGCCATGCCGCCGCGCAGAACGCTGTTCCTGTCGGGAATGTTGGGAGGCAAGGCTAGTAACCAGCAAGTCGTCGAAGACGGCCGGAGGGGCTCCGGTTGACACAGAAGCGGACCTCTACCTCTACGGTCGGCACCGAGAACGCGGTCGGGCAGCGGCCCCGACTCGCCCGCACCGAAGGATGCCAAGGCCAGTACGCCGCTGGCGGCGTCGAAAAGTCTCGCGGTGACCTCGTGTGGCGCACGGCGGTGTTGAGCAGGACACCCGGCACCGACACTGGCTCCCGGTCCTTCGGCCAGGAGATCGCCCCCTAACTCGAGGGCAGGCGTCCGAAGAATCGAACACTCGGCTGGCAGCCGTGACCGTCGCCGGGATGATCTCGGCGGTCACCTGTCAGGCCACCGTGGCCGCCAGACAGCCGAGAGGGAACACGCGCGTCGTGTCGGCCGCCTTTCATCACCCGCTTGCTTGATGATTAGGCGGATGACCACCCTGATGCCGAGCAGGCGGATTCCACCATTTTAGACGGCAGATATGGCATCTACGCAAGCTCGCTCGAAGGAGTGAGCCGTTTTGGTATAGGCATGCGTGAGGCGCCTTTACTAGTGGGAAAATGCGCGAGCGAGCCGTCAACCTGCAGGTCACGTGGAGGTGGCGCCTGAGTGGGTGAGGCGCTGAGGACTCGCCGTGTCGCCTGTACCCACGGCTCGGGGTTTCGTACAGTCCCACCAGCAGAACGAGACAGGGTGGGCTGGTGTGCCTTGGTTTCCCGGGCCCGCTACCGGTTCGCAGTAGATGCAGGCCGGGGAGGCGGGCGCTAGCACAGTGAGGCTTCCCGAGCTCCGGCACGGCAGGTGTCGGTTTCCCGACAAACTGCTGCGGCTGAGAGGTATTCGTGGCGCCGATCGTGGCAAATGCTGGCCTTGGTCGGCTACGTGTTTGGCAGTTGAAGCGTGTTGTTTCCAAGAGCGTGGAGGAACTTTCGCCAGGAATCGTCTGTGAACGAAAGGAGCGTGTGGGCGGCGGCCGAGTTGCACACCTTAACCGTCGTGGCGTAACGAGATACGTCGACGCAGTGGTCGTTCTGGCACCTGGAGCTGCGGCGGGTCCAGATGGGGTGGGAGTTGCGATCTTCTTCCATTTTCCGATTCTCCTGGAGTCGACGGTTTGTTGTTGAGGGTTTCGACGAGTGGAAGCGCGGTGCTGATGACGGTTTATGCGGAAATCGCCTTTGCTGGCGTTCCGAGCCGAGTCTCGGACGCGAGGAGGGCTTTACTGACCGTCTTCGGTTGTGTCGCGCTATGTAAGTACGGTAGCAGGGCCATGACCAGTTCGGCCATGAATGTCTGGCTCTTTCACCCGATTCGGCGCCCGAAGGGCTGGTCTGATAGCTTATTTCCCTCAGCGGCAAGCCGACAGCCTGAAGAGAATTGCTCTAGGCAATTTTCCTCATCCATTTTGCCTTTTGCAGTTGCTGACTGGAGGGCGTAGACGTGACGACGGGCGGGCAAGGGCCTACCACGAATCGAAGGCGCCTGCGCCTCGTGCTTCGCCAACTGCGCCTCGATCGCGGGTTCTCGCTTGAGGACGTACGCCAAGAGATGGACTGGTCGCTGTCAAAGGTGACACGGATCGAGAACGGCTCGGTCAGCATCTCCGTCAACGACCTGCGAGCCCTGCTTGACTTTTACCAGGTGCGCGACGCTGATCAAGTGCGCAACCTGCTCGATTTAGCAAGGTTGGCGCGCCGGCGTCACTGGGCCGCAGAGTATCGAGACTTCGTATCCCCGTCCTATATGGACTTTTTGGGCTACGAGGACGACTCGTGGCGCATTAGCCAATACCATCCCTTCCTTGTGCCGGGCTTGCTTCAGACGGAGCGTTACGCCCGGCTGGTGGTGACCACAGGACCGCAATACCGCGTCGATAATCGGGCGGCAGACGCTCGGGCGCAGTTGCGCATGGCGCGTCAGAGTCGGGTCTTCGCCCGGTCGAGGCGATGTGAGGTGCGGATCGTCCTCGACGAACGTGCCCTGAAGTCCGTGGAGAACACCGACCTCATGCTCGAACAGATCGAACAGGTGCTGTCCCGACTGCCGGAGCTCGACCTCGTGGTTCTCCGCCGGGACACGGCCGCCAACTCCGTCCTTGTCGGCCCGTTCTCCTTGCATGAGTTCGAGTCAGAGGTAGATCCAGACGTGGTCTACCTCGACAACCTGCCGGACGACGTCGCACTCGTCGAGGACCACGCGGTGGTCGCCGGCTATAAGAGCTCCTTCGAGGATCTGTACCGCCAGGCGGCGGCGGGCGACGACGCTCGGCGCCTACTCGAGACCATCGGTGCCTCTCTGCGGGAGCAGGCACCCGCCTAGCTTTCCCGAGAGTGCCGCGGATTGGGCACGTCAACTCGCGAACCGTCGATACCCGGGTCGCCCTGGTTGAGCCGCCTCCTGCCCAGCGCGGCGGAGACATGAATCTGCGCGACGACGATGGGCCGGTGCGCCGGCAGCCACTCGACCATGACGGCCAGCAGACCTACCAGGCCAGCCACCTTCAGGTCATCGACTTGCGTGCCGACAAACACCGCCACGGCCACGACGGCGCCCAACGACCCACACCGGCCGCGGCCGCCGACCGAGTAGGTGGGCCACCCGGCCGAACCGACTCCGTCCGTCTCGCCGACGGTCACGACCTGTGCCGGAGGCGCGAGGTCCACTACCAGCTCGTGGCCCGTCGCTACTTCCTGTGAACGCACCATGAGTGCGCTCCTCCTATGTCTGTTAGGGGTTAGCAAGGTGCCGTCTGCACTTGCCGTCCGCAACTCCCAATCCGCCCTGGGCGATCGGACGTATGCAATTTACGCCGCCGAGGCTGCGCAGAAGCCGCGACACGCCGAGTGTTGCTCCCGTTGCCGCTGGTGATCTTGGGGCACCTCGCTCCTTGCTGGCAAGCCACCGCACAAGCCTTCTCCCGCCCCAACCGTCGATGCCCATCGGCGTGCTGGTAGCCCTCACTCAACCCTGAGGTGAGCAGTTCGACCGATGCCGCTGTCACGTCCGCAGGACCGTGGCGCCGACCGGTACATCCCGGTGACCCCCGACGGGGACAACTTCCAGTCAGGCGGGCTGCAGCGTGGATCGAACTCGGCCGAGCGGGTGCAGCTTTCGACGTTGCGGCCCGTCGCTCGCCGTTCAGTGGCGGGCCTCCGGTGAGTGGTTCAGCGTCAGCTGAAGACAAGGTCAATGTATGCGGGATCGTGGTCGGACCCGTCACCGCTGATCTGGGTGCGGCGCATCACGTGCGCGGCGGTGACGGTCAGGTCGGTGGTCGTCCAGATCTGGTCGTAGAGGGCGAAGGTGGTGACGCCCTTTGCCCGGTGCCGGTGTGTCCACATGGCGGGGAACAAGTCGGCGAACTTGTCGTCGACGAGGGCCCCGTTGCGGTTGGGGCCGGCGATCGTGGTGCCCCGTTGGATGTGCTCGGTGAGGTTCGCTTGTTGCAGGGCGGCGAGGGTTGCGGCCGCAGGGGCGTCGTTGAAGTCGCCAGTGACCACAACGCGGCGGGTCAGCCGCTGCCGACGCAAAATCTTGGCGATTGCCGTCGCTTGGTCGCGGCGTCGTTCGGCAATCGCTTCTCGAGCGGCTGCGACCTCGGCGGGACTGAGGGTGTGTTCGTCAGTGATGAAGTTGCTCTTGAGGTGGTTGACCAGCACGTGCAACGGTTTGCCGTCCGGGGCAGCGATCTCGGCTTGCAGGAGGTCGCGGCCGAACACCGGTTCCCCGGCGGGGTTGGGCCAAAACCGCCAGGAAATGATACGAGTGATCGGGTGGCGGGAGCAGATGGCAACGTCGATGCGGCGGGGGTCGTTGCCCTCCACGACGACCCGGTAGCGGTAGTCGATGCCCAGCGGGCGCAGGTCGTCGCGGTGGAACGTGTCAAGGGCGTCTTGGTCTTCGACTTCCTGCAGGCACAGCACGTCGGCGTTCAGGGCGGCGATGCGTCGTGCGATCCACGCCCGGGCTTTTGGGTCCTTGCCCTTCACGAGTCTGCCGCGGAAGGTGCACAGAATCCCGCTCAGGTGGGTGCCGTCCGGCAGGACCACCTCGACCACTGACGGTTGTTCCCTGCTCGGCCCGCCTGCGTCGGGCGTAGCGTCGGTAGCGATCTCGGCGAGCGGGGAATTCGCTACGGTCCGGGGAAGCTCCGCCTGGAACGACCAGCGGGAGAACAGGTTGTTGGCGTTGAACGTCGCGATCCTCACATCTACCGCCCGCTTCCACTGTCCACGGATCGGCTCTTAGATGAGCTTGACGATACGGTTCACCCGCCCAAGTGGGCAGCAACTATCAGCAAGCCGCCAATCCTGGAGCCCGCCGGTCCCGCCTTGGCGACCATCCGCGGTGTTGTCCCGATGGACGCCGCCGCACTGCGCGGCTGGCTGAGAGCAGGCGGATCCCCGCGGCGGCGCTGGATGATGCCGAGAGTTCGATGGCGGCATCCGCAACAGAAGGCGGGCACATGCCCCGCTGGGTCCGCCCAGCTCGTGCCCGCACACCGGTGAAGTGCTTCGAAGTTTCGTAGCTGCTTCTCGCCTCTTCACAAACACGCCTTTCGATGGACATGATCGTCAGAGACGGTTGCCGTCCACCCAGCGCCGAGGAGGCCCCCATGCGGGTAACCCACGTCTCAGCCCGTTTCCCACGCGTCACGCGCCACGGCGCCGTGGTCGTCCTCGCCGCCGTCGCCGCCCTGGTCGGCGTCAGCGCGCAGCCCGCGTCCGCTACGCCGCCCGGGATCCCGTCGAAGGCGACGGCCCAGTCGCAGCTCAACGCCCTGACCGTGGCAACCCAAGGCTCGACCAGTGGCTACTCCCGCGACCTGTTCCCGCACTGGATCACGATCAGCGGTAGCTGCAACACTCGCGAGCAGGTCCTCAAGCGCGACGGCACCTCCGTCGTCGTCGACAGCTCCTGCGCGGCCACCTCCGGCCGCTGGTACAGCCCCTACGACGGCGCGACCTGGACTGCCGCCTCCGACGTCGACATCGACCACGTCGTCCCCTTGGCCGAGGCATGGCGCTCCGGCGCCAGCTCTTGGACGACCAGCCGTCGGCAAAGCTTCGCCAACGACCTGAGCCGCCCGCAGCTGATCGCAGTGACCGACAACGTCAACCAGTCCAAGGGCGACCAGGACCCCTCCACCTGGCAGCCGCCGCTGTCGTCGTACCGGTGCACCTACAGCAAAATGTGGATCACCGTGAAGTACAACTGGAGCCTCACCCTGCAGACGTCGGAGAAGTCCGCCCTGCAGAGCATGCTCAACACCTGCAGCTCCTGACCGTGCGGTTCTGGCGGGCGGCCCGCCCTGCGGGACGGGACCGCCCGCCGGGTGGCGCCATCCACTGGGGCGGGAGAGATGCCGCGTCACCGAGCTGCTCGCGCCCCCTGCCTCCAGAGTCGGCGGCGAGGAGACGCTGCACCAACGCCAGTGCCCTGGGGCTCGCTGTCGAACTCCCGCCGCAACACCAGCCTGTCTCGGCTTAGCCCGCACGGGCGACCATGCAGGGATACCAGTTGGCGACTGACTCTTCCAGACTTGACTCACACGGCTACATTTCGGTGAATGGCGGCCAAGAAACTTGCCTTCGTTGACGCGGTTCGGCTGCTTGGCGGCGAGACGGACGAGGTGGGCTGGCTCAGTCGGTTGGCCGGCGTCACTGCGGGAGCGGTTACGGTCGCGACGGTGGGTGGTGTCGACCTCTTTGCGCTGCGCGATGAGCTGAAGACCTGGGGCAATGCAGTGGTAGGTCGAATCCAGGAGCGGGCACATGGGCTGAGCCGGTTCGACCGAACGCAGCGGTTGGTCGCCGCCCACTCGGTGATTGTGGTGACCTCGTTCTTCGAGGCTCTGGACCAGGTTCTGAGCGAGCTGCCAGAGCTGGATCCGGCTCGCGCGAAGCTGACCGGAGACGAACAGGTCGCTCTTGCGACCAAGACGCCAGCAGCACAGAAGTACGCCGAGATGGTTACGGCTCTGATCGACCAGCCGCCGCCCATGCCTGCCCCACATCTGCCGTTCGAATCGACGCTGACGGCTCTGGAACAGCACTACCGGACGGTGACAGGCCGTGTGCACGCCTTTCTCACCGGCCTGCGCGCGTACGACCGAGCACCGTTACACGAGGCAGCACGGCTGATGCGTCAACAGCTGCCCGGCGTGGCGCGAGACCGGTACCTGGAGGCGTACCGGATGCTCGCGGTGCAGGCACCGGAGTTCCGGGTGTGGTCGGGCATGGTCGAGGCACAGGCCACTCGTGCGGCGTTGGCCGAGGGCGTAGCGGTCCTGCGGGCGGAGCTGAGCGCGCTGCGCGAGGCGGGGAACGTAGCCGTCGACAGCGTCCTTGCAGGCCTCGGCGCACGGCACCGGGCTCGGCTCGCGCGTTCCGTTTTCAGTTCCTCGGATGCTCCCGCTCATGTCACCTTCCCCTCGCTTGAGCGGGCGTACGTAAAGCCTAGAGGGTTGGTTTCCGTGGCGGGCCCGACTGATCTGCCTGCCACCGAGACCTGGTGGCGCGACAAGCCGGCGGTCGCCGATGTGCCGGACTTCCTGTTGGGGCACCTGACCGGGCACGGAGCGATCGAGCAGCCGGCGGTGATCCTGGGGCAGCCCGGGGCGGGTAAGTCGGTGCTGACCGAGGTGCTCGCCGCCGAATTGCCCGAGAGAGAGTTCCTCGTCGTCCGGGTCGAGCTGCGCAACGTCCACGCAGACTCGTCCGTCCAGCAGCAGATCGAACGCGCTCTCTACCAGGCCCTTGGGGAAGCGGTGAGCTGGCCAGAGCTGGTGCGGCGATCGGGATCAGCATTGCCGGTCGTCATCATGGACGGCTTTGACGAGCTGCTCCAAGCCACCGGCGTCAACCGCGCCGACTACCTTGAACAGCTCCAGGAGTTCCAGCTTCGGGAAGCGGACCTACAGCGACCGGTCGCCGTCCTGGTGACGAGTCGGACGGTCGTGGCGGACCGGGCTCGGTTCCCGCCCGGCACCGTAGTCGTGCGTCTCGAACCCTTCGACGATGCGCAACTCACTGCATGGCTCGCCATGTGGAACGCCGTGAACAGCGCCGGCCTGCAGCAACGCGGCCTAGACGTTCTGACGGCGGAAAATGTCGTGCAGTACGGGGAGCTGGCTCGGCAGCCGCTGCTGCTGCTGCTGCTCGTCCTCTACGACGCGGGTGCCAACGCCTTGCAGGCTGCCGACCGGGGTATCGGCCGCCTTGACCTCTACGAGCGGCTCTTCGCCGACTTCGTAGCCCGGGAGGTCGACAAGCATGACGTCGGTCTCAGCCCCGAACAGCGAGGTGTGGAGATCGAGCGGGAGTGGCGGCGACTGTGTGCTGTGGCTCTGGCCATGCTGAACCGAGGCAGCGATGTCATCTCCGAGGCGGAGCTCGAGGCGGACATCGTGCACCTGCTCGATCCGGAGGACCTGGGGCCCGCGCGGCCCGAGTCCCTGCGGAAGGCGCTGAGCGTCGGGCAGTTGCTCGTCGGTCGGTTCTTCTTCATCCATGAGTCCCAGGTCAGCCGCGGCGTCGAAGCCGTGGAGCGCAGTTTTGAGTTCCTGCATGCGACGTTCGGCGAGTTTTTGGCCGCCCGCCAGATCGTTCACGCGCTGACTGAACTGGCCGAGGACCGTTCCCGCCAGCGTCGGCGGCCCGGCGTGAGCCTCGACGCCGGCTTCCTATACGCCGCGACGTCGTTCATCACCGTTGCCCGCCGAGCGCCCCTGTGGGAGTTCAGCCGCGGACTCCTAGAACGATTGGGCCCGGATTCGCGCCATCGGTGCCGGGAGTTGGTGCTCGAACTGCTCGTCGAGTCCGGCTACTCCCACCCACGCTGGTCGCTCGCCGGATACGAACCACGCCGCAAGCCGGTGGCCGCGCGGCACGCCACCTACTCAGCCAACCTCGTCTGCTTCGCGGTTGTTCTGGCGGACGATCCAGTGGACGCCATGGAGCTGGTGGGGGACCCAGTGGCCGTGCGGTGGCGGGCGCAGGCGCTACTGTGGCAAAGCCAGCTGGATCCGGAGGACCGTAAGCGCTTGTGGCAGACGCTGAGAGTGGAGTGGGACCTAGCGACGAACCCCACGAAGCTGATGGTGCGCACCGAGGACGGCGCGCCGGTCGGGGTCTTTCAATCCCTTCCCTGGCCAGCTGACGACCGGCCCGACCCAACCCTGATGAGCAGCGTGGAGAACGTCGGCCTAGACAGCGATTCCCAGATGGGACGAGCCCTGCGTCGCTCGGCCTTCGTACAGACCACGATTGACGTCCGGGAACACCTCTACCCGTTGCTACCCTACTGGCGTCACTGCGGCGACACCTCGCTGTCAATTCAGCACCACACGCTCCAATCTGCTGCCGGTGGGCTGTTCGAGCTGCTCCTCAATCCGATGAAGTCGAGAGACGAGACGATCGACCGGGAGCGGCTGTACGAGGTTGCCTTGAGCCACCCCAGTCCCCGCCACCGCCAGCTCGCATTGGCCCAGATGGCCCGTGATGCTGTCTACCTCCATGAAGATACTCTCGCAAGGTTGCTCAGTCCGCTGTCCATAGACCATCCGGACGAGAGGGCCATGGCGAACGTCGCGGCGCAGATGAACCAAATAGCCGGCGACGCCCACAGCCCTCAGGAGATTGCGGTAGCTCTGTTGATGCACGTCGAGCGGATGGATCCGCTCCCGGTTCTCGCGGCTTTCCTGGGCATCGGCTCCCTGCCTGAACTGCAGCCATCCGCGGTCGACGTAGCGGCGCAGTTGGAGTCCAACCACCACGCTCTGCCAACCGAGTAAGAGCTCGTAGGAGAGCTGGAGTAGTCGCGCGGGGGAGCTCAGTTGCCGTACCGCCAGGCGGTGAGTCGTTCCGATGGGCGGCCTTCGCAGTAGGTGGTCAAGGCTGAGCGTGCACGGTGCCGTGCATGCCGCAGCGGCGAGCAGTTCAGGGCAGAGAAGCATCTGCGGAGCGGGCGGCTGCGCCGCCGAGAGCCGTGTTCAGGCTTGATCCTTGGTCGTCCTGGAGGTTGCCCTGCTCGTGGAGTGTGAAAGGTGGCCGTTCGCTCCAGCGCCCGGATGATCCAGAACTTTTACGGGAAGCGGCGGCAGATCTCCTCTCGTTTGGCCCCGAGCGGGATGAGCATGCCGAGCGACTCAAAGATCAGGCGAACCGGTTGTCGACTTAAGGCCTAATTGGTGGGCACAAATCGGCCTGATAGGCGCTGTTGCGTTGGCGGCGGACCGATGAGCACTTCGGGCCGCGTCAGCGCGGGAACTGATCAGATCGTTCAGGAAGTTCAGTGAACACGACAAAATAACTTCATCCCGGCCAGGGCGTGTTTAACGCATGCTTCAACGGTCCTTGTTCGTGGTTGAAAGCTTCTCTCCAGGCCGCAGCTGCCGAGATCAATCCTCGCTGGGCTCGAGAAACAACTCGGCCAGCCGGGGCAGCCGACGCCGCATCTCGTCATCATCGTCGAAGTCGAAGTCCTCACCCATGTCGGGCTCCCGGGCCTCGTCGATGCCGACCGCAACGGGCTGGCGGGCCCTCATCGCCTCGTAGAAGGCGTCGTCGTCACCACCTGTGACCTGTTCGTAGGCCTCGCTGGCTACGTAGTTCACCGACTCGGCGAACAGCGCGCCGTCGTCTTCCTCGGCCGCGGCTTGTGGTACCGCGGGATGGTCAGCCAGTCCGTCAGGGGAGTTGCGGCCAAGCGGGTCACCAGTGCCGCGGCAACGGCCTCACCATCGTCGCCGGTCTGCCCGTCGAGACCCGCTCCGGCCGACTCCACGACCGCCCAAACTCGTCAACATCCACGGTGCGAGAGTCTCCCACGGCCAACCGACACCTTTCATACCCTGCCAACCCAGGCACCACTCGCGAGCAGCCGCTCAAGCCTTCCTGACCCTGAGCATCCGCCCATAGACGCGGGTCGGTCGTTACGGATAGCGGTGTCTCGGCAAGCGTAGGGGTAACGGCGCAGACCGCCAGCGCTGCAGACCGCCCGTCAACCGGGTGATGGGAGGATCTCGACCGGATCACAGATGCACGTACTCGCAGACGTGCGGCATCATCGGCGGCATGGACGTCGAGGAACTGATCGCGCGCCATCCGCAGGTCTTCCACACGATGTCGGCGACTGCATGGCCATCGGTGCAACGACACGGCCTGCTGTCCACGCGGCAACTGATCGATTTGTACGGCCTCGACGCTGGCGAGCGTGAGCGACTCTTGAGCGCACCTCGCAAGCGGTCCACCGTTCTGCGCGCGTCCGGCCTGCCGCCGGCCGTGATCCGCGATCAGAAGCCGATGAAATTCGTCGCGGAGAAGATCGATCCTGACTCGTCGCTGGCCGAGTACCTCGCCGCCATCAACTCTCGGGTCTTCTTCTGGGCCAGCGCGGAGCGACTGGACCGGTTGCGTCAAGCGAAGGAGTATCGCGCCGAGGACCAAGTCGTCCTGCACGTCGACACCCGCGCCCTCGTCGAGCGATACGGCTCACGAATCGAACTCTGCCGGCTCAACTCTGGGGCGGTGACGCAGAAGAACCACCCGATGCGAGGACACCGATCCTGGGTGCCGATCGGCGACTACCCCTATGACGAGTACCGCCGCCGGTTCGGCCGCGATGGCGCACTGGTCGAGGTCACCGTTCTAGGCGCCGTCCCTGACATCCTCGACTTGACCGACATGATCGAAGGTGCCATCGACTGAGTCTCCACTCTTTGCGGCCACGGGATCGCGATGCTCTCGGACGGCCGGCAGCCTGTCACGCCCCACCGCCTAAACGAACGGAAATGGTGGTAGCGCTCGGAACGTGCTCGGTGAGTCATGGGGCAGGCCGGGTGGCTCTGCTTGTTGTTGGGCAGCGGAGATCGACGTCGGCCCTGCGTATGCGCACCATCGGTGACGGCATTGGGTGCGGTACCTGCGGCCACGGGCCGACCTATCCGTCTACGACGTGCCGTTGCTGCTCGTCGACGGCGATCGCTGAGCCACCCGGTGGAGCGGAGGCGGCACAGCTCGTGGCGTCAGTCCTGTGCCGCTTCGCGGTCGAGTTGGTCTCGGCGGTAGTAGGTCGGGGAGTTGCGGCAGAGATTGCAGGCAAGAGCCAATGGTTGTCCGGCACGGCCGGGCCGCTTCTCGCCGCAGCACGGGGTCAGGTTCTCCACCTCGGGTGCCTCAGCCTGGGCGACGACCGCTCCGGCTCGGCGCTCGCAGGCTCGTTCGGTCGTCCGGTCCCGGCGCTCGGCGATGCCGCTCTCCGCCAGTTCCACAGTCCCGCCTCGTTCGGTAGCGACGTCCTCGTGGGCGGCGGCCGGGATCCACGCAATGCGGTCGCGGTTCTTGTACGGCAACCACGACCCGTGCAGGATGCCCTCCAGCAGATGGTCCAGGTGCAGGCGCGAACCACACGGGTACACCGCAGTCGTGGCGACCTTCTCCCTGCTGTAGCTGTGCGGGTTGAACGTCGGGTACTGGTGCAGGCTGCCACACGGTACGGTCCTGCGGGTGACCGGGCAGCGGCTCGTGCCGGTCCAGAGGTCCGCCCAGCCGCACCTCTGGGTTTCGAACGTGATGGCGCCCGCGCCGATCTCAAGCCGGGTCTCGGACAGGTACAGCCGATGATCGCTGAGCGCGGGCACAGACAGGTGCGGGACCGGGTGCAGGAAGGTGATGTCGCCGGCACCGCGGTCGGTAGTCCATACCACTCGGTCGCCGGCCTTGCGGAGCGCCTTCTGCCTGCTCTGAATGGTCTGACGGGTCGCCACAGAGTGCTGGACCTCGCCTGCCACGGTTAGGACCGGACCGGCGGCCACCACGTCCGGGCGTCGGTGGGCGCGCGGCCGCCACACCTCGACCTCGACGGTGCCGCCGACGGACTGCCAGGTGCGGGCCTTGCGCTCCTTCAGCGCCTTGTGGGTGTCGGATTCGGGCTCGTGCTCCGGGTGCGGCGAGCGGCCGTCCTCGTGTCGGAAGATTGCCCCGTAGGGACCCTCGACGAGGGTCATCCACACCGGTGCCGGAATTAGGCCCTTCCGGGCTCGGCTGTGCATGCAGAGCAGGCACAGCAGCTTCTGGCCACTGATCCCGTGAGGACGATCGGTGGCCACGCGCTCACGCAGACCGGGCTGGCCAGGGTGCCCCCAGAGAGGCAGGCGAGGCTGCAACTCCACCATGGCGGGTAAGTACAAAACACCGTCGTTGAAGTCGAGCGGGTTGAGTTGCTCCCAGACAGGGCGGGTCACTCGTTCCCCCTAGTGGCGGATCTGCCGTCGAAGTCGATCGGCGCACGTGCCGGCCTCCCAAGGTATCCATCGGGGGCGACATCCGGAGCGGAATGAGTCAGGCTCGCGTCGGGGCGGTTGAGCACACACGCCCGAGGTCCACGTATGCCGGTGCTGCTCGATGACCTCGGTCGCGAACGGCTGGCGGAGCGCGGGCGCGATGCATGACGGGATCACGTAGCCAACCGCAGGCCACATCCCCGGCGTTCGGCTGTTCACGGTGGGCAGCCTGCTGCCTCAGCTCGACCGGGCAGTACACGCGCTCCGTTCGGTCACACCCGAGCTGGCCCCGGCAGGCGATCCAAGCCGCGCTGCGCGACCGACGCGCCATCACCGCGTACGCGACCGCAACGCGCGCCACCCGCCCGGTCTCCGCCGCCTTCTGGACCAGCTATACCAGCGCCTTCCTTTACCGGAGACCTCGCTATCTATCGATCAAGGACGCCGACGCAGGATCAGACCAGCTCTTCCGTCCCTGTCTTATGCTTCGCTCGTGTCAGACGCTGAAGACTGCTGTGACCCGCGTTGCCCAGTTACGACGGGCGGATATTGGAGTCCAACGACAACGGACAAACGCATATTTGAGCACTTGGTCCGTGCACACGCGACCGAGGTTGACCAGTGGTTTCTACGGCAGTGCGGTTCCTTCAAGATCTTGACAGCCGGTGGCCTGCCTTTCGGCAGCAGTGGTCTCTCCGAGTGCGACGGTCCGATCCTCCAGCTCGCCTTGGAGCGGCTGACAGCGGCTCGGATAAACCTTGGCGTTCTTGGTGGGCAGGAGGCGTTGCGTCAGCTAGGACAAAGCATCCGACACCATGGCAGGGTCGCCGTCCCTGACGTCCCGGTCGCAACAGCGCCGGTCGCGCAGATTGAGATTGACCTGTGGCGGAACCTCACGCTCCTGGCGCAGCTCGGCCATGACCGGCGCATCGAGCGCGGCGGGGCGCTCAGGGGGATCGAAAACTTCGCCCGCGACAACGCTGAAAAGTGGGCGCGCTGTTTGCCCTGGCTACTTCTTGTCGGGCCGGAGGTCGATGATCTCGATATCACCATGACCGCCTGGTTGGCGGAGGAGCACTCACAGGTCGTAGCTGCGCTAGATGTAGCCGCCACCATCCCAGTGCCCCGCGTCAGCCTCCGAGCGCGTGGCCTGCAAGCACGCTTGGAAGGTGCTTACCAGGACGCTGGGACATGCGCGGCAAACGTCCTTGCGATGCAAGTGGACCGTCACCGTGACGTCTTTCCGCGGCCCCTGGCTGGACCGGCAGCTACCTGGCTCGCGGACATGGACTTGGAAGACTTGGTACGCGGGGGCGCCAAGGCCGCTCTCCGGAATTTCACCAAAGTTGTCGATGCGCAGGGCGCTGCTGAGGAGGAGGGCCTCACACAGCGGCTGTTGGCGCTGCTCGAACGGCACTTGAGCGAGCTAGGACGTACCCTCGCTGTTCTGGGTGACGGTGCCCACAAGGCGCTCATCTCGATCAAGCAGCGAACCGTGCCGAAGAGCGAGGAGCGGCGGATCGGCGCGGACCTCGGGATCCTGGTTACCGTCAGCGTCGGCGGCGAATTACACGTCCGCTTCGGCGAGGTAGTCCAGGTCAAGAAGACGAACCTCTTCATCCGCCGGACGGGACAGTACGACAGTTGGCGGATTGAGGTAAGGCAGTTGCATGACCTGCTCGCCGTCAGCCCCACTGCCGCCTACTGGCTGATCAGGAAGTCAGGCGACGTCCTCGTCGTACCCGCGAAGTTCCTGCAGGCTGTCGGGGCGGAGCGGTGCCGCAACGCCCAGCAGACGTTCACCCTTCGATACACGGATGTACGACACACCGCCATCGGGCTGGACCAGTACCTCTGCGACCTCACGTTGGGCATGTGGGTGGGTTCAGCTGAACCGGGCACAGTCACATTTGTGAGCGGCAGCAACTCCCGCACCAGCCCAGCGAACGTCCTCGAAATCCAGGTTCGCTGGATTCAGGGCTAGGGTTTCTTGGTCGTCAGCTTCTGCACACTTGAGCTAACCTGCGGTGACCGCCCACCGACATGGGCACACGCTGTCGGTGCCCTTTGGCAGGATGACGTCTGTCCCCGTAGTGGTTGAGTGGGTGGAGTGGCACCTGTGAAGGCAGACGCGCTGAGTCCCCGTCAGTTGTTCGACGGCAAGATGCACTACGAGATCCCGCCGTTCCAGCGGCCATATGTCTGGAACGAGGAAGATCAGTGGGCGCCGCTGTGGGCCGACGTGGTTCGGGTCGCCGAGAGTCGCGTCGTCGCCGCCGGTGCCGAGCCAACTGTGCCACACCACTTCTTAGGCGCGGTTGTCTACGAGTCGAAGCCCCCGGTCGTCGGGGATGTCACTCGACACATGGTGATCGACGGGCAGCAGCGCATGACCACGATCCAACTGATGATCGATGCCGTCCAGGCGGCAGTCGCCGAGCGTGGGCACGACCTCCTCGCTGAAGACCTCGAAGAGCTCATTCTCAACCGCTCGTCGGCCTTCAAGGGCAAGCCCGAGCGTTTCAAGCTATGGCCGTCCAAGCATGACCGACCTGCGTTCGCCCAAGCGATGGACCCTAAGCCCGGCTGGGCAGGGGAGCACCGGATCATCTCTGCCCACGAGTTCTTCTCCAACGAGGCTCACGCCTGGCTCACCGGAACGCCTGACGACGATGGCAACACCCCACCGGGCTCCGAGCAGGCGCGTGCGGAAGCGCTATCGGCAACGCTGCGAGACGGGCTATACATCGTCGCTATCAATCTGACGGGCCACGACGACTCCCAACTGATCTTCGAGACACTGAATGACCGCGGGACGCCGCTTCTCAAAGCCGACCTGATCAAGAACTGGGTGTTCCAGCGGGGTGTGAAGGTCGGCGCTGACGTCGAGGACTGGTCGGAGACACACTGGGTCGACTTCGACGATGACTGGTGGCGGGCTGAGATCGTGCAGGGCCGCCACCAGCGGTCCCGCATCGACATCTTCGTGCAGTACTGGCTCACCATGCGGTTGCGAGACGAGGTGAAGACCGAGCAAGTCTTCCGGGTGTTCACCGAGCACGCCGGGCCCTACATGTCCAGCCCTGACGGCGCCAACAAGCTCCTGAGTGAATTCCGAAAGGACGCTGACACCTACCGTGCCTTGGCGAATCTCCCCGAGGACACGGCACAGGGATCCTTCTACTCCCGGGTCATTGAAACGATGGGGCTCGCCGCGACAAGCCCGCTGCTGCTGTGGCTGCTGTCGGACAACCATAAGGTGCCCGAGAAGCAGATAGAGATTGCCCTCGGGGCGCTGGAGAGCTGGGTCATGCGCCGGACGTTGCTTCGGATGACGATGAAGGACGTCAACAAGACCATGGTCTCCATCCTTAAGCTCCTCGACCGGTCACCGATCGACACGGCGGGCGACACCGTTCGGAACTTCCTGGCGGACCAGCGGGCAGATGCGCGTCTGTGGCCTACCGACGCCACGATGAAGGCTGAGCTTCCCTCGCTCAAGCTTTACGGATACCTGCGGCAGTCGCGTCTGCGTGTGGTGCTGGAGGCGATCGAGAAGAAGCTTCGCACCAAGTTCCACGAGAACATCACACTCCCGGCCAAGCTCGAGATCGAACACGTCATGCCCCAGTCGTGGCAGACCCACTGGAACCCCGAGCCGCGGCTCACGCCCGAGCAGGCGGCGGACCGTAACCGACGCATCCAGACCCTTGGCAACCTCACCCTGGTAGCGAAAAGTCTCAACGGCGCCTTGTCGAATCGACCGTGGACCGACACGGAGGCTGCGGGCATGACCTCCGGCGGTGAGGTCGGCTCGGGCAAGCGCAGTCTCCTAGAGAAGTACAGCCTGCTGGTGTTGTCGAAGGACTTGATCAAGGACCATCCTGACGCGTGGCGTGATGCCGATATCGAGGCGCGGGCAGCGGAACTGACAGAACACATATGCCAGGTGTGGACCGGACCGCCCGCCGACGCGCACGCAGGGGAAACGACGCAGCCAGGCGGCTCTTCGATACCTTCCCAACCGACCCGGGACGAACTGCCAACGAACGCCGCCCACGACCCGACGTGACTCGATAGCTGTCCCAGCGGAAGGCGGCCGGACCCGGCCTTCCGCACGACATCAGCCGGCACCGTTGCATTTAGCGTGGGCAGGGCCGAGGCAGGCTTGAGCGGTGATTTCGTCGATCCGCTCTCGCCCGTGGATGCCGCCGAAGTCGGCGTTCGCCGGGTTCCGGTTCCCGCCCGAGGTGATCGTCCTCGCGGTCCGCTGGTATCTGCGGTTCAACCTGTCCTCTCCGGACGTTGAAGAGCTGCTGGTCGAACGTGGCGTCGAGGTCGACCACGTCACCGTCTACCGATGGGTACAGCGGTTCACCCCGCTGCTGGCCGACGCGGCCCGCTTCAGCCGCCACTCACCCGGCGACAGGCGGTTCGTTGACGAGACGTATGTCAAGGTCAACGGGGTATGGCGCTACGTGTACCGGGCGATCGACCAGTACGGGCAGGTCATCGACGTGCTCGTCTCGACGCGCCGCGACGCCGACGCGGCCCGCAGGTTCTTCCGCCGGACCCTATCGACGATGAAGGCGACACCCAGCGAGGTCGTCACAGACGCCGCCGCCGTCTACCCCGGCGTGCTCGACGAACTGATCCCGTCCTCGTAGCACCACGTCGAGCAGTACGCCAACAATCCGATCGAGGCCGATCACAGCCGGCTCAAACACCGGCTGCGATCGATGCGCGGGCTACGAACCGACAAGACAGCACAAGTGATCATCGCCGGACACGCCTTCATGCAGAACCTACGACGCGGACACTACGAACTCGCCGTCGACGCTCGGCCGACAACGCGGACCGCCGCAGCGTCCACCGAACTCGCCCACGCGATCTGACCGCCGACCCGATACCAGGTTCAACGCGCACAACGATCCAGTAAACGCAACGACGCCGTTAAGCCTCTTGTAGATCGCTGGGCGGCTCGACACGCCAGTAGTGCGATCAGCAGATCCACGGAACGCTACGGTCCGGTGGCGGTCACCTGCTCAGCCGCGTCAGGTCAGCAGGGTCCGGGAGTCATCGTCACCGTCGCCGCAGGAAGGCGTAGACGATCTTGTTGGAGGCGAACTCTGAGATGTTGACGAGGTCCCAGCCGAACTGGCCGAGGACCTCGGCGGCAGCGACCGCCTCGCTGACCTTCTCGCCGCTGACGCCGTGATGGGAGACCACCGCCAAGAGACGATAGGGGTACGTCCGAAGATCAGCTTGGCCCTGTAGGACCGCCCGGGCGGTGACCATGCGGGTCCGGGCGATGTGCTCCGGGGTCTCGGCGGTCATACCCGGCACCATAGTGGCTCGTCGCTCGGGCAGTCTGCCAGCCGCCCAGCCGGTATGTTCGAGACGTGTCTGCGCTGGCCGGTGTTCCTCGTCTTGTCGTGGCGCTCGTTGCGGTGCTCGCCGCTGCCGCCTGCGACGGTGCCTCGGCCCCGGTGAGTGCGCCGACCGCCGGGCCGGCCACGAGCAGCGCTGCCTCCACCGCGCCTACTGCCTCGGCAGGCCCCATCTATCGAGCCCAGGATCTGGAGCTGTGCAAGCGTACTGATCTTCGGCCGTTGGCGGAACTGTTCCTGACAGTGACCCGCACCGATCCGAAGCCGCCGCTGGGGCAGCCTGGTGCGTCGTGTCTGTTCGAGATGCGGACGAAGGACGGGTATCAGGCGAATCTGCGGGTGGAGGCGGCCACGCCCGGCAGCGAGCAGGAGGCTCGGCTGCTCTACCGGGCCACGGCGCAGGTGACGGTGATGAATCCGGCCGGCGTCATCACCGGCGTGGGCGACGAGGCCGAAGCCTTCACCAGACGCTCCGAGCCGGGCTTCAAGTACGCCGAGTACATGGTCCGCGCGCGCACAGGCAACCTGGTGGTGAAGGTCTGGCTGGCCGTCGGCGGAACCTCGTACGCCGCCACCGAAACACTCGCATCGAAGGCACTGACGGTGCTCAAGGCGACCCAGGTGGCCGTACCCACGGTGTGATGCCCCCGTCGGTCATCCCCGGACGGCCTCCGGCCACCGCCCCCCAGGTAGCTTCGAATGATCGCCGACCTGCGTCGCGATGTCCCGGACGTTGCCCAGTGCGTCGACGAAACGCTGGCCGATGGTCAGCAGAACGTCCAGGCCAGCGGTGACCATGTCTCCGACCGACTCGGCGAGGGTGGAGATGGCCCACGGTAGGTCGATGACGGTCACCCCTTCACTCGCCGCCTGCGCCAGCTTGCCGACCAGGCCCGTGACGATCTTCGCGAGTTCAACGGCGTAGTCGACGTTCGCCTTGGCGATCGTGAACAGCCACTGGCTGATGAACTCCGACTTGACGACGGCCTCGTCGACCGCGGCCTTCTGCTTGAGTGCCTTGGCGTTGTAGGCACTCGCCGCGTCGCCGGTCCACTTGGGAAGGTTCTCGTTCGCCGGATCGGTGGTGGCAGAGGACAGCTCGGAGACCGGGGTCTTCACGTCGTTGACCCAGCGGAAGCTGACCTCGATCAGCGAGAGCACCGGCAGTTGATGCTCCAAGGCCTGCTCGACGCGGTCGAGGACGGCGTTCAGTGACGTTTTGGTGCTCTCCAGGCTGTGCTTGATCCACAAGAGTGCTGCGGGTCCGAGGAGCCACTTCCACTGCTGTACCTGCTCGACGATCTCGTTGAATGTGCCGATCGCCGTGTCGATGCCGGCGCGCATGTGGTCGAACGCCTTGTTGAACGGTTCCCCGTACTCAAGATCATTGGTGCCTGGCTGCATGGGGTGCTCCGTGCCCTCTCCGAACGTCGCGCGCTGGGTCGCTAGACCTTGTAAATCTTGTTGAGGTCCAATGAGACGATCTCGTCGGCCCGGTCGTACTCGTCGGCGATATGCCGCAGGGCCTTACCCACCTGCTCGAATTCGGTCACCGCCCCATTCAGGACGCCGACCATGAAGGTGTGGAAATCCCTGTATGCCAGCGAGTGGACGATGACGTTCGCATCACCGATGAAGAAGGCCGACGGGTCGAGATGCAACTGCTCCGCAGCGACCTTGATGGCGGCGACCCGGTCCGACAGCGTCAGCCATTTACCTCCCTCATCGCGGAGCGAGTCGGTGATGACGTTCAGGTCAACCATGTCGCTACCTCACGATCCAGTCCGTCGGGAGCGGGTCAGCGCGAACGCGCGGAAGAGGGAACGGGCTTCGAACTGCAGCTGACCCGCGTCTGTCTGTGCGATCCGCCGGACGTCGCCGGTGATGCCGGTGATGCCGCCTCCGCGGATGCGCAACGTCAGGCAGCCGTTGGGGCTCGACATGCTCGACTCGTCCGTCCGCCTGGTGAGGCGAGCGGCAGCGTCCAAATCCGCGTCGAGGCCGTTGAGCGTCCGCCAGGTGTCGCGCAGCCAGGTGTGCTCGTCGACGTCCCGATCGGAGCTCGCGCCGAGCGGCTCCCGTTCCGGCGCTGCAGGACCTCGCTGCTCCGTCTGCATACGCAGGAGCGCCGCCAGTTCGAGGGCAGCCTGCACGGCGGCGGCGTACGCCTCGAAAAGCGCATCGGCGAACCCGCTGGGGCCGAGCCGGCTGCGCCAGTCGCGAGCGATCGCGATAGATGAGACCTCTCGTTGGGTGTCAACCACCACCCGGACGGAGCCGGTCCGGTCCGCCCCGGAGCACTCCTCGGGTCGCAGTTCACGTCCCGTCTCGCGCAGCGCACGATCAGCCTGTTCACGTAAGACGGAATCGTCGCCCAGGAAGCCCAGACTCGCGAGTTTGAGGCGTTCACGCCTGCTGCTCTGTTGCATTCGCCCCCCGGCTTCCTGCTCGGTCAACGCTTTCCGTGATTTTCCCGCCACGCGAGGTAGGACCACGGTACGTGAATGACCAAGATCCGGGGGACCCCAGGCGCGCCGCGTGTTGATGGGCGCGGCCGATCGTGGAGTCGACGCCGACGCGCAGCAGCGCCTGTCCGTCGGTGGACCACTGCCGCAGCTCGTACCCTAGCGGGGCGGCCCGATCGGTGGTCCCGGTGAGGTCGCCGATCCACCAATGCCGGTCTCGTCGTTGGGCGAACCACCGTCCGTCCGGGGGAGAGGACGTGACTGAACTCGCGCGTAGGCCGAAGTTCGGCGAGGGGTGCCGCTGACTGTCGTCTCCGCCTGAAAACTGACCCCGTGGTTCCGGGCGGATTCGAGCAGTCGTCGCAACGGTGACGATCATCAGGGTGCCAGAGCGGCGTGGAAGACGTCGGCCGGGGTGCGCCAGCCGAGGGTCTTGCGGGGCCGGTTGTTGAGACGTTGCTCGACGGTGCGGAGATCGGCGGCGGTGTGCTGCGACAGGTCCGTGCGCTTGGGGAAGTACTGACGCAACAGGCCGTTGGTGTTCTCGTTCGTGCCACGCTGCCATGGCCGGCCGGGGTGGGCGAAGAACACCCCGTCACGCAGCAGCGGTGCAATCTGCTGGTGGTGGGCCATCTCTGCGCCCTGGTCCCAGGTCAGAGTGAGGCGCGCGGCCTCGGGAAGTCCCGCCAGTACGGCGAGGAGTGCGTCGCGGACGGATTCGGCGGTGCGGTCGACGGGCAGGTGCACCAGCCGCAGGTATCGGCTGGTGCGGTCGACCAGGGTGGCGATGGCGGACTGGTTCTGCCGACCGACGATGAGGTCTCCCTCCCAGTCACCGATGCGGGTGCGGTGCAGGGCGGCGGCCGGCCGATGGTCGATCAACAGCGTGGGAGCCACAAAGCGGCAGCGGCGCTGATCGGCTCGACGACGCCGCTTCCTCAGCGGCCGACTAGTGCGAAGTCGGCGAGTAAGTTGGCGGCTGAGTCCACCTCCACCGGCGCGGTAGAGCGCCTGGTAGATCAGCTCGTGGCAGACGTGCCACGAGGGCTGGTCGGGATATGCCTGCCGAAGCCAAGCAGCGATCTGCTGCGGGCTCCAATCCTCTTCCAGCTTGGCCTGGACAATGGCCCGCAGACCGGCGTCGGCGAGTAGGCGGCCTCCACGCGGGCGCCGAGCCCGCTGCCGGGCCCGGGCGTGCGCCAGATCGCCGTCATAGACGCCCTGGTCGTGCGGACGCACGTTGCGGCGCAACTCCCGACTCACCGTCGACGGCGCCCGGCCCAACTGCTCCGCGATCGCCCTGATCGTCAGGCCCTGCCTGCGCAGGGTGGCAATCCGCTGCCGTTCCAACAACGACAGGTACCTGCCTGACCGGACGTCCTCGCCCAATCGGGCTGGCGGCACGCCACCATTCTCGGCGCGCCACCGATAGCCGGTCTTGCGGCCGATCCCGACAATCCGGCAGGCCTCGAACGTCCCCACGCCTGACTGCAGGAGCCGCCAGCACTCCGTCTCCAGGTCGAGCCGGCGCTTCCGTCCTCGTCGTCCCATCAACACGCCTCACATGATCAGGTGTGTTGCGACAAGTACTGGAACCCGCCCTGGAACCCGCCCGGAACAGAGGGGTCAAAGTTCAGCCGGCGTTGACAAGGCTTTCCACCTCGGGCGCTTCAGCCTGCGCGACGCCCGGACCGTATCGCCGCTCGCAGGCACGTTCGGCCGTCTCGTCGCGGCGGGGGTCGCTGTTACGAAGCAGCCTCCTAGAATCGAAGACTGGCCGGCGGAGCCGGCAGGACTAGATGGGCGTGTCGGACCTACTCCGACCGCCGCGCCTTCTTAGCGGCAGTTCAGGATGCCACCGGCGATCGCGGATGGATACCAAGCGTGACAGCTCGTCACCGGCGACACGCATGGCCGGCGGCTGATCCGATCGTTTGGACGTTCCATCAATGCAGCCGTGCCAATCGGTCGGCCCTGCCGGCGGCCCTGCATGTACTGGGCGGAGATCCCGACCTGTCCGAGTGAACGAAGGCGCCGGTAGTCTGGGCGCTGCCGGGGACAGAGGATTTCGCTGGGGTGTGCTTGCGTGGAAAACTTCGAGAAGCTTTCTGACTTCGACTTCGAGCAGGTGATGGCCGACCTTCTTTCGGCGGAGTGGGATGCAACCGTCGAGTATTTCCCCCGAGGCCGGGACGGCGGAGTTGATCTGCGGGTTTTGGGTCCACAACGCGGCGAGGTGGAATTGCGTGACGGCGAAGAATTGGTCGTTCAGTGCAAGCACCGTCCGAACGCAAATTACCAAGCTTTGAAACAGGACCTTAAGAAGGAGGCGGGGAAGCCGATCGTCCAGACCGCGGCCAGATATGTCGTGGTTACCTCGGCGCGATTGACTCGGCTTAACAAGAAGAGCATTGTCACGCTCTTCAATGGAAGAGTGAGCGAGCGGGACATTCTAGGCCGGGACGATATCGCGCGGCTACTCCGTAAACACCCCGCCGTCGAGCGGGCACATCTCAAACTGTGGCTTTCGAGCGGCGAGACCCTCTCCATTCTCCTGCGCCAGATGGAAAATCTTCGCTCCGACTCGTTGAAGACGGAGATCGAGAGGTTGAGTGCTACCTTCGTTGAGACGGTCTACCTTCATGAGGCGATGGATCGGCTGGAGAGATACGGAGTCTGTGTTCTCGCTGGGCCTCCCGGAGTTGGAAAGACAACGACAGCGCGTCTTCTGATCCTGCGCTTGATGGCCCAAGGCTGGGAGCCGATCGCGGGCGTCGCGGACGTACGGGAGATTGAAGCACAGATGGTGAGGGGCAAGCGGCAGGTTCTATTCCTGGACGACTTCCTGGGGCAGAACAGTCTCGAAGCGAAGCTGCGTTCCGGTGGCGAGTCGGAACTCCTCGGCCTGATTTCGGCCGTTCAGGCGGACCGGGACAAAGTCTTCATCTTGACTACCCGCGACTACATCCTGAAGCAGGCTCAGCAGAATTACGAGAAGCTCGATCGGAAGCCGTTCGACGTCGTCAAGGTTTCGGTCAGCTCGACCGGTCTCTCCGAGTTCGAAAAAAGCAACATCCTCTACAACCAGCTGTACTATTCGGCGCTGCGACCGGTTGCCAGAAGCTCGCCTTCGTGGCGCTACCTCTCGATCGTCAGGCGTTCTTACTTCAATCCGCGCCTCACTGAGACGGCCATCGCGATTATGGTTCGCGAACTGGGACTGGAGCCTAACCGGAGCCTCTTCTCGGGAACTCTATGCGACCCCTTCGATCCGCAGCCTGCCCCCGAACTCGACATCAACGTCCCTGCCCGGATCGAAGCGGCGCTAAGAGACCCGGAAGAGCTCTGGCGACATGCGATCCGGTATCAGTTCACCCCGTTGCAGAGAGCGGTTCTCTTCGTCCGGGCGAGCTTCGGGCAACGGCCGGTAGCTCTCGACGACCTGTACTCCGCGACAGAAGCCTATGCTGGCAACGGCGGGGTTGTGCTTCCGCGGATGGCTTTGGACGACGCGCTCAGGGTGCTGGACGGTGACTGCTTCTCCGTCGAGTCTCAGTTGGGGGAAATAGTAGTCGGACCGCTGAACCCAGGGTTGGCCGACGCTGTGAACACCTTTCTTCTTAAGTACGACGATGTTCTGCTCACCCTTGCCCGGAACTGTCAGTTCTTCACTCAGGTGCGCTGGGTCGCGGGTCTCACCGGTACGTTCGGGCTGATCGTGGAACGTGGTCAGGGCACCCTTGCGCCGAGGTTGGCCAGAGACCTCCTTCGCGCGGCCGAGCGGGTTCTTTTGAAGCCGGCAGCGAAACGAACCGACCAACTCTTCCTCACCGACAGCGACCCGTGGCATGTCTCGGTAGGAACGAACCTCTCGTTGGTCTTGGACCTCATGCGGTTGGCGGGGAACCAGACATCGGTTGCCCTCAGAGGTGTCATCGAGGCGATCATTCGAGAGCACGAGAAGATTTCGCTCGGCGATATCGAGGAGACATTACAGTTCTTGAAATCGCCGCTCTGCCCGCCGGAGTGGCGACCACTGAAGACGGAGCTCGAACACCGGACGCTGCTCAGATTTGCCGAGCCGGGAGACCTTGGTTCATGGAAGGACCTCGCGGAGGTCCTGACCTTCATCGAGCCGGCTGCGGAATTCAGCGCCGAGACCACGGCGGCCTTCGAGCTCTACTCGGCTGAAAAACTCGACGAGATGCGAGAAATTCTGGACGAAAATCCCGAGGACTTCGATGAAGACGAGCTGGAGGCCTTGGAAGCAATCGCGGACGGTCTCATGGTCGAGATAGACACCGGAGAGATGCGGGAACTCCTGCAAAAGGTGGATCGGTCCGGTGCGGCGAGGGTGATTCCAGGACAGCGGGCTCTATTCGACTTCCCGCTGTCACCGGGTGGAGAACCAACCAGCCTAGAGGACATGTTCGATCATCTCTAATTATGAGTGTCGTTAACGTTCTGGTCGCTATTTCCCGAGCGCATTTAGCCATGATCGTGAACTCGCATCGGCCAATAGCGCGCAACACGTCGGGTCGTGGAGGCGCGTCCGGCTGAGGGGCTCGCGCGCAAAGACGGGACCCGAAACGCCTGGCTCGGGACCTGTCCAAGGTAGGCTGATCTTCCGCCGAGCGGAATAGCGCCGATAAGGCACATCCCACGTTGGCCGCCGGGTCACCGACGGCATGTTCTACCCGCCTGCGAACGTCGAGGCCTGGTTCAACCAGGTGCGCGCCCAGCTCGCCAGCGCCGAAGCCACCGAGCAGCGGCAGTGACTCTGCCCGTTGATGTCGCCGCCGGAGTACGCCGCTCGGGTCGTTGTATCAGTACATAGCTAGGCCGAGAAGGGTGCGCCCGCCTCTCCTCGGGTGACGGGGGCGAGGCGAGCGCCACCGTCTCCCGCCCGAGGGATGGCCGCACGTCGCCCACCGACCGCATACTTTGGTGATGTCCTCTTCGGAGCACGACGTCGGCAGCTGGGCCGAGGCGGTGGCAAACCTGCATGCCAGTACCGCCCATGATCCGGGCGACATTCGCCGGGCGTACGAGGCGATGGCCCTCGTATGGTCCGCCTACGGCTTTCAGGACGCGCCCTTCGAGGTGCTGCAGTTGCTGGTCAACGCCAGTGAGGTCGGCTATTTGGCCGCCCTGAGCGACATTCGCAGGGGGCGGCTGGACGGGGAGATCGAGATGTGGCGGCCCGACGTGGGGGAGCGGTAGTGCGGTGGCGACGCCGCAACCAGTCGCGATTCACCCGGCCGATGGTGCCTGCTGTGCCGCGAACCTCCCCTTCATGCCACGCACTGGCTCCGCGCTAGTCGGCACGATGACGTCGGGGCAGCAGACGGCGCACCGTTTGCGTCGCGGTGCCTCCGGGCCGAGAACCTCCGGCACACGGGCGTACCACTCCTGCCGGTGAGTGCATCCCGTGGTCAATGCGTCGGAGGCGTCGTTGATGTTCCTCTTGAGCGAGGGGCAGCCGACGGAGTGGGTGCGGCCGTTGGTCTCGACGAAGGCATCCTTGGAGCTGACTGCCGCCAGGTAGCCGTCGAGTAGCGGCCGTGTCTCGGCAGCCCACCGGCTGTACTGAGCGCAGGCTCCGCACATGGCCCGCCCGCCGAAGGGGTGGCTACAGCCGCACTCACCACAGCAGGCGCATGGCGTGCAGTGGTGCGCTACACCTTCGGCGTCCAGGACCATCGGTTCCGGGTCGCCGGCTGCAGAACCAACCCGTCGGATGCCGCCACCGACGCCGCGTTCTGGAAGAGGATCTCGTGCGAGCCGGGCTCGCGAATGTCGACAACCCCGATCACGTGCCACCCATGGCTGACGCTCACGGCTACCTCGCAAAGATTCGTCTCCGCACCGGGTGCTTCCGGCGGTCGGCAGCCTAATGGCCGCGTCGGGTAGCGGTCGTCCGGTGCCGGGCGACCCGCCGGTCCGGACAGCGGCGGATGTCGCCACGAGGGGGCAGGTACTTAGATCGGAGCCGGATACCAGGGCTGCCACTCTTCGGTCACGCCCTCGCGCAGCTGGCGGGTGAACTTCGCGATCTGCTCGTCCAGGGTGGTCACCATCGTGGCGTGGCGCACCGGGTCGAACGGCTCCCACTCCGGTGCCGAGAAGTCGACCACGTCAGGGGTGTCGTGCAACTCGCAATGCTGCTCCCGCCACCGTCGCAACGTCGCCGCTTCGAATCCACCGAGGTCGTAGACGGTGATGAGGCCGTGAATTGAGCGCAGCTCTGTCCAGCCGGTGATCTGGCCCGTCTCCACAGTTCGTCGGCAGCGGGGTCCCCGGCGGGTGCGGGCAATGCACTGCAGGTCGAGCACCCCGTCCGGGATATACCAGATCCGATCGCCGAGCAGAACCAGGTCGGGACGTCGCGTCATCCCTATGACGATAGTAGGGGCCGTCGTCGGGTACGAGGGTGGTTCAGGTCCGCGCGTCCTGCCCGGACGGAGCACCGCCGGGCGGCACGGTGAATCCGCCGAGGGCTAGCGCGGTCTACCGCTCAGCCCGGTTTCCGAGCTACCCACGAGACGGGCGCCAAGCCTGGGCCGGCGCAGATGGTGGCCCGGCGCCCGGACCGGCGGTGACCGGGGGGACGGGACCCGACCCACCACGACCTCCGGGGCCAACTTCGCCCGTGGCCGGTTGAGCGGGCTACCCTCGCCGTCATGAGCGGATCACTGGAGGCCCGCCCGGCCGGCACTGTCGCGACCGGAGCGCCCGAGACTGCCATTGCCGGGCTGCAGTCCTTCGAGGTCATGATCCTCGACCGTCTCGCCGCGGCCGGCCTTCCGACCGAAGGCATCCTGGTCGATCTCGGCCAGCGGGACGTGTTGATGCGGACCGCCCCGTTCGCGCTCACCGACCTGACCCCCGAGAAGCTGAAGCAGTCCAGCTACATCTCGAAAATGATCATTGCTGGGTCAGTGGGCCTGTTCGACGCGGCGCTGAACTACCTCTGGGACGAGACCGTCCTGGAGCTTCGCAAGCGTGTCGTGAACTTCGACTTGCAGTACTTCTACGAGGTCGCCGAGAAGTCTGACAAGAGGCGCCAGGAGCTCAAGACCGAGGATGACCTGCCCAAGCTCGACGACCAAAAGCTTCTCACTGGTTGCCGTGAGATCGGTCTGGTCAGCGAAATCGGCTTCCAGGAGTTGGAGCTCATCCGCTACATGCGGAACTGGGCCAGCGCCGCCCACCCCAACCAGGCCGAGTTGAACGGCCTCCAGTTGGCCAACTGGCTAAGCGTCTGTATCCGGAACGTCATCACGCTGCCCTACGACCACATCACCGCTGAGGTGAAACGGCTTCTGGTCAAGGTGAAGGAGCAGCGGCTGGACGACACCACGATCAGGGAGATCACCGCTTTCTTCGTGAACCTTCCGGCGGCCCAGGCCGACCCACTTGCGTCCGGGCTTTTCGGCCGATACACCGATCGGACCACCACACAGGACACCCTGGACAACATTCTGCGGCTCTGGCCCGCGCTTTGGAACCGGACCTCCGACGAGATCCGCTACAACTTCGGGTTCCGGCTCGGCCGGTTTCGCGCCAACGGTGACCAGGCCGAGGCGACCCTCGCCCGGCAGCTGATCGACCTCGTCGACGGCGCCGCCTATCTGACGGTCGAGGAACGGTCCTGGGAGATCGACAGCACCCTCGATGAGCTTCGCGACGTGCACTTCGCCTGGAGCAACTTCTACAACGAGCCGCCGGTCGCCCGTCGGCTCCGCGAGGTCGTTGGCCAGAACAGCGCCATTCCGGCCAGTCTGAATCGGAAATACGTCCTCGGCCTCGTCGAGGTCTTCCTGACCAACGGCAGCGGCGTTGCGGTCAGCGCCGACCCGATCTATCAGGAACTGATCGAGAAGTTCACTCCCGAGCAGGCGTCAGTGGCGCTGAGGTCGTTCACCGACCCTGACGTCGTCGCCAAGCTGCACCGGCCGCTCTCCCGGCAGAAGTGGGCCCAGCTCCTTCAGATCATCGGGCACAAGCTCACCGGCCGGAACGAGCGCGAGCTGTTTGATGCCGTTCAGGCCTTCGCCGGCGAGCCGTATCAGCTGGCCAAGGACGCTGGAATCAAGCTCCAGCTCCAGCGATTCCCGAACTAGAATCCCAAGGCCGTCGGCGCCCACCTGGTAGTACTGCCCGCATCCCGGATCGCCCGATGCTACGTCGGCTATCGGCTGCTCCGAGGCGCACGGCGCGGCTCCGCCGGCGATGTGGGCTGACGGCCTTACGCTGTACGGCGAGGCTTGGTGTTGGTCGAGAGGGAAAGGCCGACCGGAGCCGGCGGTTTTGAGAGGCGGCATGCCGGTGCTCGTCGTAGGCGGATAGCAGGCCGGCGGCGGCACCCTTCCAGGTGTACGTGCGGGCGAGGTACTGCCGCAAATGTTGGGCGCGCTGCCGTTCGCCGGGCAGGTTCTGCAGTGTCGTAGTCGCGGCGGTTGCAAACTGCCGTTAAGTTGCCTCGTCCGGAGACGAGTTGGCCAGAAGCGGCAGGGCAGATGGAATCCAACCCCGCAGGCGCCTCCGTGGCATGAAACGCCTCGATGAGCGCGGTGCGAGCCGTTTCCTGCGGCACCCCTCCTGCACACCAGGTCGACTGACCTCTACATTGGAAGTGATGAGCACTTCGTCAGGACAGAAGGCCGGTGCGGCGGGCGAGCGGATGCTAAAGGTGCTGCGCGAGGTTCTTGATCTCACGGGCCGGGCGGCTCGGCGCCGATATGAGCCGTCGTTCTGGACTCCTCGCCCGGACTCGCCATTCGGCGCCGACCTGAGCAACACAGAGGTCGACGTGCACGGCCAGCCGTGGGGACCGGACGAGCCAACGATGGCCTTCGAGATGGCCCGCCTGAGCATCCTCTTGATCGACGACTCCCTGACCAGCATAGACAAGCTCCTGGCGCCGCCCTTCCCACCGCTACCCATGTACGGCCAGGAGGTCCTCGCCCGGTCGGTGCTGGAGAGTGCTGGGTTCGCGTTCTGGCTGATGGACCCACAGATCACCGTGCGCCAGCGGGTCGCTCGCACGTATCTCCACTTCTGGGAGGCCGCCGCCACGGCAGTCAAGAACGCCAACGTGGTCGGCTCCACCCAGGACATCACGGGCGCGCAGGCGCACCTCGCTTCGATCCTCAGACGGGTGGACGGACTGGGGCTGGGACACGGCAAGAACAACGGCAAGACGACCATCGGCGGCGAGCAGTTGCCGAGCAAGACCGCCCGGGTTACAGCCGTCCTGGCCGACAAGGTACGAGGCGGACACAAGATCGTCTACTCGGTGTACTCCGGTGTCGCGCACGGGGAGATGACCGGCATCATGAGCCGCCGCCTCGATCCGCCGGCCAGCGGCATGCAACCCGTCATGACCATCACGCCACGGCAGTTGCTCGGCAACGTCGAGCTCGCGGCGGCCGCATTCGGGCAGTTGCAGGATCGGCTGTGCCGCGGCGGGATGGGCAGCAGCCCGCTTGAGGTGGCGAATCAGCTCTGGGAGCACAACGTCGGACGCCGCTTGCATGCCATCCGTAGTCGCCTAGTTTGACCCGCCTACTGGGGGCGGTTGTAGTCCCGTCGACGCGTGGAAGCCCTCGACGAGCACAGCGCTGCAGCTCGCCCAGGCGGGTGAGAGCCTGCCAACGGTCCTGGCCACACAGGACTCGCAGGTGCCCGGCACGCCAGCCTCCCCGGCCGCCCGGAGTACCTGCGGTAGCCACGCCGGGCCGGCCTGCAGGCGAATTCCGCCGCCGGACGGCGCGAAGAACCCGTGAATGAGGAACGAGGCCAGATCGCCGCGGGCTCGGGCTTTCAGCGCCGGCTCGAATGCGCGCGATCATGGACTTGTTGTCGATGTCGCCCCACCGACACGAACCCCTTGCGGACGGTAGGTGAGTCGTGACGGGCGGGCGCACGCTGTTCCCTGGTGACGACACACGTCACCCATGGTGGGGGAGTGGGGCCTGGTGGGAACCAGCGCTGCCACGTCGGCCGCCCCCCGTTTACCCCCCGAAAACCCCCATCTGCCGATGACAACAAGTAACAAGAAGCGACCAGTGTTTGATCGTGTCTGTGCAGCTCAACGTCAATTTTCGACAATCAACGACAAGCTCGATTTGGTTACGGTCGGTAACAAGGGGTTTTGACAAGCAATGACAAGCAATGACAAGCAATGACAAGCCCTGAACGAGGCTCGACAAGAGGTTCTTTTGGGTTCAAGTCTCCTCGTTCCTTCGAAACCCTGTCCGGGGAGCTACTCCGCACTTGCGCTAGGCGATACCTGCAGGAGGCTGAACAGGGAGTCGGGATCCTGGGCACTTCGCCAGGTTGCGCGCGTGGCCCAAAGCCTACAGGCTACTGGGCAACCCGGAAGCTGAGGTGGCGCAGCGGCCCGTCACCACGTGTCGGATCGACACTACGCTGGGGCCTACCTCGTCACTAGCATCACCAGCACGACCAGGCTCACCGACCGACACAGATCATCGGCTCGGCTGGTGGAGGTCAGGAGACGAGCGACTGACCGGCCCAGCGCCTGCTTGACTACGGAGTATTACTGCTCGGCATCGCCCCTTGACCGAGCCCGCCGAACGCTGTGTTGCTGCAGTGGGACGCGGAATCCGGCGCACGTCGATCGTCGACCGGTCGACTTTTTGATCGGCATTTTGCCAGACCTCGTTGAGGTGATACGGCGACTCGACTAGGGTTCGCCGTCGTCGTTCGGCGGTTAGTTAGTTAGTCGGCGACGGGGCGGTAGCCACCCATATTGCGTCACCCGTCGAGGCTGCCCCTCATTGTCAGGTCATCGATCGAAGGTGCGTTGGACGTACGAGAGGGCGGCCAGCAGATCGGAGGAGGAGAGGTCGTATTCGGCACGGGCCTGCCGGTCGGTCGGGATCGGCATGGCACCGACGTTGCTCCACTGCAGGCGCCCGTCGGCGTCAAGGTAGCTGCGACTGCGGCGGGCGTTGTCCGGGTGCAGGCAGAAAGGTACATCGAGGATGCCGAGTTGGAACGCGCGTACGAGAGCTTGCCCGAGGTCGTCGTCGAGTCCGCGTACGGCTTCGATCAGTCCGCGGGCGCAGTCGTAGATGCCGGTCTCGGCCTTTGTCGCAATGCGCGCCGTGCCTCCCCGAACCGCTTTTGGTCGGCCGCCGCACGCTTCGATGGCGGCCACTGCCGCCGCTCGCTCTAGCGCATCAACATTCTCTTCGGCGGTTGGGATACGATGCGCTTCTGAGCGGGTTTTGACAATGAGCCGTTCGGAACCTGTGCGCACCGCGAGGCGGGCGGCACTGTCTAGCAACTTGCCGGCCCCGACCGAGGTGCGAGGAAACAAGCCCATATAGGCATATACGACGATGTGCCAGTCCACTGCCGGGAGTAGTTCCGCAGCCAGCCGGCGCAGTGCCCGCACCGCCTCGTCGTCCTGATCGGGGTGGGTCTGCTGCGCATAGCTGAGCGAGATGCTCTGCAGGCCATGCTGTCGAAAGAACATTCCCTCCAGTACGCTTATCGCCAGCAATAGGTCGGGCGGACACAGTTGGCCGAGCATGCATCCACCGAATGTCTCCAGATGTGGCCGTGCGTTGTGGGCAATATCGGTTTCCTCTGCCGCCTCGGAGAGCATCCGACATGCCCTCGACCAGTTGCGCACGGACTGACGAATCGAGAGCCTACTGTAAGGCAGGCAGTACGACACGGGGCCGCCTTCTGTTGCGGTCAGCTGGCAACGCAACATGGCGGCCACGATTTCTTGCGGCTCTGCTGAACCATGACGCACCTGCACTGGAAACGTCTCATCAGACACGCCGTCCAACACTGCACACGTGGTGCGTGCGGGATGCGCAACGATAGGATAGCCGTTCAAGTCGTGGTTGAATTGGACTGCCTCTCGAGCTGCTGCTAGATCACCGACGCGTGTGTAGCTGTCGATTGTTATGGTGCCTACGCTGACGCAACGAGCCGCTTTGGTGGCGAGTAGCCCCCGTCTCATGCGCCGTGGATCCTGGAAACCCATTCGAGGTTGCACGACCAGTTGGCCCGCGTCTCGGGCATTGGCAACGAATGCTCCAAAGGATCCCGCTGCTGATCGATCACCGTCGTGGTAATCAGAGTTTCGTAGTATCGAAGCCTCAGTCACGTTTCACGCATACGGTATCGAGGAACGCATGAAAAGCGTCCAGCATCTGGTCATCGTTGAAGACTGCGGTGAATCCCGCCGCTAGCAGTGGATCGCTGAGCGCGGAGCCGGTTGTACCGGCAACGTCTAACTTGCCGCCAATAGCGACCGGAACCTCCGCCAGTATCGGCCTGGCACGCAACGCCTGGATGGCCTCTATCCCGTCGCGCAGACCGTGGCCGTTGACCGTGCTGAACACAACCAGATCCGGCCGCACCGCCACAGCTTCGTCAACCAGTAGCGACACCGGCACGCAGGGGCCCAGATTCAACACGTCGTGGCCGCGCTCGCGGAGGAGTAGTTCCAGATAGACCAGGTTCCACGTGTGCGAGTCGGACTTCACGCCAGACAAAATGGTACGGGGACATCGATGCGCTCCATCGGAACCCGGGGGACCGGTAACCCGTACGGAGCGGCGTTCAGCCAAGATCTGCATTTATCCCCAACTCCACTGATATCCCGGCACCGCCCGTCTGGGCGTGAAGCCCGAGGGCCGTGCGACCCCGGGCGGTCTTGCCCGCAACGAAGAAGGCTACCCCTTTCATCGGCTGGGTACCCCCTGCTCTACCGTGGTCGGCTAGGACGAGCCATGCCATTTGCGATCGTAACCTGGCCGGTGCATGGCGATTACCTCATTGCATCCCGACATCGTTGCTTTCGACACCTGTGACGGCTGTCCAGATCACAAGAGGGCCTAGTCGATTAGCGCGCGTAAGGCAATTCATAGTGCGGCTCTCCCCCGAGAATGCTTGCATTGCGCCGGTGTCAGCCCTGAGGCGCTCATGTGGCGTGGTGTCAACTCCAGGAACTTCGACTTTACATGGATGTTCGGGGACGTCAAGCTTGATGGATGTCGTTGACACGCGGCTGTACGCCTGCCAGGGTTGGGTTTCCTGAGTGGAGCGCGGAGCTGAGGAGCTGTGGCAGGGCTTGTTCGCGGTGAGTCGCGGTGTTTGGGGTGATCGACGACGATTGAGTCAATCGATTTAATGTGGAGGATCGCGGGGATGACTGCGGTGAGGTACGCACACAGGGACTGGACATGAGTAGCCGTCTGCCACGGGTGGCCGTGGTTTACGACCTCGGCGCGGCGGTCCCCCTTGACATTCTGACGGACCTCGAAGGTGTGGCTGAGCCGATCTTCGTGCTTCCCAGAACCGACTACGGTCGCAAGGTCGCCGAAATGCTGACCGACATCGCAGAAGTGTGCGACGTCGACGACGTGGCGGCCCGCCGGCCGGACGGCATTACCACATTCAGCGACTTCCAGATGGACACAACCGCGCGGCTGGCCCAAGAACTCGGGCTGCAATTCCATACGCCGCTGGCCGCCGCCACCATCACCCGCAAATTCCTGCAGCGTACGGCGCTAAACACATGTGGTGTCGGGCACGCTGCCACCGCCCTGATCACGAATCGGCTCTCCGCCGCGCAGGCTCTCGAGAAGGTGCCGTTGCCGTGCGTACTCAAACCTAACTGCGGCGTTGGCGGCACGAATACATACCTGATTGAGTCGGCCAAGGAGCTGCGGTGCCTGGTTGACGACCTGCTCGGCGACCGGACCAGCAATCTCGATGATGGGTACGTTCTTGAGACACGTCTGGTACCTGCACCCGTCGAGGAGCCTTGGGGCGGGTACGTCTCCGTGGAGTCGATGGTCAGCGGAGGGCGGGTGCAGCATCTTGGCATAACCGGCAAGTTCTCCCTCAGTCCTCCGTTCCGTGAGCGAGGCGGGTTCGTCCCGCCGCTGCCCAGGAGCGTCGATGAGGAGGCGGTCTACGATCTGACTACTCGGGCGCTCACCGCGCTCGGCGTGGGGGATTCCGTATGCCACACCGAGATCATGTTGGCCGAGGACGGACCTCAGATCATCGAGGTGAACGGACGCGCGGGCGGCAACATCGTGGACCTGTTCCGGCGAGGTCACGGCATCAGCCTGGTCGACCTGGCGGTACGGCTCTCGCTCGGTCAGGAGCCAGAGGTGGCGAGCCAGTCGGTGGAAAAAGTCGTGTTCCATTATTTCGGCCTCGCTCCGGTGGACGCATGCACGTTCAGCCGTGCCGCCGGTCTCGACGACGTGCGCAAGATGCCGGAGGTGGAGCGCTTCGATGTCATCGTACGCCCTGGATCCCCGCTCGATTGGCGGCGCGGATTCCACGAACGCGTCTACACCTGTCGCGGCAGCGTCGCGGACCACGACGCGTTGGCGGAGTTCCTGCAGCGCATGGAGGGTCTGCTCGATCCGACATACCGATGACGAGGCGGGCGACCCAGGTTCGGCCAGGATCGATGCGCGGCGCATCCCGGTCGGACCGCCGCCGCTCGTAGGGTCGGGCCTGTTGAGGTAGACAGGCCTTTACCCGTGGCAGAGCCGGGCGCTTGAATTGGAAGTCCCGGGTTCACGGGCTGGAAAGGCTCGCGAATGACGTGCGTACCCTGCCGACGCCAGATGGCTAGGCCTCCGGCGGCGCGCTGTTCGACGTCGTCCGCCCCGATCCGGCCGGTCGTGTGACGCCCGTCTGCTGCGCGCCCAGGGCTGGACATCCGGCCTCGCTCTGCGCATCGACGTCGTGCACGTCGCGCCGCTCATCGCCCCCGCTATTGATAGGGAGCACGTCGTGGGTGCCCGTGAGGAGGCTTCGCCTGCCGGCCGCCCAGAGCCGTCGCCGTCGTTGTGCAGCCCGTCCCCGGCGTGCCAGTCCTCGACTCGGGTGTTGCTCCACGCGTTGTTGACCACACCGACCGCAGCGAGATCCAGGACCGGCCTCACCCGGTCCGGATCTCCCCACCTGATGAGCCAGCATCGCCCGCCCGAACTCCGACTCCTGCTGCGGCGTCAATGCGCCGTCGGTACTGCGGCAAGCAACGTTTCCCATGGACGCCGAGAGTGCAGCTCTTGCTCTCGATTAGACGGACCGGCCTGGCCAGCGGCAAGGCGACGGTTTGGATCAACCCTGCGGGCTTTAGCCCAACGCCGTGAAGTCAGGCTTGCGGGCTGGTAGGCAAGTGCCTTGACACGGCCCCTGATATGCGGGAAGCGGAGCTCTGGTAGAGACGGCTTGTCCGCCAAGACAACCGCTGTTGTGGGAGCTCCGCTGTCTGCTCAGTGTGCCATCATCCGGGAAATCGCTGTAGCCGAAGGGGTCTTCGCTCCGGGCTATCGGGGCGAGCTGACGCAGATCGTGCCGTTCGTGATGGTCGACAGACGCGGTCCTCGCTGAGTTCGGCGCGGTCCAGCAACGGCTACGTAAGCTGCCCGCTCGGGTCGTCGTCTACCTGCTGCTCGTGCCCGCGCTGTTCGAGGCGTCCTCGACCAGCTCATGCCCCCAACGCCGGCTCCGCGTCAAACCCCCGCGCCGTCAAACGACCCCTGTCCCGATACGCCTACAAAAGCCTGCGCGTCGACCGACGCACCTAACTTGATCTTTAACCTGTGCGGCGTGGCCTCGGGTTATTCGAAGTCTTCGTTTTCTTCGTGCCATCTTTCGGTTTTGTGCTGGTGGTGGCGGTGACGATGTGGACGTCGTGGCGGGCTGCCGGGTGGCGGTTGCGTAGTCCGGGTGGTCGGCCGGGTCCTGGCCGGGAGGGTTTCGGTGCGCGGGCGGGGTTGCCGGCTTTGGTGCGTAGGTGTCGAAAGCCTCGGCGGACGCGGGCGGGCGTGAGTCGTTCGGGTGGTGCGGGGCGTTCCCAGGGCCGGCGGAGGTCGCCGACGGCGCCTCGGGCGAGGCGTAGCTGGGTGTAGGCGGCCAGCACGAGCTAGGTCCAGCGGTCGGCGGCGTGTGGGTCGCGCAGTTTCGGGCTGGTCCAGCCGAGGGTTTGTTTGAGCATGCGGAAGGTGTGCTCGATGTCGAAGCGGCGTAGGAACGCCTGCCAGAGCAGGTCGATCTCGGCGGTGGTGGCGGCGGGCTGGGAGCACCAGAGCCAGACGGGTTTCGCGGTGGCGCCGGAGGGCAGCCGGTCGACGGTCAGCCGGATCACGGTGCCTTCGATGATCGGCAGCGGGCCGTGTTCGGCGGTCCAGGCGGTGCGGTGGGTCAGCCTGGGGTGCAGCCGGTGCCAGGCCCGCGCGGTCGCGGTGCCGTAAAGGCGGGTATCGGTGCTCGTGGCGGCGTCCGGGTCGCCCCAGCTGGCCGGGTCGCCGAAGATGAACTCGCCGCCATGGCGTCGTGGGCGGCCGGTGGTACCTGGCGCCGGGGTGACGTGGGTCGGCGAAGCACCCGGTCGGAACGCATCCGCACCAGAACCTGAACGGGTAGATCGGCCAGCAGGAACGCCAGCCGGGGCCCGTCGTAGCCGGCGTCCGCGACGATCCACATGTCCGGATCACCAGGCTGCCACTGCCCGGCGGTGATCAGCCGTCGCACCACGTCGCGCAACTGGCCGGCGGTGACCGTGGCAGCGTCATCGCCGGGCACCAGCCGGCGGGCGTCCAACGGCGCGGTCCACGAGGTGCGCCCGGCCTCCAAGGCGGTGACGAACGAGTACGGCCAGCCCGGCACCCCGATGTGGGTGTCCTTGCCGCGCCCGTAGGTGTGACACAGCACCCGCTGCGGGCAGGTGTGCGCCTCCGGCCGCAGCCAGCAGGTCACGTCCACCGCCAGGACGATCCGCCCGTCCGCGGCCCGCGGCAGCGGCACCGCCGCCACCGCGCTCCGCAACCGCTCAACGTCGATCCGGCCGCGATTCAACGCCGCATACAACGAGCCGTGACCACGGCGGTGCTCACCCACCAACGACAACTCCACCAGAGACCGTACCGGCGCGTCCGCGCACAACAGCGCGTCTGCCAGCTCGAACAACGCATCCCGGCGAGCGGTCAGACAGGCGTGGAACTCACGCCGGAACGCGGCCAGCCGCCCGACCTCACCGTTCGTCCCGACATCGTGCACACTGATCACCAGACAGCCCTTGGTATGCGATCTTCTTCCCTAGACAAGAGGAATGATCGATCAAGGGCTGTCCCATGATCAGCCGGGGTCGATGCCGGCGCCCAGCAGGTTAAAGCTCAAGTTAGGCCCCGCAGGCAACCTGCTCGCGATTGAAGTCAAGACCCACAACCGCGAGGCCGGGAGGCTCCACGACTTCGCCAAGCTCTCGGTTCTCACCGGGCGCACGTCGCCGAGGCGGTCGCCTACGACAAGTGCCTGCGCTTGCTGCCGAGCGACCCAGTCCCGAGTGACCAGAACTTCCGGGGCCACGTCAGCCTTCCCGCCAGCATGTGTCCCCTACAAGCATGGCCTCTGGCTGCTCCTTGAACCCGATGGACCCCAGTACTGGTGGTGGTCCAGCGGGAGCGGCCCTCGGCGACTCGGCTGCGACATCGAGCCTTAGCAGCTCCACCGGTCGGCCCCTTCTCAGGCGTCATGCCAAAGGGACGTCGTCGCCGGTGGTGGCGACCTCGGTCATTGTTGATCGCGACTGCCTCACGGGCGTCGGCGAGGACCTGCCTCTGAGGTGCGCGTGGAGCAGGAGATCGACAAGACTGGCGGTCCGCGCCTGGGTGAGGTCGTGCATCGAGCCCGGCCGAGTTGGGTGTCTCTGTGCGTGTCGACGCCGGTGGCGACCTCGACCAGATCTGCCAGCATGGACATGCGTTCTCTCCTCACCGTGGGGGACGCGATGGTCCGGTCCGGTGCGGAGATGGCAGGACTGTGATGAGACACGCCAGCCGCTAAGTGGCGGTCAAGCTCCTGATCAGGCCAAACGTCTCCCGCCGAGCCGGCGCCGGCAGCAGCAGACGGACAAGTCCGGCCGAAGGCACGAAACCAGCCAGGCGAAGGGTAACCCGGGCTACGGCCGACCATCAGCTCACCACTGATGAAACGACCCCGCCATGCTCACAGTCAGGCGAGGCGCTGTACTCGGACGGCGGTGATCTACGTGACCCGCTATGCCGGCCGCAGCCCGAGCTGCCGCAACCTGAAAACCAGCGCGCTCACCGCCGTCGACCTGGCCGGAGCCACGATCTGCAAGCGCGACTCCCGGTCACCCTCTCCGGCCGCACCAAGTGGACACGTGAGGGCGTTGAGCGAGTTTCAGCCCGTGCAGATTGCTTCCACCCACACGCCGAGCGCCATAGTATCCATGGCGGACCGGCCCATCGTCCGCGTCGCAACTAACTTCGTTTGTGAGGTGTTCACCATGCCGGACCAGCGGGAGAACGAGGACATTTCCTACCTGGTCGTCGTCAACGACGAAGGCCAGCATGCCTTGTGGCCTGCATCGCTCGCCGTCCCAGCCGGATGGCGTTGCGTACACGGGGAGGACACTCGTACCGGCTGTTTGCAGTACGTCGAGGAGCACTGGAAGGATATCCGACCGCTCTCACTGGTTCGCCAGCCAGAAGTCACGGGGGGGCGCTGACCGTCGCAGGAAGGCGGCCGCCCGCCAGGCACCGTGGCGGCCGCCAACGCTGCTCCGCACTCTTCACGGCAGCAGCAACAGCTTGCCGATCGTCTCCCGCCGCTCGAGTGCTTGATGCGCCGAAGACGCGGCCTCCAAAGCGAAGGTGCGGTGAACATGGGGAGCGACCTGTCCCGCGATGAGCCAGGCGAACAGATCCCCTGCCCGGTTGAGCAGCTCGCGCCGAGTGGCGATGTGGTGGACGAGGTTCGGCCGTGTCAGGAAGACCGATCCGGCACTGTTCAATCGCTGAGGGTCCACAGCCGGAACAGTGCCGCTGGACTGCCCGAACAGCACCAAGGTTCCACGCGGACGTAGGACGCTTAGGCTGGCGTCGAACGTTTCCCGGCCAATGCCGTCGTACACAGCAGCCACGCCTTCGCCGTGGCTAAGGGAGCGCACCTGCTCGACGAGGTCATGACGGCCGTACAGCACGACCTCCGAGGCACCAGCGTCACGGGCGGCCCGCGCCTTCTCGGCTGTCGACACAGCGCCGATGACCCTGGCTCCTATCGATGTGGCGACCTGCACCAGCAGCAGGCCGACTCCACCGGCGGCAGCATGGACCAGCACAGTGTCGCCCGCTCGGATCCGGTACGAATCGTGGGCGAGATAGTGGGCCGTCAGGCCCTGCAGAGTCAGGGCAGCAGCATCGGGCAAGGGGACCTCGTCCGGCACGGGAATCAGCCGGTCCGCCGCCACGATCGCCTGGTCCGCGTAGCTACCCGCGGCGTCAGCCCACGCGACCCGGTCTCCCACCCGCACGTGCTCCGCCCCCGCCCCAACCTCGGCCACAACGCCCGCGCCCTCCAATCCGGGCACGAAGGGTAGCGGAACAAGATACTGCCCTGAGCGGTGATACACGTCGATAAAGTTCACCCCACAGGCAGCGACGTCCACGGCTACCTGTCCTGGGCCGGGAGGTCGGCTCGGCACCGTCTCGACCTGCAGCGCTTCGGGTCCTCCGGCTACTCTGACGGTCACGGCACGCATGTCGACCTCACGACTTCCGTCTCGTATCCGAACTCCCCGGCGAGCGACGAGACACCCGGGAGCACCCCATGGATCTCGCGCTCATGGCGACGCCATTTGTCCGGATTGGGTGGCGTCTGGGTCATGACAACCGGAAGAGACCTTTCACGCCACGCCGCAGCGAACGGAAGTTCGGTTGTCGCGGCGACCTGCTCCATTACCCGGGCTGGCTCGGCGCTGACATCTTCGTATCGCACCAGCACCGCGTTCCCGGTGGGCTCTAGCTGTCGAAACGCCGCAAGCACCGCCTCGTTGTGGATCCTCCAGTTCTCGGCACAGAGTTCTTCCAGCCGAAGGTCGGTCAGGTCTCGCCAACCCGGCGGCAGGCTGAGATTCCACCACTGTCGACCCCATGGAAAAACGTCCGAGTATCCGCGGATCCGAAGCTGACACGGGACCTTGTACGAGAAGAACATGCGCGGGTGCAGCCAGGCGTCCATGAGGGACGCGATGCTGGCCTTCGGATCGCGGACCACGAAGACATATTTGGCGTCCGAGAACATTGCCCGCAGGAACGGTACCCGGAAGCACGACTGGATGCTCTTCTCAATCAGCCGGATGCCCTGGGTCAGCTCTGCCTGGGTCGGCCGAGCGCCACGAGGCGGGAAGCAGAACGGCGTGATCTCGTCCAACTCCTCCCCGTCGGCCGTCGTCGGCGGCCCTTCCGGTGGCATCTCACCGAACGCCTCCAGCAACGCGCGCACCGGCAGGTCGTAGTAATAGGGATTGACGCCCTGGGCGGCCATGAACCTCAGAAAGCTCACCTTGTCATCGATGGACCACTCCTGGCCGGGCCGCCGGGCCGCATCGAGCAGTGAGGAGGTGAGCGAGGCGCGCAGCTCGTCCGTGGCATCCTCGGCATCCAGCGCGTTGGACTGCCAACCACGGGTGCGGGGATGTAGCTCCACCAAGCGGTTGTGCTCCCAGATCGGCTTTCCTTCCCGTCCGATCGTCCAGACGTCATCGGCCCGCTCGAGGAGGCTCCGGACGAGACTGGTACCCGATCGCGGATGTCCAATGACGAAGATCGGATTAGTTAGCATCGTCGCTCCCTAGTGTGTCCAGGACCCGTCCGAGCGCACCGACTGCGCGTCGGAGATCATCGACCGAAACCGCCAGTGAGGGGCGGAAGCGGATGCTCCGCTCGCCGCCCGGCAACAGCAACACATGCTCCCGCTCACGCAGCCGCCGAAGCACCTTCTGTCTGGTAGGCCCGTCCGGCAGGTCAAGCGCGCAGATCAGCCCTCGCCCTCGGACGTTGCCCACCATGTCGGGATGCCGCCGGGCGAGAACGCAAAGCGCGTCGATGAGCCAGGCTCCCTTCGCGGCAGCCGCCGGGATCAGCTCCTCCTCATCAATGATTTCGAGCACACGCGTGGCCCGTACCATGTCCACCAAGTTGCCTGCCCAGGTGGAACCGATCCGGGAAGAAACGGCGAGGGCGTTGTCGGGGACCAGATCCACCCGGCGGCCCGCCATCACCCCGCAGACCTGGGTCTTTTTGCCGAAGGCGACGACGTCGGGTGCAAGGCCCAGTTGCTGGTACACCCATGGCGTTCCGGACAACCCGCAGCCGGTCTGCACCTCGTCGAGGATGAAGAGGGCATCGTTCCGTACGCAGAGCTGCTGCATCCCCTGAAGGAACCGGGCTCCGAGGTGCACGTCTCCACCGGCACCCTGCACCGGCTCGGCGATGAAACAGGCGATCCGTGCACCGTCGCGCTCGAAGATGTGCTCGGCGAGACGCAGCACCTCCGTGGTGGCCACCGCCGGCTCCGTCGGCCACGGCGCGGCGGCAACCATTCCATCGGAGGGAGCTGGGACCCGGGGCCAATCCCAGGCGGGAAAGAGTTCCGTCACGGCGCTGTCGCCTGCGTTGGTGAGGCTGAGGGTGTAGCCACTCCTGCCGTGGAACGCGCCGACCAAGTGCAGGACGCTCAATCCGTCTCCGGTGGTGGCACCGATGCGCCGCGCCTTCCAGTCAAAGGCCACCTTGAGCGCGTTCTCGACAGCCAGCGCACCCCCGTCAATGAAGAACAGGTGGGGCAGTGCCGGGTCCCCGAGGACCCGGGCGAAGACCTCGACGAACCTGGCACACTCCGCGGTGTACAGGTCGGCGTTTGCGACCTTGTGCAGCGCGGCTCTGGCGAGTTCCGCCATGAACCGCTCGTCATCGGCCATGCGGGGATGGTTCATGCCCAGCGGTAGGGAGCCGAAGAAGGTGAGCAGGTCGAGATACTCGACTCCGCTCCGGGCGTCGACGAGGACCGAACCGCGGCTCCGTCGAAGGTCGATCACGATGTCGAACCCGTCCACCAGCATGTGCCGGCGGAGGGCGTCCAAGGTGCCCTCGGGCGTCATCTCGGCGCTCCCTTCGGGACGAGGCCGACCTGCGGCCGGAATTGACAGGGCAGAACCAGGCGAGCTCGCCCCGGAAGATGCCGAGCACAATTGTTTTCCGCCGACGGCGGACCCTCGGCGACACTCTTTTCTACACGAATTGAATACGCCAGTTGGATCTCGCCGATGAGCAAGTACCAGCCGTCCGATATCCTCACTCATCACCCTACCAATGTCAACTCACCACGCGCGGGACGACCTGCGGGACAGATTGACTATCGACGACCCGTCGGGCAGAATAGTCCCACCGGTGCGCCAGAGTTCGGCCACCGGAGCGTCGGATGAAAACGGGGATTGGACCAGATGGTGAATGACAAAATGGTCGACGACTACGTTTCCCTTGACGAGCAATGGGGGGCACACAACTATCACCCGCTGCCCATTGTGATCTCCCGCGCCCAAGGCTCGCGCGTGGTGGATATCACCGGAAAGCACTACATCGACATCCTCGCCGGATATTCGGCCCTCAACTTCGGCCATCGCCACCCCGAGCTGGTGTCTGCCGCGATACGCCAGCTCGAACGTGTGACCCTCACGGCGCGCGCATTCCACCACGATCAGTTCGGCGCTTTTTGCAAGGAGCTCGCCGAACTGACGGGCACGGAGATGGTCCTGCCAATGAATTCCGGCGCCGAGGCAGTTGAGAGCGCCATCAAGGTAGGACGGAAATGGGCGTACGAAATCAAGGGCATACCGGAGGGTTCGGCAGAGATCGTGGTAGCCGGTGGGAATTTCCACGGGCGCACGACCACGATCGTATCCTTCTCTACCGACGATGCCGCCCGCCAGGGGTTCGGGCCTTTCACGCCGGGCTTCAAAACCGTCCCGTTCGGCGACGGGGAAAAGCTGGCGTCCGCCGTCAACGCCAATACCGCAGCCATTCTCCTCGAGCCGATCCAGGGCGAGGCGGGCGTCATCCTGCCGCCGGACGGTTATCTCGCCACGGTGCGCCGCATCTGCGACGAGAACAACGTTTTGCTCATCGCCGACGAAGTGCAGTCCGGCCTCGCCCGTACCGGCAGGCTGCTCGCCTGTGACCACTGGGGGGTAAAGGCCGACCTCTACGCGCTCGGGAAGGCGCTGGGCGGCGGAATTCTGCCCCTCTCTGCTGTCATCGGGCGACGCGACGTTCTCGGCGTACTCCGGCCGGGTGATCACGGGTCAACCTTCGGTGGCAATCCCCTGGCGTGCGCGGTCGGACGGGCTGTGGTTCGGCTGCTCAGGACCGGGGAGTTCCAGGCCCGCGCCGAAAAGTTCGGGGCGCATTTGCAGGAGCGTGCGCGCAGCCTAGTCGGGCAGGGCATTGTGCAGACCACTGGGATCGGACTTTGGGCGGCGCTGCGACTGGCTCCCGACGGTCCCTCCGCGCGCACCGTCTCCGAGCGGCTCCTGAACCATGGTGTGCTGCACAAGGAGATCTCGCGCGACACGCTGCGCATCGCACCACCACTGGTGATCACAGAGGTTGAGTTGGATCTGGCACTCGACGCGATCGCCAAGGTCCTTTCCGAGGCCTGACGCCGGGAAGCCCTGGCTGCGTCCGCCTCGTCTGCGGCCAGGGCCTCCCGGCATCGGATTACCGCGTTCATCGAGGCACCTCCGTGATCCAGTCGGGATGGTCGAGACGCACTCCGCGGACGACGTCGTGGTAGGCGTGTTGCAGGAGCCGGGTGACCGGCCCAGGTTCTCCGTCGCCCACCGGCAGCCCGTCCACCACACCCACGGGCAACACTTCCCAGGCCGTACCGAGGAAGAAGATCTCATCGGCCAGGTAGAGCTCCGTTCGGTCGACCGTCCGCTCCTCCACCGGTACACCAGCGTCGGCGAGCAGGGTCAAAGCCGTCGCCCGTGTCACGCTCTCCAACACCCCGGCGGTCAGCGGTGGCGTGACGACTGTCCCGCGACGGACGAGCGCGATGCACGCGCCGGCGCCCTCGCTGACCTGATGGCGATCGTTTAACAGGATCGGCCAGTCGTGCCCGTTGGCTTTCGCCTCGATGACCGCGAGACGTCCGTTGTGGTAGTTGGAGAAGGCCTTAGCACGAGGCGGCATCGCGGAGTCACCGACTCGGACCCAGCTGCTCACCGCCGCCCGACATGCCTTCGCCGTAAAGAGCTGACTGGCGAACGACCAAGTGTCGATAACCACCTCGCACACCGCTGCCGCAGGAACCATCTGCTCCCGGATCAGACCCGACGGGAATGCCCACGGCCGGATGTACGTGTCGTCCCGGTACTCGTTCGCCCGTAGCACGTCAAGCACGGCGTCCCGGAGTTCGCCAGCGGAGTACGGGATGCGGGTGCGACAGATCCGCGCGGATGCGAAGAGCCGGTCGACATGCTCGTCGAGGCGGAAGACGAGCAGGCGTTGCCCGCCGGCCGCGCGATACGCCTTGATGCCCTCGAAAACGGCGGCGACGGAGGAGTGACCGACGGCGGTGATGTGCACGGTGGCCTCATCCCACGGCACGAGCTGCCCGTTACGCCAGAGCCAGCGGGCGGTGGCGACGTCGGACGCGGCAAGCCCACGGATCGCCCCGTCGACCGGTTCTCTCGGCTCAATCGTGTCATCGCTCACCGACATGCTCCTCGTCACCTCAGCGCTCCGGCGCCGCTGGCCGGAGCCAGTGCCAGGTCTTCTAGGTCGTTCAGCACTGCATCGGCGCTGTCTCCTGGTACCGGCATACCACTCCCGTTGGGCACGGCCAGACAGTGCAGTCCGGCGGCCTTGGCGGCCAATACGCCGGGCATCGAGTCCTCGACCGCCACGGCTGTCTGCGCTGCCACCCCCGCCCACCGCAGCGCCAACAGATACAGGTCGGGCGCCGGTTTGTGCGCCGACGTGTCGTCACCGGTCACCACGAAGGACAGCGACTTCAGCAGTCCCAGCCGACTCAGGTGATGCCGTACCCAGGTGCTTGGGCTGCTCGACACGACCGCGACCGGCAGGTCGAGGTCGACCGCCCGGGCGAGCAGCGCGACCACACCCGGACAGGCCGGTTCGGCATCCGCCAGCTCTGCCTTGCGGCGTAGTCGTCGTGCCAGTTCCTCGTGGGACAGCTGCACTCCGCGGCGCCGCGCCAACTCGTCTGCCGCCAACGCCGCCCCAGCGGAATTCCCCACCATTCGGAGCCACAGATCGGCCGGGAAAGTGAGCTCCGATTCCTGGAAGAGCTCCTCCCAGCTGCGCCGGGCCGCGCGCTCTGTGTCACACGTCACGCCATCGAAGTCCAGGAAGAGCGCGCTGGGGCGGAGCGGGTAACCCGCGTTCACCGTTCGGCTCCGGCAGGTGGGGCGACGGCCCTGGACTTCCGGTCCAGCAACACGTCGCAGAACCGTCGCACGGCGTCGGACCAGTGCGGCAGTGCAGCCTCCAGGGCACGGAAGCGTTCAGTGGCCAGCGTGGAGTCGCGGGGACGCGCCGCCGCAAAACCGCCATCGTTCATCGACACGGCGGCCGGATCGCCCGCCCGGCGGCCGGCGCGCCGGAGGTGGCCCGCTACCACCAGGCCCACCTCGTGCCAGCTGGCGCTGCCGCTGTTCGCGACGTGGATGACACCGGTCGGCCGAGTGGGCGACAGGATCGTCCGGACCAGGGCCTCGGCGAGGTCGAGCACGTAGGTGGGAGAACTGAACTGGTCGTGGATGAGCCGCGGAATCCGTCCCGCGAGCATCGCCTTCGTCATAGCCAGGACCGCGTCGATCCGCGCGTCGGCTCCGCCAAACAGCCACGACGTGCGCACGCACAAGTGGTCCGGCACCGTGCCGGCGAGCTGCTCACCCGCGAGCTTCGTCAGGCCGTAGACGTTGCGGGGGTTGGGTAGCGAGTCCTCCCGGTAGCCCTCCGCCGGGCGGTTCTCGCCGTCGAAGACATAGTCGCTGGAGATGTAGAGCAGGCTGCTGCCGACGGCGGCGCACGCCGAGACGACATTCCGCGTCCCTTGCGTATTCGTTCGCAACGCGAGTCCGGGATTCGCCTCGCACTCGTCGACGATTGCGTGCGCGGCTGTGTGCACCACAATGTCCGGCTCGAACGACCGTATCGAGTCGTGCGTGGCACGCGCGTCGGCGATGTCGAAATCGTGCCGTGAGACCCCGCGCACCATTGTGGTGTCAGCCCGAGCAGCCAGGGTCACTCGTAATGCGGTGCCAAGCATGCCGTCAGCGCCGGTGAGGTAGATACGCATGATCGTCTTTCGGCTCAGAGGTGGCCGAACTCGATGAGCAGCTCGGTGACTGTGGCCCCGGAGCTGATGCGGTCACGGACGAGGCGTTCCTTCTCGATCTGGCCGTGCGTGCCCCGTAGCACCTCCTCCGCCTCGTCCGCCGGCACCACTGCGATGCCGTTCTCGTCGGCGACGACGATGTCACCCGGATTGATTACCTGGCCGTCGACCACCACCGGCACGTTGACCTGGACCGGCTCGATGCGGTCGTGGACCGCGGTGGGCGAGGGCCGCGGCACGGTGCTGCGGTACCAGACCGGAAAGTTGAGATCCCGGATCTCGTCCACGTCACGGATCGCCCCGTCAACGATGCCGCCGGCGATGCCGACCTTTTGCGACAGCGTCGACATCAGGCCGCCCCACATGGCGGTCCGCCGGACCTCGTGGCAGGCCAGGACGATAACGTCCCCCGGCTCGGCCAGGGCGAGGACGGGCATACAGTCGACGAGGTCGTCGATGGAGAGGTTCACGGTGAGGGCGGGGCCTGCGATCCGGTGAGAAGCGACGACCGGCAGCAAGCCACCGATGGCGCCGACTCGGCTCCGAGCGTCCGTCACCAGGCAACTGGGGCTGTACTCGGCAAGCACGTCGATGAAGCCCTTGACGACCTCGGATGGCGGCCGCTGCATCGTGTTTCGGATGGTCTGCACAGAATGCCCCTCACTCGGAATGGACGGAAGACACGGTGGTCGCTGCGGTCGCGGCCACCGGCAAGGCGTCACGTACGGCGGTTCGGATGGTCTGCGCCAGCTCGTCGTGTCGCAGCTTGTGGAAGGCCAGCACCTCGTCCTGGTCACCGCACACCGGGACTTGGGTGAGTCCGATGCCGTGGAAGCGAGGTGGCGCGGCGAGACGCAGTTCGGCGAGGGCCCGAGCGATGACGTCCGCCTGGCCGCCCCAGGTGTAGTGATCCTCGACGACGAACATCAGCTCCGCCCGCTCGGCGAGCGGCCGTAGCCAGTCGGGGTCGACGCGATTCAGCCAGGGCAGGTTGACGATGGCCGGGTGGATACCGTCCCGGTGCAGGTTCTCTACAGCTCGCAGCAGTTGGGTCAGCACAACGGGGCCCGCACCGACCACGACCACGTCGCTGTCTCCTGCGCGCACCTGGTGCCCGCGCCCGGGTTCCAGGGACGCGCTCGGCAGGTCTGCCACCTCCGGAGGACACGACGCACTGGACAGCCGGAGGTAGACGCTCTGCGAACTGTGCCGGCAGAAATCGACGGCTAGCTCCGTCTCGGCCGGCGAAGCCGGTGCCAGGACAAGCAGCCCCGGGACCGCACCGACGGCACTGACATCCCGGACTGCCTGATGCGAGTGGCCCGGGGCTGCGGGAAGCAGGCCGGCGAGCGAGCCGACGTAGACCACCTGACGGTTCTCGGTCGCGTTGTTGTAGATCTGCTCGTTCGGCCGGGCATGCAGAAACGACGAGAAGCTGTGCACGAAGGGCAGAAACCCACCGGCGGCCAGGCCTCCGGCGGTGGAGACCATGTCCTGTTCCGCGATGCCGCACTCGACAAAGCGATCCGGGTGGGTGTCCCGGAATGGGATCAATCCGGTGTCGAGGACGAGGTCCGCGTCCAACGCGATGATCCGTGGATCGTGCGCGGCCCGGTCCGTGAGGACCCGGCCGTAGACCTCGGGCAGCCGCGGCCCGGTAGCGGCTGGCCGTCGCGCAGCCGGGACAGACCGGCAAGCCAGCTCGGCCACGCCACGAGCGCGAAGTATGCCGTCCACCCGCGCCCGGAGTTCCGCGAATGCAGCGTCGTGGTCGACCTGGTCGGGTGCCCCGCTGTGAAACCGGTACCGCCACTCCGACTCCGCCATCCGGCTGGCTTCGAACCGGGCGGCCCCAGCCCCCTTCACGGTGTCAGCGATGATGGCCACGGGCGATTCCGGATAGTCGGACGTGCGTCGCCGGAACCCGGCCTCGAGCTGCGTCACGTCGTTGCCGTCGCAGCGCAGCACACCCCACCCGCAGGCCGTGAACCGGGCCTCGAGGTCCCCCAGGTCGCTGACGTCCCGCACCCAGGTGTCCGACTGGAGCTTATTGTGGTCGACGATGACTGTCAGCTCGTGCATCCGGTAGCGGACGGCCGAGGGTAGAGATTCCCAAATCTGACCCTCCTGCAACTCACCATCGCCCGTCAATACGAAGACCCGCCGCCGCATGCCTCGGAGACGGTTGGCGAGCACCAGGCCCTTCGCCTTCGAGATACCCATGCCGAGTGAACCGGTGTTAAAGGGCATGTGCGGCGTGCCCACATCCGGGTGGCCCGGCAGTCCACCGAGCAGTCGAAGCTGGTGCAGCAGGTCCTCGTCGAGCTGCCCGAGCCCGACGAGGGCCGCGTACAGACCCGGTACGTCGTGGCCCTTCGAGGAGAAGTACACGTCCCCGTCGGCCGCGCCGGGGGCATACATCTCCTCCAGCAGGAGCCAGGTGACGATGTCTGCCGCGCTGAAGCTTGAGCCGATGTGCCCGGATCCCGCTCGGGCGACCATGTAAAGAGCGTTGATGCGGGTCAGGGCGGCAAAAGCACGGGCACGGTCGTACCGATCGACGACCGCGTGGAGAATCCGGTGGAACTCGCTGCGTGGCGCCCACATCCACGTGCCGCCGTCGTTCACGACATCCTCCTCGCCCCACGCATCCTTCACCAGCACCCGTATCCACCGTCGGCGATGACTTCGGTCCCGGTCACGTACCGGCTAAGGTCCGAGGCCAGGAAGAGGAACGGCCCTGTCAGATCCTCCGCCTCCGCCATCCGGCGGAGCGGGACACGCGCCGTAAACTTCGCCCGGAACTCGGCGTCCTGGTCAGCGAGAACACCGCCGGGGACGAGGGTGTTTACTCGTACCCCTGCCGGGCCCCACAGCGCGGCCAGGTACCGGGTCAGCGCGCCGACCCCGGCCTTGGACATGGCGTAGGCGGGAGGCTTCAGGAACGGAGGATCCGCTGGCAGATGTTCGTAGAGACGGGGGTCGGGTGCAAGTCCGCCGTACAGCGAGCCGATGTTGATAACCGACCCTCGCCCGCGCTCGGCCATCGCTGGCCCGAACACCTGACACATCAACAGCGCCCCCAGCGCGTTGACGTCCAGCACCGACTGCGAGAGTTCGGCCGGGATGTCCCCGAACGGCCAACTGACGGCCGTGGCCGACGGTGGCTGATCGATCCCGGCGTTGTTGACCAGGACGTCCGGCACATCGAAGTGATTCAGACATGCGTCCCACGCCTCCAGCAGGCTCCCGCGCTCGGTCACGTCCGCCTGCACAAAGTGAAATCGGTCGGCGGGGTGCAGCGCCACCACCTCCTTCAGGGACGGGGACGGCTGCTCCATCAGATCAATCGCCAGCACACCGGCTCCCCCGTCGAGCAACGCCGACGTCCACACGCTCCCGAGCCGTCCGGAGGCACCCGTGACGACGGCGACCCGGCCCGGCATGGCAGTCGACCCGGGGCCGCTCACCGCAGCACACTTGGATCGATGTGGGCGTCCGCGGCCAACGCTCGGGTCAACGTTCGACCCAGCACCTCAGGCAGCTGGTACGGACGCATGCCGTCACCGGGCGACTTGACGGCGACGTCGCAGGGCTCCAGTCGATGACCGGCAGGCAAGTCGCGCGACGCGACAAGCTTCTTGGCCATCTTCCGGAGCGCTGGCGCCTCGGCCGGCATTGCCCGCTTCACCGGGCTGCCCATCGCCCGGCGGACCCGCCGGAGGCCCTCAACGAGCTCGGCCAGGTCCGCCGGCAGGAGCGAGAAGTGGTGGTCACTGCCCGCGGCACCCCGGTCCAGGGTCACGTGCTTCTCGATGACACGGGCACCGAGCGCATACGCTATCCAGCTCAGGTCGGGCGTGTCATCGTGCCCGGAAAAGCCGATGACACAAGGGAAATCGGCACGGAGGGTACTGATGACCGACAGGTTCAGATCGTCGACCTGCGCCGGGTAGATCGCGGAGCACTGCAGCAGGGCCAGCTGCGGGTTGACAGGCAGAATGGTGTCGGCAGCCCGCCGCACGTCGTCCTGGTCGGCGCCTCCGGTGCTGACGATCAGCGGCACTCCGACAGCCGCGGCATGGGCCAACAGAGGAGTGTTGGTGACGTCTCCGGAGGCCACCTTGATGGCCGCCACGCCGATGTCGGCGAGGAAATCGACGCTCGGCAGGTCGAACGCGGTCGACATGAAATCGACGCCAAGTTCATTCGCCAGCGCGGCAAGGTGCTGGTAGTCCGCGCGGCCAAATTCGAGAGCTTCGCGGTGCTCGCCGTACGTCCGGCCGTAGCTGTGCGGGCCGACGTACGGTTCCTCGTACATCGCCCTGGTGAAGAGGGTCCGGTTGTCACGCTTCTGGAGCTTGACCGCCTGCGCACCGGCATCGGCGGCGGCACGGAACAGTTTCTCTGCTTTGCCAATATCACCCTCGTGGTTGTGTCCGATTTCTGCAATGACATAGGCGTCGGTCTCGTCCGAGACGCTGATTCCGTTTATTACGATTTCTCGGGAGAACATGGGCTCCTCGCTAGTTTCTGCCGGAAATGTTCTGGTCAGCCGAACAGGGCTGCTTCCCTGTCCACCACCCGGCGCCGCCGGGTCCGTACGACCGCAGATTTCTGCAGGTCTGTGGTGATACTGACCCGTTGCAGCCAGCGGTCGGTACCGTCGAAGCGGGGCGTGTAGGCGGTACGGGCATGCAGGGTGCGACGGTTATCCATGAGCAGCATGTCGCCCGCTTGCAGCGTCACGTAGCGCGCCGCTCGCGGGATGGCGTAGCGGAACTCCTCGAGCGCTGCCGCCGCAGCCTCGTCGCCGCGGACGGCGCAGACCTGATCGGTGTCGAGCCGCACTGTGAGGCCGAGGCTCGCATCTTCCTCGAGGATGGCTAACACGGGGCCGTCCTCGGGCTTCCCGGAGCCGCCGCTCGCGGGGTCGACCCCGATGTGGAAGCGCGGTTCCAGGAGAATCGCGCGGGCCTGCGGCGAAACGGGGACGTCGGCCGCATCCACAACGACGGTCCGAGCCGATGGATCAGACCGTACGCAGAGCAGGGCGATGAAGTCGGCTCGCAACTGGTCGTAAGCGTCCTCGGTGTGCCACTCGAGGAAGACCCTGCTACCGGTGCCCATCTGGGTATACGCGTCGTCCCGAACCGGAACCACGTTTTGTACGAGATTGCCGTCATGCTGCCGCTCAAAGGAAAACACCTCGCCGAGCAACGAGGCGACGGCCAGCAGCACAGTTTCCGTCTTCCAGCTCCGCTTGGCCAACGCGCCAACGTCCCATCGCGCGGGGGTGGGTCCCAAGGCCGCGTCGTTGACCGGCAGGCCACGCAGGAGCAGGGTTCCTCGATTGGTGCGTCGGCGGCGGAAGCGGCCGAGCATGGCCCGCAGGTCGTCGGAAAAGCCCTCCGCGCAGGTCCTTGCGTGCCCCCACAGGAGTTCGAATTCCATGTCCGACCGGTACGGAGAGTAGGGCCGTTCGGGACAACGAGTTGCCAGGTCCAATAGCAATTCGGGACCGAGGTCGACACTGAGTTTGTCGGTGACCGCTGGTGTCATGCGTTCTCCTCCTGCCACAGATGCCTGATTTCAGAGCTGGTAGAGAGGACGTGCTGCGGCTCACCCTGCGTCTCGATGCGCCCGTCCTTGAGGACCACGATCCAGTCGGCGTATTCGAACGCCGCGCGGCGATGAGAGACCACGAGGCAGGTCCTCTCGCCGCTTTCCCCAAGCCGCTCCCACATGCGGCGTTCCGTCCGGCCGTCGAGGGCGCTCGAGAGGTCGTCGAAGACCAGCAGCTCGGGCTGACGGACGAACATCCGGGCGGCTGCGGTCCGCTGTAGCTGCCCTCCGGAAAGCTTGGTTCCCCGAGGACCCACCAACGTGGCGAGGCCGTCCTCCATCAGCTGAACATCAGGCTCCAACACTGCTGCCCGCACGGCTGCAGCGAGCCGCTCGTCGTCGAGCGGCAGACCGAGCAGGATGTTGTCTTGCAAGGTTCCGCTGCAGAGACGTGGTACCTGGGGGGTGTACGCGCTCCGGGGCGGCACGAAGAAGTTCCCCGGATCGGTCACCAGGTGCCCATTCCACCGGACCTCGCCTGCCTGGGGCGGCAGCAGCCCAAGCAGGGAACGAAGCAGCGTAGTCTTGCCCGATCCCACACGGCCGGTGATCACGACGACGGTGCCTCTTTCGACGACGAGGTCAACCTCCCGAACGCCGCGGCCGCTGCTCTTGTGCAGGTAGGTCAGCCCGCGGATCTGTAGGGCGGTCAAGGGTTCGGCCGACGTCCAGGCATCCTCCCGGGCCGTTACCGCGTCGTGCCGGCTCACAAGGTCCTCGCTCCTACTGCCCTCGGGCAGTGTCTCGACCAGCCGGTGCAGCGACGCAACGGACTGCTTGTACAGTGCGAGGTTTTGGCTGAACAGTGCTGTGAAGTCGGAGATCCAACCCAGATAGGCAACGAACAGCACAAGATCACCGACGGTGAAGCTGCCGTCGGCCATCCGGTTGGCGACCAGGATCAGAACGACTCCCGCGCCGAGGTTGGCAGTGTTGTTCCAGACCGAAATCATGAAGGTCTCGGTGAACAAGCGGCTCTGCAGCGTCCGTCGGCGTCGCCGCTCATTAAGGTTCCGGAACCGCGCCACGACGGCGCGGTTGGCCCCGACCAGCTGGATGGCCTGCACACCCGCGAACGCGTCCCCGAGGAATGCGCTGACCTCCCCGGCCGCCTCGCGGCTCTCCCGGTGCAGGGTCTTGATCCGGGTACTGGCCATGTTGATCAGAACGCCGGCGGCGCCGAGTGGGACGAAGACCACCATGGTGACCAGCGGGTCGATGGTAAACATGACCGCGACGGCGAGCAGCGCCTGGACTCCTGCGCCGACCACCATGAGGGTGTAGACGAGCATCTTCGCGATCGTCGTCGTGTCGCCGCTCAAGCGGTTGATCACGTCGCCGACCGCCCGCTGCGCCGGCATGGCGCCCGGCCGAGCCAGGGCTCGCGCGAAGGCGTTGCGCATGAGCAGCGAGCCGGCCACGGACTCGACGTCAGCGTCCGTTGCCACACTCATGAGTAAAACCACGACCCGCGCCAGGGCGATTCCGGCGAGCAGGGCCAGAAGCATCCACACCCCTGCGGTTAGGGCAGCGTGGTGGGTATAACGGTCCAGCACCTCACGGACGACGAGGGCGGGCAGCAGGGGAATGGTGCTGCGGAGCAGTTGCAGCAGCGCGTCACGCACATACAGCCCGGGAGCGACTCGGACGAGAGCCCAGAACACCCGCCAGGGTTTCATGCCAGTTCCCCCGCCCGTAGCGCCGCCGCGGAGGTACCCCCATGCAGCACGTCTTGCGGCCGACCAAACGCGAGTATGTCGCCCTGATCGAGGACAAGAACGTTGTCCAGCCGCTGCACCGTCGAGAGACGGTGCGCGATCACGATCGCCGTACGACCCTTGAGGAGGCGGGCTACTGCCCCGTCGACCAGCCGCTCGGTAGCTGGATCGAGACGCGAGGAGGGCTCGTCGAGGATGACGACGTCCGGCTCACGCAGTAGGACGCGGGTGAATGCCAGCAGTTGCGCCTCTCCACCGGACATAGCGCGGTCGTTGTCGATGACGGAATCGAGACCGTCGGAAAGAGAGCTGTACCAGCTCGTCAGTCCGAGGCTGCCAATCGCTGCCAGGATTGCGCCGTCCGAGATCTGGTCGTTGAACAACGTGACATTTTCCCGAACCGTGGCCTGGAAGAGCTGTACGTCCTGGGTAACCACTCCGATCCGCGAACGCAACGCCGCCAACTCCAGACGGCGCACGTCGACCCCGCCAAGCCGCACCGAGCCCGCGCTCGCGTCATAGCCACGGAAGATCAATCTTCCAATGGTCGTCTTTCCACTACCGGTACGGCCAACCAGGCCCAAAGTCCCGCCTGCCGGGACCGTGAAGGAAAGGTCACGCAAGATCGGGCGGCCGGTCTCATACTGGAACGACACCCCGGAGAACTCGACCTCCAGGGCACTGGAGGGCAGGACTCCGCCGGAGCCGTCCTGCACGGTGCTACGGGCGGCGTATAGTTCCGCGATCCGCTCAAGGCCTGCTGCGGCGGCTTGGAACTGGTTGAGCTGACGGGTGATCCGGAACAGGGTCATGGACAGCAGGCTGGTGTACGTGTAGGCGAGGTAGACGGCGCCGATTGTCATCGAGCCCTTGCCCATGAGGTAGCCACCTACCGCGATCACCACGGCAGCCGCAACCGAGACCGCGACCTCCAACACGCTCGACGAGTAACGCGCGGTGACGGAGGCTTTCCGGTTCACTCGCCGGAAGCGGTCCAGCAGGCCGTCCAGTTGCCCGATCGTGTACCGACGCGCGCCGTTCGCGGCCAGGTCCTCCGTGCTATTCAGCCGCTCCTCAAAGAAGCCCGCAAGGTCGCTCCTGATCGCCCGCAGCGCGGCAAAATGCGGTACAGCCACTCCCTGGATCCGGCGCAGCACGAGAACCGCCAGCACGGCAAACACCACGAGGGTGAACCCGAGCCGGTAGTCCAAGGCGATAGTCAGTGCCACGATGCCGACGATGAGAAGCGCGCGTCCCAGGACATCGAACACAAAGCTCGAGAAAAAGGTCGCCAATGTCGTGACATCACCATCCACCCGTTCGATCAGCTCACCAGGCCGGTAAGCCTTGTGGAAGGCCATATCGAGTTCGAGGCAGTGAGCCGTGAGGTCCTCGCGGAGACGGTTAGTGGCCGTCCAACTGACATCCTCACTCAGATAGCCCGCCGCCCCAACGACGACCTGCCGACCGAGCGCCATTGCCAGGAAGATGATCGCGGTGGCCTGCAGCACCGCCAGCCCCTGGCCGGCGACTGCCTGGTCGATGAAGCGCGCAAGCCAGAGCGGCACCAGCAACTCGAGCGCGATTGTCGTAGCCAGGAGAACTACCAGGAACCCAACCTTGAGCCACTGCGGTCCGAGGTAGGCGCGTAGCAGAGTGATTTGCGCCCTCAAGATATCGACCGCCCGGGCGCTTTTCGGGAACCATCACATTGCGTCTTCGACGGGCACCGGAGTAAGGCATCCCACCGGAGCGCGCATTGCTCCTCGACATCCACGACAAACAACTGAGGATCACTTCTTCGCACGAGTTGAACCATGCCCCGCTTCTTCTTCGAAACTACTTGGTAAGAGTTACGTAAAAGCTAAGAGTCTACGCAGATTAACCGGCACGGCATACCGGTAGAAACCAGTTCGAGTCACGTCGAGTGACGCGATGCTACGGTGCCACTCCAACGCTCGGTTCACCAGACCCGGAGCCACGGAATAACGCGCGATTTCGGCCAGATCTTCGGGGTTTGCGTATACGCACCACTCCCGGAGATATTCCTCTGTCACACGCGATATCGCCGCATCTGCGCTACCGTCAGGCAGCACATCGCGAATGTCCTGCCTGACGACCGCCAACGAGAGAAACGGGTGACCGACCGCACTTTCCGCCCAGTCGAAGATAAGCGGCCCGGAACCGGATCGCGTGAAGTTCCCCCGCCACGCGTCGCTGTGCACCAGGCTGTCCGGGACGCCGCCTTGCGCAAGTCGGTCGCAGATCTCGGCGAACTCCTCGGTCCACGACCTCAACCGCTTGCACTCCTCGACGGTGAGCCCGAGGCCGTCGCCAATGCGCAGCGCGTCCATGTCGTCGAGCAGCGCCGCGAAGAACTCAGGCAACTCTCGGGTACGCCTGTTCGGGCAACCGAGGCCGTCGAGCGTCGTAACGTCACCAGCGAGTTCCACCTGTATCCGCGCCAGGGCCGGCATCGTCGCCAGGTAGGCATCCACGATCTCGGCTGGGTCCTCGGACTCGATAACAGGACCGAAGTCCTCCATCAACATCCAGCCCCGGGCCTCGTCCGCCGCGAGCACGGTAGGTACGCGACCTGGGAAGCGGTCCGCCAACACACGCGTGAGCAGCGGCTCATGAGCAGACACCGGCGGCACTGCCTTGAAGTATGCGAACCCGCCCCCGGTGACCGGTACGCGCAACAGAGTGGACCACAAGCGGACGTCAACCTGCTCCACGCGCCCCGCTGGCTCTCTTCCCAGGGCTTCCAGCCGCTCGCTCATCCAACTGGCGGCAGTCTCGAACCATCCGGCACACGCCCAGGGCACGCCGCGGGCAGGAGCTGCATCTACTCGCCGCTCCCGCAACCACACCTCGACGACCTCCCGGTGCTCGGGGGCCACGAGCGCCAGTCCAGGCAGGTCCTGCACCGACACCCACGCCGCGTTGTGGTCAGCCACACGCCCGCACCCGAGCACCTCGTGGGCGAAGACTTTCGGGCCCGGATCGGCCGGCCCGGCGGATAAATCCCTAACACATTCGGTGGTGACGACCTCCAGCCCGAACATCTTGGCGATGAATTCGTTCAGCGACGGGATGTCGCGACACCGGTGGGAAGGCAGGGAGAATCCGGCCGGGGTACGAGTCATAAGAACTCGGGCATCAGGCGTTCCTCCTTCCGGAATTATGCTGAAGCTTTCCGGCACGTCCGAATCTGCCATTACCCTTGATTCCCTTGCCACGTCGGCATGCCACATTCACGACCCATCCGGATCGCCACCAATGCCATTGAAGATTGACAATGTGCAAGACCCCGCCCCTAGCGCGCAACAATCCATTATCCGGTCCGCCCACCAAGGAGTTGCCATGACACCGTCAGCTCGGGCCAGGGATCCGACTGTATCATCAACCAGCAATGCATGCCGCCCCCTGCGAGATGTCACCATGCGTTACCATTGGTCGATGGTGGGTGCCCTTCACGTCCTCGAACCGGCAAGTCGATTGCAGTGTGTAATCGCACTGGTGTCAGGTTAGCCGCCGCGCTAGCATCACACTTCACGCCGCGCTTGAACAGCGCACGGAGTGCGGCACGTCGATCCGGCAGTCAACTGAACGCGGAGAATATCCCTTGCGCGGGATGCACGTACGGAGGCGAACGTCTGGCCAGGCAAGTCCAGGGTTGACACAGGGGTGATCGGCGGACTTCCTCTGGTTTGCTGCGCACCTCGACCATTCTGCTGGGGACCATGTCTCGGTCTTGGAACGACTCGCCGAACTGTCGCAGCGACATGACCTCCACACCCCACCAGACACGTGTCCGGAGATCGTGCGGCCTTCTCACCGCGGAAGCACGGCCAAATCGGCATCCTGCCTCGCGTCCGCTTGTCCGGCACCCTGCGGCCAAAAGTCGTCAAAGAAAGCGAGACCGAACGATGACCTCTAGACCAATCGAAGTTTCCGACGGCCCCGACGGCTGGCAGTCGGTCCGCGAGGTCGGCGTGCCCGAGCTGGTGTCCGCGCACGTGCTGGTGACCGCCATCGCCGGCGTCGCCAAGACGAGGGCGGGCCGAGAGCTCGCAGCGGAGAACTGGCGACAGCTTCCCGACTTGGTCGACCCGGACGGTGATCCGGTGGTGCTGCGAAACCTACTCCGCTACCTCGAAATCCGGGGCGTCGTCCAATCAACCGGGGTGACGTGGGAGGGGTCGACAGCGCTACCGGACACGGCTTCCGCCGAGCGCTGGCGGCTCACCCCGTATGGAGCCGTGTTGCTGGGCAGGATCGGACAGGGACTTCTCCGGTTCTACGCGGACGCCTACGGGCCCGTGCTGCGCCAGATGGATGGCCTCCTCAGGGGACAACTTCAGTACGGCACCGATGTGGTGCGGGATCACCGGGCGCTGGGGCGCAGCTGCGAGCCGATGACCATCAGTTTCGCCGCCGACCTAGTGCGGAAGCAGATGAGGGACCGCGGCACCACCTGGCTACTCGACCTCGGCTGCGGGACGGGGGGCCTCCTCGTTCACCTCGCCGAGACCGATCCCGAGTTCCATGCCGTCGGCCTGGACATCGCACCGACTGCCGTCGAGCTGGCCACGGAACGGGTGAAGGAGGCCGGATTGTCGGATCGACTGACGTTCATCTCTGGCGACGCATTCGACCCCGACACATGGCCGGCGATCGCTGAGGAATGCGACTACATCCTCGCCGTAGGCGCCGTACACGAGGAGTTCCGCAACGGCCGCGACGCCGTCGTGCGGTTGCTCCGGCGGTACCGGACAGTGCTCGCGGCGAAGCCTGGTCGCGCTCTGCTTCTAGCGGAGCCGGACCTGCACATCGATGCCTCCGACGCCGACTACTACCTGACCCATGCGCTGACCCGACAGGGCTTTCCGCAGGCCAAGGCCGTGTGGCTCGACGTGATCGCGGCCGCTGGGCTGCACTGTGCGAGGGTCGTCCAAGACGAGGAAACCACCTTCCGTTTCACTTTCTACGAGCTAACTGCGGAGCTGGCGGGATGACCCGCCCACCCCTGTCCAGGCGCGTGTCGGGGCTGTCGGCACTGGAGCTGGCTCAGCTGCTGCGGACCGCGCAAGCGGTCGGTGCGATCGACATCGCGCTGGGCATACCGCCCGGTACACCCCCGTCGGCGGCCGTCGCCGGCGCTGTCGAGGCGCTCCGGTCCGGACATCACCAGTACTCCGATCCCGCCGGTCTGCTCGCTCTGCGGGAGCAGGTTGCCGCGGACCTGCTCGCGACCCGAGGTGCCCAGGTCGATCCGGAGAGCGAGATCACCATCACCTGCGGGGCGACCGAAGGCACAATGATGGCACTTCTCGCGGTCACCGACCCCGGCGATGAGGTCATCCTCCTGGATCCCGCCTTCGAGACCTACTTCGGCACCGTCGAGCTGTGCGGCGCGGTCGCCCGGCGGGTGGCACTGCGCAACCCGGGTTGGCGTCTGGACATCGCGGCACTGCGCGCCGCGATCTCCCCGCGTACGCGGGCCATCGTGGTTAACACGCCACACAACCCGACCGGGCGCTCCTTCGACGCGACGGAGCTCAACGCGATCATCGGGCTCTGCTGCGAGTACGGGCTGACGTGCATCACGGACGAAGTGTACGAGAGGTTCATCTACGACGGCCGGCCACACGTATCCCCATTGACCCTGCCCGGGGCGAGTGCGCACTCGATCGTCCTGGGCAGCCTCTCGAAGACGCTCAGCATGTCAGGTTGGCGAATCGGGTACTGCCTCGCGGATCCCGAGGTCACTGCGGCGCTGCGCAAGGTACACCAACGGACCACCATCGGTGCCAGCACACCTCTGCAGCACGGCGCAGCGGCCTCCACAGCGTCCTGGTGGAACGATGTGGACGAGGTGAAGCAGTTCCAACACAGGCGCGACGAGATGGCCAACAGCCTGGACCAGATGGGTTTCGAGGTATCCGTTCCCGAGGGCGGCTGGTTCATTCTGGCCGGCACCGAAGGGCTCGGCGTCCCCTCCGACGAGCTGGCCGCCCGGCTTGTCACGTCGGCAGGCGTCCTGGTGGCGCCGGGGACGGCCTTCTTTGCCGAACGGGCGGAAGGCCGCAGGTGGATCCGCACGACGTTCGTGCGCGACCACGAGCTGACGGTGGAGGCACTGGAGCGGATGCGCAAACTGCTCGGGTGACGGGTCAAGCCGCGGGATGCGGGTGTCGACGCCGTGGCGTCGACACCCGCATCACCAGCTCGGTAGCGCCGCACGGTCGAGCTTGCCAGACGCGGTGGTCGGAAGTTTAGGCACGATTCGGAACCGGGCCGGCACGAGATGCGACGGCACCAGTCTCCCGGCATACGACCTGAGTTCGGGCACCAAACTGGGCGGCGCGTCCGCGACGGGTACGACCCAGGCCATCAGGAAGCGGTCGCCCGCCTTGCCCGTCACGACGTCCACGGCGACGTCGCGGACCCGGTCGTTGCTGCGAAATACGGCCTCGACCTCCCCCAGTTCGATCCGGAAGCCACGGAGCTTCACCTGACGGTCGGTGCGGCCCAGGTACTCGAGCTCGCCGTCGGGCAGAAGACGCGCCAGATCGCCGGAGCGGTAACAGCGGAGTGCCCCTGTGGGGGTCTCGCAGCGGACGAACCTTTCCGCGGTGAGACCCGGACGGTTGAGGTAGCCCAGCGCCAGTCCGGTGCCGGACACGAAGATCTCCCCGACTTCACCAGCCGGTACGAGGTCACCCGCGACGTCGCGTAGTTCGATCACGGTGTGCGGCAGCGGACGTCCGATGGGCTGGCACACCTGTCCGGCCAGCACGGCGGTCCCGAGCACCTTGAACGTGGAGTGCACGGTCGCCTCAGTGATGCCGTACATGTTGACCACCGTCGGCGGGGACTCCAGCGCCGAGACGAATTGCCGGATCACCTCCAGGTCCACGCTCTCACCAGCGAAAACCAAGTATCGCAGCCGTAACGCTGGACGACCCGCATCCGTGTGCGCGAACGCGAGATAGCGGAACACAGTCGGCACCTGGTTGAGGATGGTGATCCGCTCGCGGACCAGGAACTCGACCAGTTCCTCCGGGGATTGGGCGGTGACACTCGGCACCACCACCGCCGTGGCGCCGGTCGCGAAGGCACTCCACAACTCCCAGACCGAGACGTCGAAGCTAGCCGAGTGGAACAGCGCCCAGCGATCCGTCGGCCCCACGTCGAACAGCGGCAGCGCGTGCCCCAGCAGTTCCAGGACACTCCCGTGGCTGACGACGCAACCCTTCGGCGGGCCGGTGGACCCCGAGGTGTAGATGACGTACGCGGGGTCGTCGGCGGCCACCTCCGGCCGATCCGCGAGGCCACCTTCCCTGCCCTGCCAGGGCGCCACCACCTCAAGATCACCGAGGCCGAGGCCCTTGGCCCGGTCGGCGTCCCCTACGAGGACGGTCATGCCGACATCGTCCGCGATGAAGCGTAGCCGTGCCGACGGGTAGGACGGGTCCAGTGGGACGTAGGCAGCACCGGTCTTGAGTATGCCTAGAATGCCGAGCGGCGTGGCGACGTCCCGCTCGGCCAGCAGGCCGACGTATTGTCCGCGGCCCACGCCCTTTGCCATCAGGCGAGCAGCCAGACGGTCGGAGGCGGCATCCAACTCAGCGTAGGTGAGCCAGCACGTGCCCTGAGTGACGGCGTCTGCCGCCGGCCGTCGGCCGGACACGGCGCTGACCAGATCCGCCAGGGAACTTGCCCTGCGGAGTGAATCGCTAGCCAGGGCCATCGTTCAGGTCCAGACCACGACGTTCGCGTCGTCCACCAAACCCATGAGGCAGGACAAAGTCGTACGGTTGCCCCTGTTCCGCTCCACTGCGTGCACATGCGCCGCATTGAAGACGTAGAGGTCACCGGGCGATAGATCGAGCCGGACGGACTGTATGTCCACCATCGTTGCGGGTGGGTAAGGGGCCCCGGCGTAGTACGAGCCGTGGCGTGTCCGGGTCTCGTCGTCGGGTTGGATGTTCCAGACGACCAGCCGCCCGCCATCGCCGTTCTCAAGGCAAAAGTTGACGCCGCAGGGCCGGTACTGGAGCACCTGCTGGATCTCGAAGTCGGCCTGGCCCGGCTCCCGGCATTGCGCGTAGTCCTCGTGCGGCAGCAGTGCGAAGTCCCCGACCGCGTCCCACGACCGGATGGTCGCGGGGCAGGCGACCCGCCCATCCTTTTCGGCGAGGCGGAACCGCACGCCCTGCCGCGCAAAGTACGAACGCAGATCATCCTGGAACCATCGCCACGGGCTGCCGGGGAAGTCGAGCGTCGCGTGCATCTCGGGTGCAACCTCGGCCGAATCGGCGAGGTACTGTTCCGTGGTCTTGTGGAAGTGGTACGTGCCCAGATAGTTGCCGGGTGCTTCGACATGCTCGCGACGTTTGTTCAATGGGCTGGCCCAGAACCGCTCCACGAGGCGGTTGAGCGCCTCGGCCGGGACCACGTCACGGAAGACGACGCCGAGGCGGCGTCCGCGGAGCACGTCCTCTACCACGCTCGGGTCAAATGCTTCTCTCTCCACAAAACGGAAGTAGTCGCTCGGTCCCTGCCATCCCGTCACGGGACCGAGCGGGACAGGGGTGTCTGTGGACAACATGCAATGGCCTACCTTCGCTCGAGGAGAGATGCCGCGCAGGCGCTCGTCACGGGCCCTGGCCCATCAGCGCCAACCCGGCGAGGGACGACCCTGCCGACGCCGGTGAGCAGCGACAGATCGATGTCGGCGACGCATCGGATCGGCACCCGGTTCAGAGTCAGATTTCCTTCGATGTGCACCTGGCCGGTGCCGCAGCCCCAGTCCGCGTCGCTGACGTCCGTGGCTTCACGGTCGACGACGACGCCAAGTTCGGTCGCACCATGCGGCCCGGAAAAGGCGATGAAGACCAAGCCCACCTCGTCGATCCGACGGCGTAGCTCGGAAAGCGCCGGATCGGGCCCGCCGATGCGAACCTGGTGCTCTCCGTTGGAGAGGCGGGTCACGAGGTCATCCATGATCTTCTCCTGGGGCTTGACGGTGTCCGGCTCGGCCCGCGTCCAGCGCGTCCCGAAGGACGGCCGCTACATGACATACACCGGGTTCTCGTAGCACCGAATAGTGGTCACCCGGCACCGATTCGATCCGAAGCGGCCCGTGGACCAGCGAGGAGATGGAGCTGCCCATCCGCGCCGTCTGCCCGCTGTCGTGCTGGTCGCCGAGCAGGAGCACGGCGCTGCCCGGGTATGGCTTGCCGTCGTAGGACGAGCCGGCCTTCATATTGCTGTCGTAGACCCGGAACATTCGCTCGAACTCGTCCTGAGCCCCGCTCATGATCTCGAGCTGCCGGTGCACACTGGCGAAGACGGCGCGCAACTGTTCTGCCGGATCGAGATCGACCAGTCCGTCAACTGCAAGCTCCTGCTGGGTGAGGTCGTAGAACCAGCCTTGAAGGCTCTCGAGGACCGTTGCAGGCGCGTCGAAGTCTGATGCGTCTGCGTCGACCAGAACCAGGCCGTCGACCCGGTGTCCGAGGAGCCGCATGCGTCGTGCCATCTCCACGGCGACCACCCCGCCCATCGACCACCCGCCGAGCACCAAGGGCTCGCCGCCGCACACCGCCAGCACAGCCTCGACGTACCGCCCGGCCATCTCCTCGATGGAGGCGAGTGGTGTCTGGCCAGCAGCGGTCCCCTGCGCCTGCAGGCCATAGACGGCCTGTTCGGCAGGCAGATAACGGAGGAGTTCGACGTAGCCGAGCAGATGCCCACCGACCGGATGCACGAGAAAGAGCGGCGGTCCAGCGGAGCTGCCCTGCCGCAACGTCACCAGCGGCGACCACGGAGTCTGTACGGACTGCTCGCGGACGCAGCGGGCGAGGCTCTCCACTGTGGCACTCTCGAAGAGAGTCGCCAGGGGCAGCCGGACCTCCAGTTCCCTGTCGATCTGCGCGAGGAGTTGCACCGCGAGCAAACTTCCCCCGCCGAGGGCGAAGAAGTCGTCCCAGACGCTGACTGTCGGAACGTCCAACAGCCCCTCGAACATTGCGGCCAACCTCAGCTCCAGCGGGTCGCGTGGCGTCACCGCCACCTGGTCCACTGCGACGTCCAGACGGGGAGTCGAAGCCAGGTCACGCCGGCTCACCTTGCCGTGCGGCGACAGCGGAAGCGCGGCGAGGAATGCAAACGTCGACGGCACCAGGTAGTGCGGCAGCACGCCGCGCAGGAACATGCGCAACTGCTGCCCGGTTACCGGTGTTCGCTCGTCGGCGACGACGTACGCGGCCAGGTGTCGCTCCCGGCCCTCGCCCTCCGCCGCGACACTGGCCTCGCGCACAGATGGGTGGCGCCGCAGCGCCACCTCTACCTCTTCCAGCTCGACACGCACGCCACGAATCTTGACTTGGTTGTCGCGCCGGCCGGCGAAGAGCAGGTTGCCGTCCGGCAGATATCTCGCCATGTCACCGGTGCGGAACATCCGATTTCCCGGCGTCTCGCTAAAGGGGTCCGGCAGGAAACGTTCGGCGGTGAGGCGCGGGGCGTGGAGGTATCCGTGGGCGATGCCGATGCCGCCGATGAAGACCTCACCCACGACCCCGTCCGGCACCGGCTCGAGGTTGCCGTCCAGGAGATACAGGGTGTTGTTGTCGACCGGCCGACCGATAGGCGCGTGTCCGTCCTCCCTCGGCTCTGGAGGAATGAGGTACACGGTCGAAAAGATCGCCGTTTCCGTCGGCCCGTACACGTAGAGCAGCGAGAGGTCCTTCAGATGGTTCCTGACCTCGTGCAGGAGACGCGCCGGTGCCGCCTCACCCCCTACCGAAATCCGCTCCAGTTCCAGGGGCTCGCCTGCTCGCAGCCGGTCCGCTAGCACCGAAAGGATAAAGACCGGGACGATCGTCACCTTAATCCGCTCCTGTTGGAGCCAGCTCACGAAGGCCTCGCCGTCCGTCCGCGTCTCCTCGGGAACCAAGTGCAGCGTGCCACCGAAAAGCAGTAGGGAGAAAGTCTCGTAGACCGACGCGTCGAAGCCGATGCTGCTCCAGAGACTGCCGGTTGTTCCCACCCCCACCGGGGCGCGTCGTTGGACGTCCATCATCAGGCTGACCGTGCCCCGGTGCGTACCGAGGACCCCTTTCGGGCGCCCGGTCGAGCCCGAGGTGTAGATAACGTATGCGCACTCTCGCGAATCAATACAGGGCAGGTCCCTGCTGTCCCCGGCCGGCGACCAGGTTGCACGGTCCTTGACATCAATCTGGCGTACCCCGTCAGGAAGCAGTGCAGCCAGCCGACGCTGTGTCAGCACAACCGAGAGCCCCGCATGTTCGACGATGACCCGGATGCGGTCCTGCGGATGCATGGTGTCGATGGGCACGTACGCCGCGCCCGCCTTCATGACCGCCAGGATCGACACCACAAGTTCCGCCGACCGATCAAGGTAGATACCCACTCGATCGCCCCTCCGCACACCAAGTGCCCACAGGTGGCGGGCCAGCAGGTCCGATCGCGAGTTCAGCTCGGCGTAGGTGAACCGCCGCTCCCCCCATTGGATCGCGGTGATTTCGGGGGTACGGCAGGCCTGGTCCACGAACAACTCGTGCAGGCACTTGCGGACCACAGGTCGTTCAGGACCGTTGCGCTGGGTCACCAGTTCCGTTCGCTCATCCGGCCCCAACAACGGCAGCTCCTTGATCCGCAGCTCCGGCCGATCCACGGCAGCCCGCAACAGCCGGGTCAGATGGCCCCCCATGCGTTCGATGCTGTCCGCGTCGAACAGGTCGGTGCGATACCCCAGTTCCACCTGCAGGCCGGTCGGATAGTCGGCGACGGTGAGACCCAGATCAAACTTTTCGGTTGTGTCCCGCAGCGGGATCTCCGTGACGTCGATGCCGGGCAACCGTAGGTATTCCTGGGCGTTGACCGCCATGCTGAACCCGACCTGGAATATCGGGTTGTGGTGTGCTGCGCGCTCGGGGCGCACCATGTCAACTACACGTTCGAAGGGCACATCTTGGTGCTCAAGCGCTCCCAGTGCCACCGAGCGGACTCTGCCGAGCATCTCCCGGAAAGATGGGTTTCCCCCGGTGTCGACCCTCATCACGAGGGTGTTCACGAAGTACCCGATGAGCCCCTCCGTGTCCAGGCTTGAACGGCCGGCGACAACGGTACCCACGACGATGTCGTCCTGCCCGCTGTACCGAGAGATCAGGGACTGAAAGGCGGCCAGGATGAACATAAAGGGGGTGACTCGTTCCTGGCGGCTGACCCGATGTACATCTGCCATGAGGGAAGCAGGCCAGGACAACGTGACGTGTTTGCCCCGATGGCTCGTCGTGGCTCGCCGGGGACGGGCGATCGGGAGGTTGAGCACCTCAGGTACGCCGTCGAGATGGCGTCGCCAGTAGTCGAGTTGGCGTCGATACTCGTCGCTCGTCAACCAGCGCTGCTGCCGGACGGCGTGGTCGCCGTACTGCAACCGCAGCGCCGGCAGCACCGCCGGCTGGCCGGCCAGCTCGGCGCTGTAGACCAGCGACAGTTCGCGCAGGAGTAGGTCGACAGACCAGCCGTCGATCACGATGTGATGGGTCTTCAGGAGGATCACGTGCTCGGTCCCACCCAGTTTGAACAGGTGGGTCGCCAGCATCGGACCGCGGGCCAGGTCGATGCCGCGGCCGGTCTCCTCGCGCAGGCGGCGGTCCACCGTCTCGGCCCGGGCCTGCTCGGTGAGCGCGCTGAGGTCCTCAACCTCCATCACTACCCGAGCCCCCGGCGCCACGCGCTGCACGGGCCCGCCTTCACTCTCGTGGAAGGTCGTTCGGAACGCCTCATGGCGTTCGATCAGGATGGTCAGCGCACGCCGTAACGCGGGAACGTCCAGCTGGCCGCAGAGTCGGTACGCAACGCAGATCAGGTACAGCGGGCTGCCGGGCTGAAGTCGCTCGATGAACCACAGCCCCTGCTGGCCACAGGTCAACGGATAGGCAGTCCGGTAGATTTCACCCGCACCGGTAGCCGCACCCCCACTGTTGTCGACTGCCTGGAGCCGGTTGAGGAGTAGTCGCCGACGCTGGGCCGCCGTCCGTCGGTTCACGGCCGTCATGCGACCGGAAGCTCTTGTTCGAGGCTCGCGAGCACCTGCCGCAGCCGGTCCCGGTCCGCATCCGTCATGAGCTGCTCGACCTCTTTCGACAATTGCGTCAGGGTGGCGGCTTCCAACAGGACCGTGACCGGCAGGCGTACGCCCAGCAGCGCTTCGATCCGCGATCTGACCCGCATGGTCAGCAGGGAGAAACCACCGAGTTCGAAGAAATCGTCGTCCGGGCCCACCTCGGTCAACTCCAGCACGTCGCACCAGATCGCAGCAAGCACCTCCGCAACGGCAGTGAGATCGGCGGGCTCGTCCTCCGGGGCGGACCCGCCAGGCGCCGATCCCGGCTCGAGGTCGTGGATCCCCTGGATGTTGAGGCCGGTCTCCGTCCGTCGAGCCATCCGCCCAGTGCGGAGCAGCAGTGCTCGGGGATCGTCCGCGAACGGATCCGGTGTCAAGGCGTCCGCCGACGCGTGGTCGACGCCGAGCACAAGACCGCCCAAATAGAGCTCCCCCGCCACGCCAACCGGCACCGGCCGCAGCGCCCTGTCGAGGACGTACGTTGGGAGAACGGAAGGCAGAGCATGGTCCTTCCTCAGCCCTGGGAGTAACCGGTCCACGTACACAGCGAACTGCTCGACAGGCAGCATTGTCGCCACCAGGGAAGAACCCCTCGTTTCCTCCGGGTGATATAGCGGGAGCGCCGCGACCGGCACGTCCGGTTGCGACACGATCTCCTTCAGAAGGGTCAGCCACTGCCGGAGCAGGCGCTCGGCTGTTGTCGGCAGGAAGAACTCGCTCCGGTACCACATAGTCGCCTCGAAACCTGTCTCCCGTTCGGCGACCACGAGGCTCAGGTCAAACTTGGAGGTGGTGCTATCGAACGGCAGGCGCTTCACCCTCAGACCCGGCGCGTCGGCCTGCTCCTCTGCACGCCGCTCCAGCACGAACAGACTCTGGAACAGCTGCGCGGCCGCTCCCTGACGGTCCGGTCGGACCAGCTCCACCACTTTCTCGAACGGCAGCTCCTGGTTGTCGTACGCCTTCAGTGTCGTGTCACGTACCTGGCGGAGGACAGCGCGGAAGGCGGGGTCGTCATTGACGCGGGTTCGGATGACGAGGGTGTTAACGAAGAAGCCGAGGAGACGCTCGGTGTCCGGATGGCTGCGGTTGTTGACGGGTGTGCCGACCACAACGTCGTCGCGGCCGGAGACCCGCGACAGCAGGACCTGGAACGCCGCGAGCAGCGTCATGAACAATGTTGAGCTTTCCGCCCCCGCCAACGATTTCAACTGCTGTACCAACTCGGAAGGTACTGCGAACGAAACCGTCCTTCCCTCGGCCTCCCGGCCCCGTCGCCGGGGACGGTCGAGCGGGACATCGGGTTCGAATGGCAGGTCGGCGAGTTGCGTACGCCAGTATGCCGACTGCCGTTCCAGGAGCCCACCCCGCAGCACCTGGCGCTGCCATTGTGCGTAGTCGGCGTACTGCACGGTCAACGCTGGAAGATCCGGTTCGGCATGTCGCAGGTAGGCCCGGTAACAGTGCCATAATTCGTCGGCGAGGATCGCCTCGGACCAAGCGTCGGTGACGATGTGGTGCTGCGCGAGCAAAAGGACGTGCTCGCGGGCGGCCAGCCGAAGCAGGGTGGCTCGCAGCATCGGGCCGGTGGCTAGGTCGAACGGAGTCCGCTCTGCCGATCCGATGCACCTGGTCACCTCGGCTGAACGCCTTTCGGGCGGTAGTGCGGAGAGGTCGCGCACCTGGATGGTCCACCTCGTTGGCGCTGGCTGCACCACCTGCCGAGGCTCTCCGTCCATCGACACCAAGGCGGTTCGGAGAACCTCGTGCCGCGCGATGAGGGCAAGGAAGCTTCGCTCGAGTGCCTCCACGTGCAGGGCACCCGCCAGGTGCAGCACGTCGAGGACGTTGTACACCGCGCTCTCAGGATCTACCTGCTGCAGGAACCAGAGACGCTCCTGAGCGAACGAGAGCGGCAGCGGCGTTCCGTCCCGGGGCACCGCGTCGATCGGCGTCGACGCGTGCCCGGTTTGCTCGCGCACGATCGCCTCGACATATTTGGCCAGCGCGGCGACGGTCTGGTGGTCGTATACGCTCCGGACGGGGACCTCGACGTGGAGGGCCGACTGGATCCGCATGGACACTCGGGTTGCCAGCAGAGAGTGGCCACCCACCTGGAAGAAGTCGTCGTGCAGCCCGATGTCGGAGCGGTGCAGCAGGTTGGCCCAGATGCCGGAGATGATTTCCTCGACCGGAGTGGCCCCGGACAGAGCGGGCATGACCTCCGCGACGGGCGCTGGGGCGGGGAGCCGGGCACGGTCCACCTTGCCGTTGGCGTTGAGCGGCATCGAGTCGAGCACGGCCACGCTGGCGGGCACCATGAACCTAGGGAGGCGGGCCGCGAGGTGCGCCCGCAGTTCGGCGACCAGCCGGACGGCGTCCACCGATTCCCCATGCATGGAGACGTACGCGGCCAACTGCCTCTCGCCGCCTTGGGCGCCCGTCGCCACGACCACCGCGTCATCGACGTCCGCGTGGCCACGCAGGGCAGACTCGACCTCACCGAGCTCGATCCGGAAGCCGCGGACCTTCACCTGGTTGTCGATACGCCCGAGGATCTCGATAGTACCGTCCGGGCGGTAGCAGGTCAGATCGCCGGTCCGATACATCCGCGTCCCCGGCGTGGGGCTGAAGGGGTCGGGTACGAACCGTTCCGCGGTGATTGCGGGCTTACCGTAGTATCCGAGCCCCACGCCGAGGCCCGCGATGAACAGCTCGCCGGGCACTCCGACCGGGACGGGCCGCATGGCGGGGTTCAAGATGTACAGCCGGGTGTTGGCGAGGGGACGTCCGATCGGCACCACACCGTTGACGTCGTCGCCGACGTCTCCGCTGGTGAAGTTGGAGTTGTCAATGGCGGCCTCGGTGAGGCCGTACGTGCCGACCAGGCGCGTCGACGGCGGACACAGCGACCTCGCCCTGAGGTAGTCCCGTACCGTCCAGGCGTCTCCACCGGCCATCAGAAGATTCATCGACGACAGCGACTCGCCGGTTTCCTCGAGATGGTCCAGCAAAACGCTGAGCAGCGGGGGGATGAACTCCGCGCTCGTGACGCCCTCCCGGTCAATCAACTCGGCCAGGCGTCTCGGCGACAGCGCGACCTCGCGAGGACAGAGAACGAGGGTTCCTCCGGTGAAGAGGGCACGCATGAGGTCCGCGATAAAAAGGTCAAAGGCGAAGCTCGCCATCTGCAGATGTGCTCGCAGTGTGTTTCGGAGATCGTAGGCCCGGTCGAAGTGGTTGAAGTAGTTGGCGAAGTTGGCGTGCGTGAGCATGGCGCACTTCGGCGCGCCGGTGGACCCCGAAGTGTAGATCATGCAGGCGATGTGGTCGGGAGTGATGCTGCGTTCGGGAGGGGTGTCCGGCTCTTCCTCGATCGTCGGGTCCGTGTCAATCACGAGTTGGGCGATGCCGTGCGGAGGCACCGCGCCAACACTCAAGGATCGAGTGATGAGCAGGGAGCATTCGGAGTCGGCAAGCATGTACGCCAGCCGGTCCGGCGGGTAGTGCGGGTCGAGCGCCACGAAACATGAACCCGCCTTCAGTGCGGCGAGCAGCGCCACAACGGAGTCGATCGACCGCTCGAGGCAGATGCCCACCCGCGTGTCGGCACCGGTCAGCCGGCGGCGGATCGCGTGGGCCAGCTTGTTGCTGTAGCACTCCAGCGCGTGGAAGGTGACGCGCTCGTCACCCAGGACCACCGCGACCGCGTTCGGGGTACGCCGGACCTGATCCTCAAACAGGTCGACAAGCACGTGCCGGTCGAGGCCGGGCACCGTCGTGTCATTCCACTCGTCAAGAACCCGGTGCCGCTCGGCGTCGGTGAGGACGTCGATGGAGGAAACGGGGACGTCCGGATCGGCAACCATCGCCGTCAGCACGCTTACGAAGTGCCCCGCGAAACGCTGGATCGTCTCCTCGTCGAACAGGTCGAGGCTGTACTCGAACTCGCCGTGGAATCTACCCGCTGTCTGCACGATGTCGAGGCTCAACGGGAACTTGGTCGTATCGCGTTCCACGTGGAGCTGCTCCACAGAGAGCCCGGGGAGATCGATCGCGCCGGTCAGGTCCTCGCTCAGCAGGCTCAGCGTCACGTCCACCAGCGGCGTGTACGTGGATTCGCGCTCGGGGGCGACGGCCTTGACTACCTCGTGGAAGGGCACATCCATATGTTCGAAGGCACCCAGCATGGTGTGCTGCACCCGGCTGAGCAGCTCGCGGATGGTGGGCTCACCGGTCAAGTCCGCCCGGATGGACAGCGTGTTCACGAACAGGCCAATCAACGGGTCCAGCTCCGCAGCCGGACGAGCCAGCACGGGTACGCCGACGACGAAGTCCCGCTGGTTGCTGTAATGGGACAGCAGGGCCTGAAACGCGGTCATCATCACCGCGAAGAGCGTGGCCTGACTCTGCCTGGCCAGGGCGGACAACCCGTCGACAAGAGCATCGTCGATGCTGAATCGGACGTGACCGCCGCACGTCGTCGGTGCACCGGGGCGGGGCCGGTCGGTGGGCAGTTGCAGGCCGTGCCCCAAGTCCGCGAGCTGCGCCTGCCAGTACTCAAGCCCCGGTTTCCACGTCCCGCTCAGCTGCTCGCGCGCGAAATCGGTGTACTGGAGCGGAAGACGCGGCAGACTTGGCTGACGACGCTCCAGGAAGTCGCGGTACAACGCCTGCATCTCGCCGAGAAGAATCGCCTGGGACGCCCCGTCGAAGGCGATGTGGTGTATGCAGACGACAAGGACGTGGTCGTCCAGGGCCATCCGCAGCAGAGACACCCGCAGCACCGGCCCAGTCAGCAGGTCGAAGGGATGGTTAGCCTCGTCGTACAGCCATCGTCGGAGTTCGGTCTCCCGGTCGGCGGCCGTGAGATGGGCAAGGTCGACAGGCACGAGAGCTACGTCGTCTGCGGGTGAGACGAGCTGGATCGGCACACCGTCCCGCTCTGGATAGCTGGTGCGAAGAACGTCGTGCCGCCGGATCAGCTCGCGCAGCGCAGCCCGGAGGGCTGTGACGTCGAGTGCGCCCCGCAGCCGCAGGGCGATCGGCACGTTGTACACGGCATTGCCCGGCTGTAGTCGATCATGCAGCCATAATTGCAACTGGGCCGGCGAGAGGGAGTGCGGGCTCGAACTCCTGCCATCCGATATCATGCGTATCCCTCCGTGCCATCTGAGCGCTCCAAAAGCGAGCAGATCCCACTCGCTCTCAACTTGTCGAGGCCGCACGCATCGGGCCAGGGCAGGAGAGCGGAAGCCATCAACGAGCGACCGATGAATGGCGAGGGAATCACCACTCTGGACATCGGAACGGACGCCTGGGGCCTCAGCACGGAATCATTGCCGACGGAGGCCGGGATCCGAATCCAATCATTCCTCGCTTCAGTCGGCGATGACTAGGTCCGGCATAAATGGCCAGAAAGAAACTTCTACATCTTAAACCGCCAATGCCAGTCATCGCAACCCCCGTCGCTGCATTAGCCATGGCCGCAATCTTGGTCACGCATACTAGGCGCTCGAGCGAGACCTCTGCAAGACCGGCGCCATCCAGGCATCCCTATTAGACGGCTTGGAAGCCGTCGCCGACAAGTGGCGGGAGAGGTGACTTCAGGAGACAGGGACGGGGCTGGCACGCTACCGTCAGTCGTGGTAGCGTGCCTGCCAAGTTGGAGCACCGGTCATCGACGGCGGTTTACATGCAAATTTGGTTCTATGATTGTCCATAGAAGTCTTGTTCTTGCGAACAATCATTCTGCAGATGCCATGAACAACGGCGTCGTAGCGACCCTGACACCCGGTCGCAGTACCTCATGTTCTCAATAGAAACGATGTGGCAGCCACGAGCGCGGGGGCGTATCTGTTGGATAGCGGCGGGCATTCGACTCCGAAAAATCTCGTCAAACTCTTTCAAGAAATGGTTGGGAGACAACCGGACCGGCCAGCGGTCAGCGACGACGTACGCACTCTGACATATGGGGAGCTCGATAAACGCTCCGACGCGGTCGCGAGTCATCTCCGCCAGCGCGGGGTGGAGCTCGAGGATCGGGTGGGGGTGTACCTGGAACGCGGCGTGGACCTGTTCGTAGGCATTCTCGGCGTCGTCAAGGCCGGGGCCAGCTATGTCGCGATCGACGCACGGTATCCCGACGCCCGCCGCGACCTGATGATCCAGGACAGCCGCGCGAAGACCATCATCACCGAGCCCACCTGGGCCGGGCGTCTGGCCGGGCTACCCACCGAGCTGGTCACTCTCGGCGACCTGGCAAGGGCGGCACCCGAGAGGGAAGCGACAACGACACGCATCGCCCCCTCCACGGCAGCGTGCGTCCTGTTCACCTCCGGCTCGACCCGCGGCCCGAAGGCGATCGTCCTCGAACACCGAAACCTGGTGTCCTTCGCCTGCAACAGCGCGATTCCGGCACTGATGCCAGAGGATCGGGTCGGCCAGATCTCCAGCATCTCGTTCGACGCCTTTCATTTTGAGATTTGGACCGCGCTGGCGCACGGTGCCCAGGTCGTCATCCTTCCTCCCGTGCGCGAACTGCTGGCTGCCGACTTCCGGCGGCAGATGAAGCGCTACGGCATCACAGCCATGCTCGTGCCCACGATGGTGGTGAACCACGTCGTACGCGAGGACCGTGACGCATTTGCCGAGCTAAGGATCCTACAGGTTGGCGGTGACGTCATCCTGCCCTCCACCTGCCGGGAGGTTCTGAACGGCGAATTCCGAGGCGGACTCTACAACCTGTATGGTCCCGCTGAGGCCACTACGGCGTGCACCGTGCACCCGGTGTCCCTAGCGGACACCCTGGAGGGCTCGGTTCCAATCGGTCGGCCGCTCGTTGGCGTGACCGTCCACGTGCTCTCGCCTGAGCTCGTGCCGGTTCCGGTCGGCGAGGTAGGAGAGATGTTCCTCGCCGGACCGGGAGTGGCACGGGGATATCAGGACCAGCCGGAACTCACCGCCGAACGGTTCCTGACGTTGACCCTCCCCGGCGCGGGTGCCCCCACCAGGGTATACCGCACCGGTGACCTCGCACGGTGCAGACCCGACGGAGTACTGGAGTTCGTTGGCCGAGTGGACAGCCAGGTGAAGATCCGTGGCTATCGGGTCGAGCCGGGCGAAGTCGAGCGTGCCCTGCGCCGTCATCCAGGCGTCCACGACGCTGTGGTGCTGCCGGACGGCGACAGCCAAGATCGACGTCTCGTGGCCTTCGTGGTGCTCGACGGCGAACTAACCATGGCTCAGCTGCGGAGGGACATCGAGTCCCAACTACCGGACTTCATGGTCCCTAGCCAGATCGTCACCGTACGAAAGATCCCGGCCAGCCATCACGGCAAGCGGGACCTCGGCGCTCTGCGGGAACTCCTCGCGGTCGAGCGGGAGCGCCGGAATCGGCATGCCCCTGCCCGCACCGACACGGAGCGCTATCTGGTGGCGCTGTGGGAGGACCTGCTCGGCGTCGAAGACATCAGCCGCACCGACGACTTCTTCCAGATGGGTGGCCACTCCATGCTGGCGTTCCGGATGCAGCGACGCATTCAGCAAGACCTGCGCACCAAGGTTCCGTTCCCGGTCCTGCTCAGCAACATCCGTCTCGCCAGCCTGGCGTCCGTCGTTGACGGGTTGCGAGAGAACCGGCCGTGATGACCAACTCCGGTCCCGATCTCACGGACGTCGAACTCTTCGTCCGCAACGAACACCACCGCACGTTCGCGGAAATGCGCCGCTCGAGCCCGATTTACTGGAACGAGGGCGCGGATGGCAACAACTTCTGGGCGTTGACCACGTATGACGACGTGGTCTGGGCCTACCGCAACCACGAGCTGTTCAGCTCCGCCCGTGGCGCCATCGTCGGAGGTTCCTTCCGCAGCCGGGACGACACGGCTGCAGGGAGCATGCTGGTTGCTGCGGACCTGCCCCGGCACCGTCTGTTGAAACAACAGATCCTTCCCGCCTTCTCAGCGGCTGCGCTGCACCGTGTCTCGGTCCAGGTGTCGTTGCTCATCGACCGGGCGGTAGATAAGCTGCTCGCCGAAGGCGGGGGCGACTTTGCTACCGAGGTCGCCGCCGAGCTGCCCGCCGGGGCGCTCATGGCAGTGTTTGGTATCGGATACGACGATGCGCACGCCCTCATTTCCCTTACCCGCCGCATGATGGGGTACCGCGACGAACAGTTCGTCGACACGGGAACCGACGGCTCTCTACGCCTCGCCTGGTTGCAGGCCGAGATCTTCGACTTCTTCGCCAACGTCGCCGCCGCTCGGCGGCGGAACCCGGGAGACGACCTCGTCAGCCTACTCCTCGGCGGAAAGGTCAACAATAGACCCCTCAGCGAGGAAGAGGTCTTTTACAACTGCCTCAACGTCGCGGTGGGCGGAAACGAAACGTCTTCCTACACAGTCTGTTCCGGCCTCGTCGCGCTAATCGAGAACCCCGACCAGTTCGACCGCCTTGCGGCCAACGCCGATTTACTGGACAGTGCGCTGAACGAGATCCTCCGATGGAGTTCGACCAACAGCTATGTCCAACGTGTGGCTACCCGAGACGTCATACGCAACGGCGTCGTAATCGGCTCCGGAGACTCCGTAACGCTCTGGAACGTGTCGGCCAACCGGGACGAGAACCAGTTCCCCGATGCGGAGCTCTTCGACGTGGGCCGGAACCCAAACCGGCACGTCACCTACGGAGTCGGAATCCACCGTTGCATGGGCGCTCCGGTGGCGCAAATCGAGATGTCACACCTCTTCCGGCGGCTCTTGGCCGCGGGAGTCCGGTTGGAACTCGCCGGTCCGCTACGCCGGCTCCGGTCCAACTTCATCCTCGGCATCACGCGCCTGCCGATTAAGATCGTCTAGTCGATCGGAGCGAGGATCATCGCTACTGGTCGATACATCACAGGCGATTCGCGTCGAGCGAAACGGGCCGCAGCAAGTGAGACCGACCACCCTGCGCTACCGGGTTTGACCGACGGTCAGATCAAGGCCAATGGGATCTGGAGCCAGCCACTGGCGAGAACCCCGGTTACCGAGTGACAAATCAAGCCGCCCGCCTGCCGGACCACAGCTGCCGGTTTCAATTCGGCAGCTGGCGGCATCCGGCTATGGCAAGGAGGAAACAGATGGAGCCAGTGACCACTGTACGACGAGTCAGGTTCTTCGACACCACACTCCGTGACGGTGAACAGGCCCCCGGCAATGCCATGACGCCGGACCAGAAGCTGCACATGGCCCTGCGGCTGGAGGCGCTGGGCGTCGACTGTGTCGAGGCGGGATTTCCCGCGTCATCGCCAAGCGACTTCGAAGCCACCCGCCACATCTCGCGAAACCTCAGCCGAGCACGGTTCGCGACCTTCTCCCGCACAAGCAGGCAGGACGTGGACGTTGCCGTGGAAGCAGGCGGCGTGAACAACCACGAGGTACAGATGGTGGCCACGGGCAGCGACATCCACCTGCGGCACAAGCGCGGCATTGGCCGCCAGCAGGCGATCGCAGAGGTGACGGACACTGTTGCCCACGCCTCCGCCCTAGGAATCCATCACATCTCGGTGGGCATCGAAGACGCCAGCCGCGGCGAGGACGATCTGCTGCATGCACTCACCGAGTCCGCGTTGGAGGCGGGCGCGGACTGCATCATCTTGGCCGACACGACCGGATGCATGACACCGGACGAGTACGGCGAGTTGGTGGCCAAGGTGCGCCGCTGGGCGCCGCCACCCGTCCGAGTCTCCACGCACTGCCACGACGACTTCGGCCTTTCCCTGGCCAACGCCCTCGCTGGTTTGTTGGCCGGAGCCGACGAGGTACAGGTGACACTGGGCGGCATCGGGGAACGCGCGGGAAACACGCCTCTGGAGGAGCTGGCCGCGCTCCTCGCCTACAAGGGTGAAACCCTCTGTCTCCGCACTACCATCGAGCTGACGTCGATGTACGAGACGTACACGGTTCTCCGGAAGATGATCAATCTTGAGGAGCCCCGCAACAAACCGATTTTTGGCAGGTACGCGTTCGGCACCGCCGCCGGAATTCACCAGCAGGGCATGCTGAGCAATCCAGCGACCTACGAATTCGTCGAGCCCGCACGCTTCGGCCGGCAGCGGTCCCTTCTCGTCGGCCGGCACTCGGGGAGGGCGATCCTGCGTCACCTCCTGCAGGAAATCGGTGTCGAGGTCGATGAGGAGCAGCTCAACGCGCTCTACCAGCGGCACATCGCCGATCGGGTCGGCAGTGACAGCGAAGATCTGGCTGCCGTACGGCGGCGGCTCCAAGGCGAGCTGCTGAGTTCGGGCACGACCACCAGGACCCCCGCCTGACCGCACCTTTCGTCGCCGGCGAATCGCCACAGCCCTTCAGGAGAATTTTTCATGAAACCGATGCACCATCTCTCCGCCGAGGACAGCGCGGCCCTGCATTCAGCCCTCGGTGAGGTCAAGGGCGACCCCTATCGCGACCGCGCGACCTTCTCCCGCTCGGTGGCAGCCCTCATCGCCGGAGGCCAGCTCCCGACGGCATTCGGTGAGGCCTGCGCTGCGATCCGGGCCGAACGAGAGTCCGGCCAATCCCTCGCCCACGTCATCCGAAACTGCCCGGTCGACTCTGACCTGCCCACGCTCGACCACGACGATCCCGTCAGCGACAAACGCGCACGGAAGAAGACGTTCATCGGCGAAGCACTGCTGGAACTGTTCGCGCAGTTGGTAAAGACGCCGTTGCTGGCCTACGCCAGGCGCTTCAACGGGGACTTCTATACGGACGTCGTGGCAATCAACCGGTACAGCGGAAAACAGACGGGCTTCAGCGACGGTGAACTCGTCTACCACAACGACCGGACGGCGCATTCGGTCCGGGCGGACTTCATCACTTTGCTCGGCATGGTCTGCCCGGATGAGGACCTCGTCTACACCGGTTTCGTCGACGGCCGAACGATCCTGGCTCACCTCTCGGCCGCGGAACAGACCGCCCTACGTCAACCGTGGTTCGTGACCCCCTTCGACGTGTTGTCCAAGGACAACAACAAGGGCCTGATCGTATCCGAAACGCACTCCATTCTCGAGAACGAATACAGCCTGCGCTACCTCGACACGCACACGACGGTGGCCCCGCAGTGCCCGCCGGAAGCCAAAGACGCACTGCTCGCGTTCAAGAACGCCCTGGCTCGCGCCGAAAAGACCCGTCACCGCATCCTCACCGGCGATCTCTTCAGCTTCGCTAATCAGGACGGCCTACATAATCGGGAAAAGATCGACGTCAGGAGCCCCGAGCGTGCCCGTGGCCGCTGGCTCCTCAAGACGTACGCCTTCCGCGACCGGGCCGGCGCGGCGTGCCACTCAAGTCGATGGGTGACCGGAGTGGAAGGGCTCGTGGACGACTGAGAGGCATGTCGGGCGGCAGCCGACGATCGTCCGTGAAGTTTGCTGGCCAGTGGCCGGAGCCGTCTTTCGGAGTCGGTCCTGGGGGCGATGCCAGACTCGGCCGTGTATCAGTCGCGCCGGATGCGAGCGGGGCTTCGGAGCGGCATGGGTTACCGGGAAGATCCGGATGAGGGGGGTGCCGAAATCGATGGGCAGAACACTCGCGGAGAAGATCTGGGTGGATCACGTTGTGCGGGCGATGGGCGGCGCGGAGGACCTCCTGTACGTCGATCTTCAACTGTTGCACGAAGTCAACACCCCGCAGGCGTTCGACGACCTCCGAGCAGCCGGCCGGGCCGTCCGTCGTCCTGACCTGACCCTGGCCACCGAGGACCACAATACGCCGACGGTCTCCGTCGAGAAACTGATCCGAGACCCCGCAGGACGGCGTCAAACGACGCTTCTCCGCCGGAACTGCCAGGATTTCGGGATCCCGTTGCATCGACTGGGTGATCCTCGACAGGGCATCGTCCACGTGATCGGCCCGGAACTCGGGCTCGTCCGGCCCGGTATGATGATCGTCTGTTGCGACTCGCACACGACCACTCTGGGTGCGTTCGGCACCCTCGCGATGGGCATCGGCACCGCGCAGGTCGAGCACGTCCTGGCCACGCAGACCCTTCGACTTGCGCGACCGCTCGACATGAGGGTCACCATCGACGGCACTTTGCCCGAGGGAGTCACAGCGAAGGACCTAGCGCTGGCCCTGCTCGCCAGGATCGGCACCGGTGGCGGCCAGGGCCACGTCATCGAGTACCGGGGCGAAGCCGTCTCCGCGTTGTCGATGGAGGGGCGGATGACGCTCTGCAACATGTCCGTCGAGGCTGGGTCGCGGGCCGGCATGGTGGCGCCCGATCAGATCGCCTTCGACTACTTGCGCTGCCGACCCGGTATGCCGCAGGGGGCGGCATGGGAGGAGGAGGTCGCCTACTGGGCAAACCTGTACTCAGACCCGGACGCCCGATTCCACAAGGAAGTGTCGATCGCCGCGAACACGGTCGAGCCGTACGTGTCGTGGGGAACGAACCCGGCGCAGAGCGTCCCGCTGAGTGGGGCCGTACCGGACCCGGACGACATGCTCGACGCCGCCGAAAGGGCGGCGGCTATTCGGGCACTTAACTACATGGGTCTCAGGCCAGGCATGCACATGCAGGACATCGCCATCGACACCGTGTTTGTCGGATCATGCACAAACGGCCGCATCGAGGATCTCCGCGCGGCGGCCGAGGTTCTCCAAGGACGCCGGATCGCCGGAGGCGTCCAGATGTTGGTCGTCCCCGGTTCCGCAGCCGTCCGCGAACAGGCGGTCAGAGAAGGGATCGATGAGATCTTTGCATCGGCAGGCGTCGACTTCCGGCCGGCCGCCGGATGCTCCATGTGCGCCGCCCTGAACGAGGACCGCCTGCGCCCGGGCCAGCGAGCCGCTTCCACGAGCAACCGCAACTTCGAGGGACGTCAAGGGCGAGGAGCACGAACTCACCTTGTCTCACCAGCGGTGGCCGCTGCCTCGGCGGTGGCCGGCCGGCTGGCCGCTATCACCGATATCTAGTAGGCACCTATGACCTTCACCGTTCATACCGGGACCGCGGTACCGATGCGCCGCAGCGACGTCGACACCGACCAGATCATCCCAGCCCGCTTCGTGCCTTACTTTAGCTGGACCGGGCACACGAACGCGCTCTTCGCCGACTGGCGTGCCGAACCCGACTTCGTTCTCAACCTCCCCCAGTACCAAGGCGCAACCATTCTCGTCGCCGGCAGGAGGTTCGGCACCGGGTCCTCACGTGAATCCGCCGTCTGGGCGATACAGAAGAGCGGGTTCATCGCCGTCATCGCACCGAGTTTCGGCGACATCTTCCGCAGTAACGCGTTCATGCGGCGCCTTGCCGCGATCGAGTTGCCAGCCGCTGTAGTGGAGTCCCTGTGGGAACTCATCGAGCAGGATTCAGACCTTCGCATAACAATCGACATCGAACAGGGTGAAGTTCGGTACGGGGGGTTCAATGTCGCGTTCGACCTCGATCCACAGGCGAAACACCGAATGTTAGGCGGTGTAGACATGATCGCCGACACGCTGCGCCACGTCGAAGACATCGTGAAGTATGAGAGTCTGCGACGCCCAACACTACCCAAGACCGGTTAAAGACCGAACTTGGATTCAGCCTGGGCCCACCACTCATTGGTCACCTGGCGACGCCTTCAGCGAGCCCGGGGCGGTTGAGCGCGCGTCCGGCTGCGGCTTTCGAGCATGCCTCAGGCTAAAGCCCGGCACCGTGAAGTTAGGGTCTGATCGGTGTAGTCAAGAGGTTGATGTGATGGTTGCTTGGTAAGGGATGTCTCGTAACCCTGACGTCTGTCTGTTAAGGACGTTCCGGCAGGATGCCGGGGGTGCAGGTAATTACGGCAGCTGACCCGGAGTGGATCTTCCCGTTCACCGGGCTGCAGCCGGCTCAGTTCCGCACGCTGGTCCGCCTGGTCGCTGAGCGTGGTGGTGACGGCATCGCCGACGGCCGGCCGGGCCGGCAGTGGGCTCTTGACCTCGCCGATCGGGTGTTGCTGATCGCCGCGTACTGGCGTACGAACCTGACGATGCGCCAGATCGGTCCGCTGTTCGGGGTGTCGCACTCCGCGGCGCACCGGGTCATCGATACCCTCGCGCCGCTGTTGGCCCTGGCGCCGGTGCGTAAGCGGCCGGTCGAGCAGATCGCGATCGTCGACGGGACGCTGGTCCCGACCCGCGATCACCGCCTGGCCGCCCGGAGGAAGAACTACCGGTACTCGACGAACGTGCAGGTCGCCATTGACGCCTCCACCCGCCTGGTCATCGCCGTCGGCGATCCGCAGCCGGGCAACCGCAACGACACCAACGTCTACCGCACCTCGGGCATCGCCGAGACGTTGGACGGGCGGCCGGTGATGGCCGACGGCGGCTACTGGGGCAACCCGGAGGTGATCATGCCGTACCGCAAGCCCTCCGACGGCAGCTCCCTGCCGGACTGGAAGCAAACCCTCAACGTCGAGCACCGCACGGTTCGAGCAGGGGTCGAACACGCCCTGGCCAGGATGAAGAACTGGAAGATCCTGCGCGACTACCGCCGCGCCGGCCACACATTGGCCGATGCCGCTTCCGGCATCGGCAACCTCCACAACATCATCCTCGCCGGCTGACCACCGGCCCGGTCCCGGGCAACGCCTTCAACCAGTTACGAGACATCCCTTACGACCTCGTGCACGGTTGCGAGTCCTTGAGCATCGATGATCGTTGTTGGCATCATGGTTGGTGCTGCGATCATGATGAATCCTCGGATGACAGGTCTGTCCCGGCAGGTGATAGCGGGCCTGGTCGCGGAGTTGGGACCGCGGTGGCAGGCCCGCCACCGTGATCAACGCGCGACGCGAACGCGTCGTCGCCGTGTTGGCGCGGGTGCGAAGCATCGGTTCGGGTTCGCCGACCGGTTGCTGGCCACGCTGGTGCGCCTGCGGCATGGGTTGACCCATGACGTGGTAGCAGCCTGGTTCGGGGTGCACCGTTCGACGGTCACCCGCAGCGTCGCCGAGGTGCGGCCGCTGCTTGCTGAGCGGGGTTGCCGGGTGCACGACGGAGTCCGGCTGCGCACACTCGCCGACGTGGTCGGGTATCTGGGTCAGCACCCGCGCGCGTTGATGGACGCCACCGAGGTGCGGGTCCGCCGACCGGTCGAGGGCCGGGCGGGTAGGGATCGCTTCGTGTCCGGCAAGGCCCGGTTGAACACGATGACGGCCTTGTCGACCTCCTGCTCCACGCGCCACTCGGCGTTCAGGTCCTCGCCGACGCCGGCTACCAGGGCTTGGGCGCCGACACCGCCGGCGTGGTGATCACACCGAAGCCCAAGCCGCGCAAACACCAGAAGTCACTGCCGCCGAGCGTCATCGCCGCGCACGACGCGGCCCGCAAACGGCACTCGTCGCAACGAATCCGCGTCGAGCACGTCATCGGCCACCTGAAGAACTGGCGGATCCTGGCCCGCTACCACGGCCGACGCGAACACTTCGACGCCACCATCCGCGCGATCGCCGGCCTGCTATCCGACCACCAACACACCGACCGGACCGAGAACGCCACCAAGCCACTCAAGGCGCTACCAGCCGCACCTCACCGCCGATGAGCTGACTGGCACTCCCGGCAACCGTGCACGAGGTCGTTAGGTGGGCTGATCTTCAGCTGAGCGGGGATGGCGCCGATAAGGCGTATCCCACGTCGGGCATCGGTCCGTGGCGGTCCACCGAGACGAACCCCTTGCCCGGCGTAGGCGAGTCGCGACGGGCAGGCGCACGCTGAATTCTGGTGACGGCACGTCCACGATGGCGGGGGAGTGGGGCGCGGTGGGACCCAGCACTGTCATGTCTGCCGGGCCCCCGTTTACCCCCCGAAAACCCCCGTATGCCGTTGACAATCAGTGACAAGGAGCGATCGGCATTTGATCGTGTCTGTGCAGCTTAACGCCTATTTTTTACAATCAATGACAAGCTCGATTTCATTACGGATGGTAACAAGGGGTCGTCGGTTCGAATCCGGCCGTCCCGACGCAGGTCAGAGGCCATTCGGAATCTTCCGGGTGGCCATTTCTGATCTTGTACAGCAGCGAAGTACAGCAACGGCTCATTGATCGAGGCTTTCGCCGAGCCTCCGCAGGGCTTCCCGGGTCGTCTTGGACGAGACCTGGCTGTAGATCTCCATCGTGATCGAGAAGTCCGCGTGCCGCAGAATCGCCATCGCGACCCGGGGGCGCACGTCCAGGTCGACCAGCAGCGAACCGCACGTTCGTCGGGCGTCGTGAACGGTGATCTTTCGGATGCCAGCGCGGGCTATACGGCTGCACTCCGAAGTGGCTTTGGCCCACCCCTACGGAGCATCACCCATCCCCGCCAGCTCCGGACGGGTGCGCCGCCACCGCCTGCACCGAGGAGGCGACCGCGGCGCCAACCACGCCCTACACACCATCGCCCTCTGCCGCATGCGCTACGACCAACGCACCCGCGCCTACGTCCACCGCCGCATCACGGAAGGCCTCAGCAAGCAGGAGATCCTGCGCTGCCTCAAGCGCTACATCGTCCGCGACGTCTACACCGCCCTACGGGCCGACTTCGCCGCCCTCGCCCCTTGACCTCCATAGGAGCATCGGGGTGGCGCAAGCAGGTAGGCGGTGAGCGTCAGTTGCTTGACGACTGCGGAAAAAGTAAGGCATGAGCGAGCGAGGGTTGCCATACGGCGCAACCAACATCGATTGCGGGTTGCTGCGACGGGTCCGGGATCGCGCCGGCAACGTGCCCAAGCTCTGCGACGAGTGCGCCCAGCATCAAGGCCAGTTGCCGAAACGGCGGGCTCAGCGGGCGGAAGAACGCGAACGGGAGCTACGCCGTTGGCTTGACGTATGTCGGACGAGCGAGGCGAAGTCGAGAAGGGTTGCCGAGGCCGCATGCGAACGCATCGCTTCTGCTTTGGCGAGCCGGGGAGCTTTGGCGAACCGGTTGTACGAGGCTGGTCAGCGGGTGGGTAACTCGTGCCCGACAAGTCAGATAGCCCTTGATCCGAAGGTGATGAACTGGGCTCGGGTGCATCGGGGAATCAGCAGAAACAGCCGCGGTTATCCCAGCTATGAAGACGATGAGTAGCGCGGACGGCGACGGCGTAAATTAAGCCGGACCCTCAGGCCTTTTGGTTCGTGCAGCAGCCGTCGGCGCAACCCGAGGTCTGGCCGCCGGCATTGTTCGCCGGGAGAGGCGTGCAATCGTCGCAGTGCTCGCCGCGCCACGCCTCGATTCCTTCCTTAACGGCCATCCCGGCGATCACGAGTGCCGCGATCGGGTCGGCCCAGGACCAACCCCAGGCGGCGTTGAGGACCAAGCCCACGAGCAGCACCGCAGACAGGTAGGTGCACAGCACCGTCTGTGTCGAGTCGGCCATGACTGTTGCCGAGCCGAGTTCCCGGCCGGTGCGACGCTTGGCGCGAACGAGCAGCGGCATCACGAGCAGCGACGCGACCGCGAGGCCGATACCGACTGGGCTGGCCTCAGCGTCTCCACCCGCGAGCAGCGAGCGGGCGGCATCGAAGGTAATCCAGGCAGCCAAGGCGAAGAACGACGCGCCGATGAGGCGTAGCGCCAGCCGTTCCCGATCCTCGGGCACCTGAGAGCGGAACTGCCAGATCAGCACCGCTGCGCTGGAAACCTCGACGAACGAGTCCAGGCCGAAACCGATCAGCGCCGTGGAGGAAGCCGCCGCGCCAGCGGCAATCGCGACCAGGCCCTCCAGAAGGTTGTAGCCGGCGGTGGCGTAGGCCAGCCACAGACTGCGGCGAGACAACACCGCGCGACGCTCCGGAGTCAGCAACGACATGCTCACGCGTTCACTCCCGAGGTGGAGTCGGCCGAAGTCCCGTAGATCGGGCACAGGGCTACGGCCTCGCCGGTGGCAGCGAGGACCTGTTCCGCGGAGCGCAGCAGATCCAGCAGCTCGGGCCGAGTGAGGGCGTAGAACGACTGACGGCCCTCCACCCGGTAGTCGATCAGGCCACAGTCACGAAGACACGCCAGGTGCTTCGACACCGTCGACTGCGCCAGCCCCAACTCGCCAGTGAGGTCGACCACGCGAGCCTCTCCGGACGCGATCCGGCGCAGAATCGCCAACCGGGCCGGATCCCCGAGGGACCGGAACAGCGCCACGGCCGGAGCCAGGCTAGGAGTGCAACCAATCGCCATAGTGCGATGATAGCCAGATCTGGCGATGAATCAAAGGGTGTCGGCGCGACTTTGGGGAGGGGCGGGTCCGAAGATCATCCGGCACACATCCGGCACAACCGGGACCGATGAGCCGTCCGCCAGCGCTCGACATCGGCGCTCCCGCTGGCCGCAAGTCGCCAGGTAGAAATTAACCATTTCCAACATGCGCCCTCCCATGAGGTCACGAAGGGAACCGTGTCGCCAGGCCGTGAGGCTGCTCAGCAGCTGGATTGCCGTTTCGGTCGCTGTCTGCGGCATCGGTGGTGTCGGCAGATTGAGGCTGACTGCCAGGTCGTCGGTGTGCACGGCCACCTTGGCGAATGCTCCGTGACCTGGTGAAAAGTGGGCGTGTGGGTGGTGCGGCCGTCGTCGTGCGTTGATAGCCGAGTGCTCCGAGGGCTGCGGTGATCGGCCGGATCGGCTACGCCTCCGGATCGGCTACGCGCAGCTCAGCGGCCGCTGGCCGATGTTGGTGGCGCAGCTGATCGTGGAGTCGACGCCTGAGAGTTCAGTCGATCCGCCCCGCCGGGTCGACGGCGGTTGCAGCCCGGACAGGACGTAGGCCCAGTTGCCATCACGCTGCCAGCGGCGGAACCATCGATGCAGCGTTCGCCGCAGGATGTAGTTGGGGTAGATCAACCTACCGTGCGCCGGGTGCGCCACCTCCGCCCTGCACGAGGGCTCTACTTGTCGATCCTCGTGTCCCGAGGACACGCCCAACATCATTTCGTTAGGGGTTCTTAGTGTTGGTGTCGATGATGTAAACCACGTCTCGCTCGACGTCATGGCGGGTGATGCCGGGTACGTCGGGGATGTCAAGCAGTGGTTGGTACGGGGTACCTTGGACCCGGTCGCGCAGCAGGACGACGCTGCGGATGCCGAGCTGGTGCAACCGATCCAGGGCCGGCTTGCTGGGGAAGGTCGCCATAACGTCGCGGATCGCCTGACGGTTGGGTGTGGTGTAGCTGGCCGCACCGTTGACTATGGTGGGAAAACCGTCGGTCGACCAAAGTAGGACGTTGAGGTCGATGCCGTCGTCGGACGGCAATACCATGATCGGAGCGTGCGCGGAGGCTAGCGCCATCGCGGCCGGTGCGGCTGGGGTTCGGGGGTGGTTCAGGTCAGGCAGGCCCTCAGCTAGCACGAGGACCAGCAACGGAACGGTCAGCAGCCGTGCCGCTCTCACCGACCATTTCGGCTTGGCGCCCCTGCGAGCCACCTCGGCCAGGTGGGTAACCAGGCCGGCCGCGAGGATGGCCAGGCAGAGAGTGGGCCACAAGATCAACCGGCCTGGTGTACGGGATCCATCGAACCCGGGCACGTAAAGATAGAGCAGGCGGTAGATCGGCCCGTTCGTGCCCAGCGCGAACAACACTCCGACGACCGCCCCAAAGAGCAGCAGAAGCCGTTGCACCGGTGACCAGCGGGATAGGAACAGGCCGGTGAAGGCCAGTAGATACAGTGCATACCCGCATAGCAGCACTTTCTCAGTCGATACGGCACCAAGAGCGGTGCGGGCGTCGTTGTGCAGGGTGCCCCAGGGCAGCGAGGACTGCGGCGCCACGAGAAGCCCGCGCAGTGTCGGGGAGAAAAACGCGACGTAGTTCCAGTCCCGGGTGACATCTGGGTTGAGCTCGCGCACGTGTTGGTACGCGTACGCGAAGTATCCGGTAACCGCGGTGAAGACCAGCCCGCCGATCAAATCACCGACGATCAGCTGGCGGCTCAGGCGTGGGCGGTGGATCAGCCAGGCGATCAGTGTGATCAGGCAGAGGGCGGCGAGGACGTAGACGAATCCCAGCCCCACGCCGAAGCCGAGGCTGACCTGCCAGGCCGCGACCAGCCAGCCAGCGAACGCCCAGCCCGGCCGGACTCGTTCGGCAAGGTAGCCGCGGGTCAACGAGAGTCCGTGGCCGCGCGCCAGCATCGCCAGGGCCAGAGTGATACCACCGGTGGAGAGAATATTCAAATGGCCGTCGTGGCCGTAGCGCCAGGGCGCGTAGGCGAGGGCGGCCCCGGCTACCGCGGCGGCGACCTTGTTCGCGCCAAGCTGGCGCAGGAGCGCGTAGCCGCCGAGGAAGGCGAGCGCGAAGGCCAGCACGAACAGGATGTTGTAGCGCAGCACGGCGCCGACTACACCGTTGCCTATCAGCCCTGCCGGGGCATAGCCGAGCAGGCTGTCGTTCAGGGCTAGGCCGTACGTGTCGGGATAAAAAGCGTTGGTATCCCACAGGCCACGCAGACCGTGGGTGAGAGCGTGGCCACCCCATCCCACCAGCCATGCCTGGGCCGTCGGGTCACCCAGGTCACCGACGATGGTGTGGGCCGGGTCGGCGATCGGCACACTCTTGGCGCCGGCAGTCGCCACGCGAACCGCGTACGGCGGAATCAGCCAGATCATGGCGACAGCGAGGAGCACCGAACCGAGGCTCGCGATACTCAGTTCCCGCCGATGGACCCCACGTGTCAGCCAGTCCCTCGTGCCTGCACTGGCACGCGCGAGTCGGCCAGTTTGTCCGAGCTCGCTGGAAGTGACGGCTGATGTGGGGCCTCCTGCCGGTGGCTCTACCTGCGTCATCACATCTACCCTCACTCTTGAACCGCCGCAGTAAATCATGAGCAGGGCGGCGCATAGAGTCAAGACATCGACCAATGCCATTCGGTTGGCCGGGCCTTACGCTGTTTATCAAAGGCGTCATGTCACGCAGCAGTCGCGATCGGTGCAGCGGCGCATCTTGCCGCTGTCGGAACAGGACACGCCAGGGTTGCTGCAGGCCCTCGCCGCCCGGGTTTCGGACCCACGGGACGCCGGCGGCCGGATCCATCCGCTGCCGGGACTGCTCGCGATCGCGGCGGTGGTTTCGGCATCGAGCCGCGTCGTGGAGATCGTCGAATGGACCGCCGACCTGCCGGACGCGCCGGGAATCGTCTCGGTGCAACCCGCGACTCAGAACCACCCGCCTCGGTCGGTGGCTACTCCGGTGAGCCGCTGTCAGTTGCGAGACCGCCAGAAGATCTCGGCCGACGGTCACGGGCGAGTACGTCGTGCGCTGATCGTCCCTGTCGAAGAATCCTGAAACCTGTCTCGCTGCCACGCGGCATTCCCAGACAGAAGCGAATCGTCCAGGCTTCGAGTTCGAATGAACATTCCCGGCGGCCTGCCGCGAGCCTAGCGTCGGAAGCCGCCGTGCAGGGGATCCGCCCGCTCGGTTCCCGCACGGCACGGAGACGATGTGGTCAACGAGATCGGCCGGACGGCGCTGCCCCCGCGCGTCGAGCCCGAGGTGAAGACGCGAGCGGACGGCGTCGTCCTGCGTGTGCAGCGCGACGGACGAACCGTCCTCGACGAGGTCCGGCTGGGAATTCGCGTCGGTGGCGTCGACCTGGACGTCGGGTCGGTCCTCCTACGCTCCCGTTATCGCGAGTTCACCGACGAGTGGACCGCCCGGTCCGGCAAGGCGACGGGAACCCACCGGTACGTGCATCGTGAGACGGTCCACGAGCTGCGCCACGCGAGTGGGCTCGAGTGGCAGATCCACGTCCGGGCCAGTGTGGACGGGGTGGCCGTCCGCTACGTGATCGCTCGCCTGGAGGGCCACGGCCGCTTCGACGCCGACCGCACCCGGCTCACCCTGGAAGCCGACGCCCGCGTGTGGGCGCTGGACTACCAGACCTGGTACGAGACGCCGCGCTTCGGCGCCGACGTCGCCGAACTGCCGCCCGGCGCCTACGGGTTCCCGCTTCTCGTCCGCTCGCCCCGCGCGGGGGTGTATCTCCTGCTCACCGAGGCGGCGATCGACGGCCGTTTCAGCGGCGCCCACGCCGAGATCCGCGACGGGGGCCAGGCGCGGTTCGTGCTGGCCGACGAGTCGGTCGAGATCACCCGCGGTCCCGTGACCCCCTGGCGGGTGTTCATGGTCGGTGACCTCGCCGCGATCGTCGAGAGCCGCTTCGTCGACGAACTGGCGCCCGCACCCGACCCGTCGATGGACGCGCGGTGGGTACGTCCGGGGCGCGCCGCCTGGTCCTGGTGGTCGGACTTCTACTCCGGCGCCCAGCTGCACAGGCAGCAGCACTTCGTCGACGTCGCCGCGCGCCTGGGCTGGGAGCACCTCCTCATCGACTGCGGCTGGGACGAGACGTGGGTACCCGAGATCGTGGCCTACGCGAGTCGCCGCGGTGTCCAGGTGCACCTGTGGGCGGTCTGGCACGACCTCGACGGGCCGGAGAACCTGGCGAAGCTCGCCCTGTGGCGGTCCTGGGGGGTCGCCGGCATCAAGGTCGACTTCATGGAGTCCGAGTCGAAGGAACGCTACCGCTGGTACGACACGATCCTCGCCGAGACCGCCCGGCTCGGTCTGCACGTGAACTTCCACGGCTCGGTCATCCCGCGCGGATGGGCGCGAACCTGGCCGCAGGTCGTCGGCTACGAAGCGATCCGCGGCAGCGAGTACTACGTCTTCTACCAGGACACGCCCCTGACCGCCGCGCACAACGTGATCCAGCCGTTCACCCGCAACGTGGTCGGGGCGATGGACTACACGCCGGTGGCGTTCGGCGCGCCGGGGCGGACCACGAGCGACGGCCATGAGCTGGCGCTCAGCGTCGCGTTCGAGTGCGGCATCACCCACTTCGCTGACGACGTCGACGCCTACCTCGCCAGGGCGGACGCCGCGCGGTTCCTCGCGGAAATCGCGCCCGTGTGGGACGAGACGGTGCTGCTCGCCGGTGACCCCGACCACGAGGCCGTGATCGCCCGCCGATCCGGCGACCGCTGGTTCATCGGCGGCATCGCCACCGGGCCGGCGCGCCGTCTCACCGTCCCCCTCGACCGCATGGCGCTCGGGCCGGCCGACGCGTGGATCGTCGGCGACGGCGCCGAGGGCGGCCTGACCTCCCACCGGCGACCCGTCGACGACAAGCTGGTCGTCGAGGTGGCCGACAACGGCGGTTTCGTCGCCATCGTCGCCGCCCGCGGGGACCGGCTGCACCGAGCCGTCGCACGGCCCGAGCAGGCCGCCCCCCGGGTGGACCCGGCTGTGCAACTGCTCGGCCCGGACGGCGCGGCCATCCTGCGCGCCGACGGACGCCTGGTGCCACCGCCCGGCTGGTCGGCGCAGTACCTCGACGGTGACCGCTGGAAGGTCTTCGCGCCCGCCGCCCTGGCACCCGGTCGCGCCGGCGTGGTCACGGTCGAGACACCGGGCGAGGACGCCATCTCGGTCGTGGCGCACGCCCGCCTGTTCCGACCTTTGACGCCCGGCTCCCATCGCCTGTCGGCGCTGACCATGGTCGCGTTCGAGAACGAGAGCGGCCCGATCGAACGCGACCAGAGCAACGGTGGCGGTAACCCGGGCGACGGCCGCCGCATGCGTATCGCGGGCACCGAGTTCGACGACGGGTTCGGCGCGTCCACGCCGTCGCGGATCGAGCTCTACCTGGGCGGTTCGGTCAGCCGCTTCACCGCCCGCATCGGCATCGACGACGAAACCCCTGGGACCGCCGCCCGGATGAGCGTGCACGCGGACGGGGTCGAGTTGTTCAGCGCCGACGTGCGCTCAGGCGAACCTCCGCGCGACATCGACGTCGGCATCCCCGGCGCCGTCACGCTGAGCCTGCGCGCGGACACCCTGCCCAATCACCCGGAGCCGGCCCATGTTGATTGGGCGTCGGGCCGCCTCCACCTGCACCACGACATCGCCACCACCCCGGTCGAGCACTGACGCTCGACCACCCACCAAGGAGAAACCATGCCAAACGGCAAGAGATGGGTCGCCGCCGCGGCCCTGCTGGTCACCCTCGCCGCCACCGGATGCAGTAGCGCCGGAGGCGACGGCAAGGTCACCTTGAGCTACGCGACCTGGAGCGACGACCAGAAGCCGGCCATGGAGGCGATCGCCAGGGCATTCGAGGACAAGCACCCGAACATCGATGTCCAGGTCCAGGTCCTGCCGTGGCCCGAATACTGGTCCACCCTGCAGGTCGGGGCTGCAGGACGCACCGCACCAGACGCGTTCTGGATGCTCGCCGACCAGTTCCCCGCCTACGCCAAGGGCAACCAACTGCTCAACATCACCGACGCGGTCAAGGCGGCCGGCGTCGACCTGGCCGCGTATCCCAAGGCCGTCCTTGACCTGTACGACGTCGACGGCAAGCTGCTCGGCCTGCCAAAGGACTTCGACACGAACGGGATCTGGTTCAACAAGGCCCTCTTCGACAAGGCGGGTGTGGCCTACCCGAACGACAGCTGGAGCTGGGACGACGCGCGCGAGGCCGCCCGTAAACTCACCAACCCCGCCGCCGGCGTGTGGGGCATCGCCGCCCCGATCGACCGCCAGGGCGGCTACTACAACAGCATCTACCAGGCCGGCGGCACAGTGATCGGCGCCGACGGCAAGGCTGCCATCGACAGCCCGGAGGCCGTCTCCGGTCTGCAGTTCTGGACCCAGATGCACGCCGACGGTCTCTCGCCGACGCTCAAGCAGCTCTCAGACACCGAAGCGGTGCAGATGTTCATGGACCAGAAGGTCGCCATGTACTTCTCCGGCTCCTTCTGGGCCCAACGCCTCTACGGCGACCAGGCGCTGCGCCCCAACGTCGGCGTCGCGCCGCTGCCGAAGGCGAAGCAACGGGCCACGATGATCAGCGGCATCCTCAACGCCGGATACGCCGGCACCAAGCACCCCAAGGAACTCGCCGAATTCCTCATCTTCGCCAGTGGTAAGGACGCGGCTGCCATCCAGGCCAAGAGCGGCGCGGTGCTGCCCGCCTACCAGGGCACCCAGCAGGGCTGGCTCGACGCGATGCCCGAGTTCAACCTGAAGGTCTTCGTCGACGCCGTGGACTATGCCGTGCCACTGCCGATCGCCGGTGACGCTGCCAAGTGGACCGGCCTCGAGAGCCAGTACCTCGCCCCGGCGTGGGAAGGCAAGCAGAGCGCTGCCGACGCCGCCCGGGCGTACAACACAGCCATCAACAAGGTCCTCGCGCAGTGACCACCGACGTCGCCCTTCCTTCCCCGCGGCGGCGTACGCGCCGCCGCGGGGGAGGAGTGCTGCCCTCACCCGGATGGGGCTACCTGATGATCGCCCCGGCGCTCATCGGCCTCGTCGCCCTCTACGTCTGGCCGTTCCTCACCACCTTCGGCAAGAGCTTCATGGACGTTCCGGCCTTCGGGCCCGGGACGTTCACCGGAGTCGACAACTACACCGAGCTGCTCGGCGACGGGCTCTTCTGGCAGGCCCTGCGCAACTCCGCGCTCTACACCGCGATCCTGCTGCTCGGCGTTCCCGTCGCGATCGTGCTCGCCGCGCTCATCGAGCAGGTCAGCCGCGGCCGCGCCTTCTACCGCGTCCTGTTCTTCCTACCGGTCGTGACGCTGCCCGTCGCGGTCAGCATGGTCTGGCGCTTCATCTACAACGGCGACTTCGGCCTGCTGAACTACGTCCTGTCCCTGGTCGGCATCCCCGGGCAGTACTGGGTCGCCGATGCGACCTTCACGATCTACGCGGTCGGTGTCGTCGGCATCTGGATGAGCCTCGGCATCAACCTCATCATCCTCGGAGCGGGACTCCAGTCGATCCCGCAGGACCTGTACGAGGCCTCCTCGCTCGACGGGGCGGGACGGATACGCCAGTTCTTCCGGATCACCCTGCCACTGCTGTCGCCGAGCGTGTTTCTGGTGACTGTGCTGACGGTGATCTCCGCGCTGCAGATGTTCGACCTGATCTTCGTGATGCTCCGCAGCGTCAACAACACCGCCCTGGCCGACTCGAAGACCATCGTCTACCTCTTCTACGAGAAGGCCTTCGTGCAGTTCGACCAGGGCTACGGGGCCGCGATCGCGATCGTCCTACTCATGGTGATCATGGCCGCGACCCTGGTCCAGTTCCGCCTGCAACGTCGGTGGGTGTTCTATGACTGATCGGATGCTGCGTAGCAGGCGCGGGGAGCGCGCCACAGCCGGATCGAAGGCCGCCCGCCACGGCGAGTGGGTCATCCACCTTCTCCTCGGCGTCGCGGCGGTCGTCATGGTGGCGCCGTTCGTCTGGCAGCTGCTCACCATGTTCAAGTCCAACCGCGAAGCCTCCCAGATGCCGCCGACGTTCCTGCCCGAGGCCCCGACCTCCGGCGCCTTCGCCACGTTCTTCGGCTCGGTGCCCTTCTGGGCGCAGCTCACCGTCTCCGTGTCCGCGCTCGTCCTCCGCGTGATCGGGCAGCTCGCCGTCTCCGCGCTCGCGGGCTACGCGTTCGCCCGGCTCCGGTTCCCCGGACGCCGGCTCCTGTTCGGGCTGTTCATCGCCATGCTCATGGTGCCCAGCCAGTTGTTCCTCATCGGACAGTTCGAGATCATCAGGGACTTCGGGATGCTCGACACCATTCCCGCCCTGGCGGTCCCGGGCATGTTCTCGGCCTTCGGGATCTTCCTGATGCGGCAGGCGTTCATGTCGATCCCCGCCGGTTTCGAAGAGGCCGCCCGGCTCGACGGCGCCGGGCCCCTGAGGACGTTCTGGTACGTCATGCTCCCCATGGCCCGCCCGACCATGGCGGCGCTGGCCGTCCTCACCTCGCTCTACTCCTGGAACGATCTGCTCTGGCCACTCATCGTGACCCCGCGCGGTGACAAGCGCCCCATCACCGTCGGCCTGGCCGGCCTCCAGGGCCAGTTCGGAACCGACTACCCGACCCTCATGGCCGGCGCCCTCGTCGCGTCGCTGCCGCTCATCCTCATCTTCCTGGCGCTGCAGCGGCAGTTCTTCTCCGGCATCGCCAGCAGCGGCCTGAAAGGTTGAACCATTGTCGGGCGGCGCCGAACGCGGGTATCGACCAGCGGTCCTGGTTCGTCCGGATACCACGCCAGTATCCGGACGGACCTCCCAGCCGCACCGGGCCGCCCGACACGACAGAGCTATGTGCCCGCTCGCAGCCTCACCGAGCGCATTCGGTCACACCTCGAAGGCAGCATCATTGGCGACCTCGTAGCCGCCATGGCGGCGGCGGAAACCGCTCGGGCTCATCCCGTGGTGCTTCCGAAAAACCCGCGAGAAGTAGAAGGCGTCGTCGAAGCCGATCTCGGACGCGATCTCGGTGACCGTCGCACCCGTCGTGTCGAGCAACTGGCGCGCCCTCGCCATGCGCAGCGCGGTGTGGTGAGCCAACACCCCGCCGCCGGTCGCCCTGCGAAACAGGGTGCTCAGATGCGACGGCGACACCCTCACCAGCCGCGCCAGCTCGGGCACCTTCACATTACTGTCGAGCCGTTCGGCCAGGTAGCTCATGGCGCGCTGCAGCGCGTCTCCCGGCTCGGGAAGTAGCCGATCGACGCTGATCTGGGTCAGTAGCTTCCACGCCGTTCCCGCCGCGCCCACCAGACGGATGGGGGACTGGTCGCGCTCCAGGCCGGTGACGATCTCGTCCAGCAGCGCCGCCGCTCGACCGATGGCCCGCACCGGCACCACGGGCCGCTCGGTGGTGGCCTCCATGCAGTCCATCAGCATCGATACGTCCGAACCCATCAGATGCGCCCACCAGATCGTCCAGGGATCTCGCTCGTCGGCACCGTACTCGTGTGCGACGCCACGGGGGATCACCAGCGCCTGCCAAGCTCCGATCCGGTGCGTGCCCGACCCGACGCGTGCCCAGCCCGAGCCCGTGGCACACACGATCAGGATCACCTCGGGCGTGCCCCGAGGGCGATGCATCCGGTGGTCGGCGGCATCCGGGTAATACCCGGCGTCGGTGACGAGGAGCCGCCCGGTGATTGGGCGCCGCAGCGCCTCGGCGACGATTGGACGGGGCACCGAAGCCAATCGCTGCCCCCGAAAACCCTCCTGGAGCGGCATCGGTCTATCGTGTGCCGTCACCAGCGGATTGTCCAGGCTGTGGGCCACCAGATCCGCCCCGGACGTACTCCGCCGACTACGGCGCAGCCCGCCGCGAAACCTACCTGGGCCTGGACGCCTGCCGGCGGAGTGCCTGTAGGGCGTCACGTGGCGGCTCTGGCCGATCCCGTCCGGCGGACGCTCATCGATGATTTGGGGCGGTCGGCCCGCTCTCGGGCTTGTGCACGACTTGCTGGTTCAGGGCAGGGTTGGAACTGGTCAGGTCTGACGGGTGGTGATTGGCCGGCGTAGTTCGTTTACCAGCGACCGTACCCACGGCTGGCGCATGGTGGGTTCGCCGGTTATCGCGGCGGCAAGCCCGGCTCGCCCTTCGGGCGAGCGGCCGTAGGCGGTAGCCCATGGGGCAGCCTGGTACCAGCACCAGGTGTTCGGGCTGGTCTTTGTGCGGGCGGTGATGCCGATGAACCGCACCTTCGTACGGATCACCGACCAGGCGGCCCTCTCCTCGCTGATCCAGCGTCGAAGCAGATAAAACAGGTTCTCGTAGGTGCGGCCGCCGTAGACGAGGTCGACGAATGCCACCGGACGCTGGCGGCGGGCCAGCCCGTGCGGGGTGATTCCCAGGTGGCTGAGGTTGCTACGGAACTGGGTGACCTGCGCCGGGGTCAGCGCATCCGGATCGCTCCACAGTGACAGGATGAGTCGGTGACAGCGGTCGCGCCACGTGGTGGCGGCCAGCGCGCCGCTGAGCAGGTCGAAGATACTGTCGGGGGAGCGGCCGACGAAGTAGAGGTCCGCGTCGGCGCTGCGGGCAACGACCTTGCCGGCACACTCGAGCAGTTCGGGTAGGAACCATAGATCGGGCTCGGGGACAGCGTCGAGAAGAGTGCCGAGCTGGGCCGGAGAGACAAGGTCCCAGCGGATCGGACCTGTCGGTGCCGGTCCCGCTGTCACAGCCACAATCCCATCCGGACGGTTACGTTCGAGGGGCGACGGTGCACGGGGTGGTGGTTCCGGGGCGGATCTGGGCAGGTGTCGGGAATATTGATCTCATATTCCCTGGATCGCCGTGCCTGTCGCGTGTCCTGAGGGGAAGGTTGAGGGTTGGGATGAATCGCCACCCGGCATTCAGTTCCGCAACGTCGGAAGCTCGATCTTCGGGTGTCGCACGATTGGCGCGGGTCACGAGCTGACCTTGGGTGGGGGAGCTTCGCCAGCGATCCGGGGAAGCGGTTGACGACGTCCGGCATGCGGCTGAGTCGGCAACGAGTCGGCCCATCGGCGCCGCCGCCGCGATCCGACATGAGGCCGACCGTGTCGCCGATCGTCAGCTCGAGCCGAGAGTTACCAGCTCATAGCCCGTGCGACGGGTCCAGGTGCGGGTACGGGGCTCTGATGAGTGCCCGACGCCCGCGATCCCGCCCGGCACCACGAACGCACGCGATCCCCACGCCGACCCACCGGTGCGCGGCGCCCAGGTACCTCCGGCAACCAGGCCTCCGTCTGCCTCCCCTGTCCACCGGCAGCATCTACGCAGGTCAACCTCCACTGTGTTTGCGGAGACACGAGTGGTCGGACGAAGGGGACAACAAACCTAACCACGGCAGTGATACCGTCTGTCAGCGCCGGTGATACGCACGGCTAGCAGGGAGGGGTGTAATTTCCTTCACTGAAGCCGTGAGTTCGGCTTGCCGGGGAATAGCTGGGCATTTGTTAACGGCAATGACGCCACGGATCAGAGAATGGCCCGGCGGCTTCCGTCGGTGCCCCATGCTGGCCCGGCATAGAACAGGGGAAATCCTACAATCATGACCGGAAATAGCCGGCCGCACTCAGGTACTCCGACGTTGTCCTTACTGATGACGCTGGCAATCTGCTCGGCGCTCCTAGTGGAGGGCATGAGTGCGTCGAGCATCAACGTGCAGGTCGGTGCCATCCGTGACGATCTGGGGCTCACCGGCACACAGCTCCAACTCGTCGCCGGTTCGTTCCTGGTCGCCTACGCCGCGTTCCTGCCGGTGGCCGGGCGCTTGGTCGACATCCATGACAAGCGCCGCGTGTTCCAGGCCGGGATTCTGCTGTTCAGCCTTGGCTGCGTCGTCTGCGCCGCTGCGGCCGGCAGCTGGACGCTCGTCCTCGGCCGGGTGATTCAGGGCGCGGGAGCGGCGCTGAGCACTCCCGCAGCTCTCGCGCTGATCACCACCGGCCTGTCGCCCGGGCCGAAGCGGAACCGGGCGATCGGCATCTTCAGCGCCATGGGTTCGATCGGGTTCTCGTTGGGCCTGGTGGTGCCCGGCCTGGTCGTCACGGACCTCGGCTGGCGTCTCAGCTTCCTGCTCTACCTCCCGCTCACCATCGTGGTGCTGCTGGTGACCCTGCGACTGGCGCCGGCCGACGTCGACTCCGAGGGCAAGGCCGACATCGTCGGCGCGTTCTCCCTCACCGCCGCGCTGATGCTGCTGATGAGCGCGGTGGGTGGCGTCGGCACCACGGCTCCGATGTGGATCGCGCTCCAACTTGCCGGTGCCACCGCCTGCGCCCTCTTCTACCGGCACCGCACCACTCGCACCGGTCGCCTCATCCCGGTCGACGTACTGGGTTCCCGCCGGGTGATCGCCTACTGCCTGGCGCTGGCCGCAGTCTTCGCTGCCATCGTTACCTCGATGTACCTGATCAGCCTGGCCCTGCAAACCGACCGGGGCTACGACGCGTTCGGTGCCGGGCTGGCGCTGGTGCCACAGAGCATCGCCAACGCGGCTGCCGCGGCCCTCGGCGCCCGCCTGGTGACCCGGGTCGGCGCGGCACGGGTGCTGATGGTCGGCATGGCCTTGATCACCGGTGGCCTCGCGTACCTCGGGTTGGTCGGAATGGACCGTTCCTACGCCACCGGCATCCTCCCGGCCATCGTGGTCATCGGCGTTGGCGTCGCCATGTGCTATCCCGCTGCCTCGATCGGCGCGGTGGACAACGTCGCGGTCGTTCATCGCGGCGTGGCCTCCGCTTTTCTTGTCATGTTCCAGAACGTCGGTGGCGCGCTGGGGCTCGCCCTGGCCACCGCCACCGGGGTAGTGCCCGCACCAGGACGGGCGACCGACGTTGCGGTGGGCATGTTCGTCTCCGCGGCCTTCCTGGTGATTGGCGGCTTGGCGGCGTTCGTCGTCGGCCGCCGCCCTGCTCCACCTCGCCCGTCCCCTCGTCCCCATAGCGGCGACGCGGAGTTAGCACCCCTCACGAAGGACTCAAGATGAACTACGACTCGCCAGCCCCTCAGCTCGTCATGTTCACCGGAGGGCGCGACAGCACTCTCGCGGCGTGCAGCCTAATGCTCCAGGGCATCCCCGTGCACCTGTTCACTGCCAACAGTGGCTGCTCGCTGCGCCGTGAGGCGTTGGCCCTGCGTGTTCAGGAACTGCGGGCCCGCTTCGGCGACCTGGTGGTGACCCACGTGGTGCAGGACATCAGCGGGGCGTTCCGTTCGATCGCCATCGAGTCGATCGAGGAGGACATCCTCAAGTACGAGAAGAACCTGGTCCTGCTCGGCGAGAAGATCGCCATCCACGCACACGTCATCGATTACTGCCTGCGCAACGGCATCACGCTGGTGAACGACGGCATCGCCGCCTACCAGCAGGAGTACCCGGAGCAGCGAGGGGTTGCCCGGGCGTACTTCGACAAGTTCATCGCCGAGTACGGCCTGGAGTACCGCAGCCCGATCTATGAGTTCGCCACCTCGGAACACGACGTCAAGTACCGGTTGCTCCAGCTCGGCCTCTCCACCAAGTCGTTGGAGGGAGTCTCGATCTTCGCGGACAGCTTCACCACCCCGTCCGACGAGACGATCCTGGCGTACCTGATGGCCAAGGAGGAGCTCTCGCGCGACATCATCGGTTTCCTGACCGGCCGCAGCCGCCTTCTGCCCGGCGGGGACGAGCGTAAGCCGGTCGCCGCGTGAGCAACACCATTGTGAAGGTCGCCGCGGTCGTCCTCCGCGGTGGCCTTCTCCTGGTGGTTCGCAAACGCGGTACCCCGATTTTCATCTCGCCGGGCGGCAAACCGGAGCCGGGCGAGACTGACGAGGTGGCCCTCGCTCGCGAACTGCGTGAGGAGGCCGGGCTCACTTTGCGCGCCGCCGAGCCGTGGGGCGAGTACACCGCCGGCTCGGCGCTGGAGACCGCGACGGACGTGCGCATTCGGGTCTATCTTGCTGAGGCTGATGGCACCGCCCAGCCTGCGCAGGAGATCGACGAAGTCGCCTGGATTGACGCCGATTACGCCTCGGACGGCATACGTCTCGGATCGGTTTTCGGCGAGCAGGTGGTGCCGCGACTGCTCGCCGAAGGGCTGTTGCGGTCGCGCCACCGGCCGGAACCGGTCGGTGACCTTGTCCTGGTCGCCGATCTGGACGGCACCCTGGCCTTCGAGAACCGGCCGCCGGGCGCAGCCGTGTCCGCGGCGCTGAACGAGATCGCGGCGCGCGACGACATCCGGCTCGTGCTCGCCACCTCGCGGGCACCGCGCGGGGTCCGCGCACTGGTCGGTCCACTTGCCGACCGCGCCGAGTTGCTCTGCTGCAACGGTGGCGTTCATGTCGCCGCCGGCACCGTGAAGCGGCGGATCCAGCTCCCCCCCGACCGGCTCCGCGCGCTCGTGGCCCACCTCGACCGCACGGAGATCGGTTACTGGGTGGATTTCGGCGACCGGTTCCAGGTCCGCGGAGGCGGGTTTCCGTGGATGAGCTACCCGGACCGGATCGACCTGGAGGCCGGTGAGGAGCCCGAATGCCACGGAGCGGTCAAGCTGGCCGTCGACACCGTCGGTAACGAGACGCTGCTGAACGGGTTGCGTGATCTGGCCGGTCCCGGGCTGGAGTTGTTCCCGCACGCCGGCGGGGTCCTCGACGTGACATCGACTGGCGCCACCAAGGCACTTGCGCTGTCGATGATCCTGCCGGCTGTGCACGGGCCGGTGGTTGCCTTCGGTAACGACGCGAACGATCAGATCCTGCTCGCCGAGGCGGATCGGGGCGTCGTGGTGGGTGACGGCCTGCCCGGTCTGGAGTACGCCGGTCATATCAGCCGGGTGGCCGCCGAGGACACGAGCGTCGCCGCCATGTTGCGCGCGGCGGTCGCACAGGCACGGATCCCGATAGGCCCGTCATGAGCGCGCTGGATGCCGCCGCGCTGCATCCGGCGCTCGAGGAGACGGACGGCGACCGGCACTACTTCGCGGCGGCCGCCCGGCTGCGCCGTACGGCGACGGAGACGCTTGTCCGGGATCTCGGCGCCGACCGGTTCATCGGGTACCTCACCCACAACACCACCGCAGGCCTGCTCGCCGTGTGGTGGGCCGCCACCCGGGCGGGACACCGGATCGGCAGCCGCGGCCTCGGGTCGCAGCACTACCCGCCGTACGCCGCCATCCTGCCCGCCGACGACTCGGAGGCGACATGGGAGTTCCGCACCCATGTGTCACCGGTGACGGGCGCGGTCGACCCGTTGGGTGGCGGCGCCAGCCGGACCGTCCTCGTCGACGCCGCCCAGTCACTCGGCACCTGCCTGACTGCATCCCTGCTGGGCGCGGCAGATGTCGTCGTGGCGCCGACGCACAAGCACCTCGGCCTGTGCGTCGGCGCCGGCATCGTGCTCGTGCGGCGGGAGGTTCCCCAGCTGGAACCGGTCCATGCCGCCCTCGCCATCGCAGAGAGCGGCGCCCAGTCGCTCGACCAACTGCGCCGGCTGACGGCCGCGCTCACCGCCGCGGACGGGCGCGTGTTCAATCGCGTCCGCTTCGAGTTGGACGACGGCCTGCGCTCCTGGTGCGCCGGGCACGGCCTGCGTCCGCTCGGCACGGCGGGTGGTGTCCCGTTCGTCTGCCTGACCACGATCGATGGCAGCCCGCTCACGGAACGCATGTCACTGCGCGGCTGGCGGCACATGGCCGACGCGAACGCAGCCCGGTTCTCCCATCACATCCCTGGACGGGCGGGCGACGCTCCGGTGGATCACACCGCCGCGTTCCGCGCAGCAGTCGGGCGGGCTTTGCTCTGACAGAGCGGCGAGAGCCTACCATAGACAATTTATTTCGGTCAATGCGTTTGCTGGGTGACCTGGTGTTCGCCGACTCGATCTCGGGAGTTGTTTTAAGCACGCTCATGTCGCATTGCTTAGCCCTTGATACAGGACTCGCTGCCGGTTCGCAACGATTTGTTTCACTCATCACACGGCCAGATTTATGTCAATGCCGGCAAGCTCCGAAGACGCGGATAAGTCCTGCTCAACGCCCTGTTGACACCCCCTATGGCCGACCTCATAATAGGCAATGACCAATCCGCTCCAAAGTGGATTGCACGATTCGTGGCAGGAGGTGAAACAATGAAGGTTAAGGTTGCTGAGAAGCAGGAGACCGTCCGCACCACCACGCCGTACGTCGCCAGCTAAGGCGAATGGAATGGGGGGCCCGCGATGCGTGGCCCCCCATTCTGGCCTGGGAGAAGGTTCCCGAATGTCAGGAGATCCGACATGACCTTTACACATTCCCGCGTGCGCCGCGGTTTCTTCGCGGCGTTGAACGAGGCTCATGACCACCTGGATTCGGAGAATCCCGGTGGCGCGATGTTCCTCGCGGTCACCGCTCCGGACGGCAGCGGTAAGCTCGACACGGTGCGCGCCTGGCGCGACTTCGAGCCGGATCACCGGCCCGGGCACCTGGTCCTGACCGCAGACGGCAACCGGTTGACGCACGGATATCTGTCCGGCCTGCAACCACTGGTCGATCACGCGATCGCCACCGCCGAGACGGACCACCCCGACCTGGTGTCCGCCGCCGAGCAGTCGCTCAAGCGCATCTTCCCGCACCGGCAGTCACCGGCGTTCCGGATGCCCAAGGATCTCACCGGCGTGGCGGGCCGGGATGAGCGGACCCGCTTCTACTACCACGATTACCAGGGCAAGCTGCTCAACGGCGTCTACGAATTCCTCGACAGCTACCTGGCCACCACTGGGCAGACCTGCACGCTGATTATCGACAACGCCGACGAGCTGTCACCGACCGTCACGCAATTCCTCGACATCATGGCCCGGCGTCGTACGCTGGGCCGGAACCTGAAAGTCGTGCTGCTGGTCAACCGCGATCTCGACGTCGGCTTGGCCGAGCACAGCGTTCAGATCTCGCTTCCGGCGCTGTCACGTCCCGAGGCGCGCGAACTCATCGAGTCCTGGGGATTCGAGTCGCCCGCGCCGAAGCAGCTCGACAACCTGTGGCGGCTGTCGCAGGGCCGTCCGGCTCGCCTGTCGGCGCTGCTGCGCTGCGCCGACGTCAACGTGTCGCTGCCCGGCTACCTGACCTTCGAGACCCACATCGACCTGTGCCTGAGTCTGCTCGGCGAACGCCGCCGGTACGACCTGCTCCAGGAGTACGTCCAGGGCCACTGCGCCGACGACGACCCGATCGCGCGGCGCAACTACGAGACCTACGACGAAGGTGCCCGCGAGCGGATGCACCGGGAGGTCATCGCCGAGCTGGCCGACCAGCAGGAGGAGGTCCTGCACCCGGTCCACCACCTCAGCCTGCGGGACGCCTCCGACCAGGTGGTCGCGCTCGCACCGCTGTCAATCTCGTTGCAGGAGATTGGGCTCTACAACACCTGGTTCGATCTGTTTTCGCGATTCTGGGCGAACTCGCAGCTGCGCACGTTGCCCGGCGGGGGACAGACGCACAACCTGGTCTATCTCCGCATGGCGTTCGTGCTGTACTCACTCGGCCTGGCGCATGTGTCGATCTCCTACCTGGACACGTTCTACCAGCACTTCCCGCACAGCCTGTACACCCCGACCGTGCTCTATTCACAGAGCATGGCGCATGGCCGGTACCAGTCGCCCCCGGATCTCGTCACGGCCGAGCGTTTCGCTCTGCTGAACCTCGAGAAGATCAGTACCGATTTCCGCGACCACCCGAAGTACGAGTACATCAAGGTGTTCGCGGAAAACGCACTGGCGTACATCCGGGCGCGGCAGAAGCGCATGGACGAGGCACTCAAGCTGTGCACCGACGGCATGGAACGGATGCATGAGATCTACGGCGACGACCGGTTCGCGCTGCACCAGTCGATCCTGGTCTACAACACCGCCCAGATCCACGAGATGCTCAAGGACTACACCAAGGCGTACGAGGTGTACCAGCAGACCATCGCGCTCGACCCGAACTACGGGGAATACGCGAACGATCTCGCCAACATGCTCCAGCGCATCGACCGATTCGATGAGGCCATCGAGTACTACGAGCGGGCCATCGCCCTGTGCCCGCCGTACTACGAGGCACACCTCAACCGCGCGCAGATGTACGTGCGCATGGCTGACTCGGCCGCTGCGGAGACCGATTTCCGGCGGGCCGTGGAGTTGAATCCCGACGAGGCGCGCGCCCATCTGGGACTCGGCATCCTCCAGCTCAAGCAGGGCCGGTTCGCCGAAGCCCAGCAGAGCCTGGACGCTGCCGTCTACCACAACCCCCGCAACGCTCTCGCCTGGACCAACCGCGGCCTGACGTTGCTGGAGCTCGGGCGCATCCAGGAGGCGGAAGAGAGCCTGCGCACGGCGCTCACCTACGACGACAAGCTCACCGAGGCATGGAACAACCTGGCCCACGTGCTGCACACCGGTGGGCGGAAGGCGGAGGCTCTCGAGTGCCTCGACGCCGCCGTGCGTCTCTCCGACGACCCGGACTACGTTTACAACCGGGCATTGCTGCGCCACGAGCTCGGTGACACGGCCGGCGCTCTGGCCGACGTCGAGCTTGCCGCGCAAGGGGGCGCGGACGCCACCGAGGTCGCCGATCTGCGCGAGCAGGTAACCAAGACGCCGGGCATTGCAGCGGTCTGATGCACGCCGAGGTCCTGCCCACCGCGCCGGGGAGAGTACGCCCGCCTCGGACGTTGTTGTCGGCATACGCGGTCAGCCAGTTTGGCAACTGGCTGTTCCGCACCGGGGTCGTCTACTTCGCCTACAACCAGAGCCACGGTTCTGCGGCGCTACTCACCACTGTGATCGCTCTGGTGTATCTGCCGATCCTTGTGGGTTCGCGGGTGCTGGCCCCACTGGCCGACCGACGGGACACCCGGCGCACGCTGATCGGGCTGGACATCCTGCGCGCCCTGACGCTGTGCATCCTGCTCGCCACCACCGTTGCCGGGGGTGCCGTGACCACCGGGGCGACCATCGCCGCGATGGCCGTGCTGAGCCTGCTCACGCCGCTGTTCACCGCATCGCAGACTGCCTACCTGCGGCAGACCCTGCCCACCGAGGGGTTGCCCGCAGCTCTCGCCGGGGTGACCCGGATCGACTGGCTCATGTTTGTTCTGGGCACTGCCTCGGCGCCGTTGATGTTGCAGATCAGCAACCTGCCGACACTGATCATGCTGGACATCGTGACCTTCGTGGTGTCCGCGCTGCTGCTCGTCCGGCTCGCCCTGAGCAGCAGGTGGTTGCTGGCTGCCGTCTTCGCACTCAACGCCGGGGCGGGGGTCATCAACGTCTATCCGAACGTGGTCGCGCGGAACTACCTCGGCGGCGGCGCCACCTGGCTCAGCGTGATCAACCTGGCGAACGGGGTCGGGGCGGTGATCGGCTCCACGCTCGCCGGACGGGTGAGCCGCGGTCACGGGCTGCGCCCGGGGATCCTCGCCGCGGTGGCCGTGGCGGTGTCGCTGGTGGGCATGACCTTCGTGACGACCGCCTGGATCGCGGTGCTCGCGAGCACCACCATGCTTCTCGCCGGCCAGGTGTTCGCGGTGGTGTTCCAGGCGAGGATCCTGGCCGACGAACCGGTCGAACGGGCGGGCCGGGCGTCCGGCCTGTTCACTCTGGGCACCTTCGCCGGCGTGACGGTAAGCGTGCTGCTGTTCCTGGGCCTCACCGCGTTCGGTCCGCCGCACCACTCGTTCACCGTGCTCCTGCTGCTGGGCGCCGGCACGGCACTGATCTCGGCACTGATCGGCCAGGTCGCGTCCCGCCGGTTCGGCGCCGGGACGCCGGTGACCGCGACCGCCCCCGCACAGCCTGAACCGGCGCCGACCGGCAGGGACGTGGAGGCGGAGGCGGAGGCGCAACGGCGGGTCGGGCTGGTCCGAGCGGCCGGGCGTACCTTCGCCACCGGAGTCACCGTCGTCTCCACCCTCAAAAGTCTGGTCCCGCACGCCGCCACGGTGAACTCGTTCGTCACCGTCTCCCTCGACCCGGCGCTCGTGTCGATCTGCATCGACCGCACCGCGCGGCTGCATGCGCTCCTCGAGGCCGACTCGCCGCTGGGCATCACCATCCTGTCGGCAGCGCAGCGGGACGCCGCAATGCACTTCGCAGACCGGCACCGTGCGTTGGGGCAGGCCCAGTTCGACGGGCATGCCTGGCGGCAGGGCAAGGAAACCGGCGCGCCGCTGCTCGAGGAGGGGCACGCCTGGCTCGAGTGCCGGGTCGAGCGGCTCATCACCGCCGGTGACCACTCCATTGTGCTGGCCCGGGTGCTGTCCTTCGCCACCGCCGACCCGGACGATGGACACGGTCCGCTGGTCTTCGCCGGAGGCCGCTTCCGAACGCTGCCTGACGACCGATCCGAACCCGGCGTCACGAGGTGATCGGGTGTCACCGCTACCGGCGAATTCCCCAGGAGTGAGTGTTGGCCAGGAAATATCCCCCTGCCCACCGGGATGACCGGATCGATCTGCTCCATGGGTACAGGGTGGCGGATCCGTACCGCTGGCTGGAGGACGCCCAGTGCGAGCAGAGCCGATCCTGGCTCGCTGCCCAGGATCAGCTCTGCGAGGGTTTTCTGAGCCGGCTACCGGGACGGGCGGCGGTGCGCCGCCGAATCACCACGCTGCTGGGAACAGGTACGGTCAGTGCTCCGGTCTGGCGGGGAGAGCACCAGTTCTTCACCCGCCGGATGCCCGATGCCGAACGCCCCGTGCTGCTGACCGTGGATCCGTCCGGGGCGGAGCGGGTGCTCCTCGATCCGCTGCTCCTCGATCCGACCGGCCTCACCGTCCTCGAATCGTGGTACGTGGCCCCGCTGGGTGACCGGCTCGCGTACAAGACCTCCCGGGGCGGCGACGAGGAATCGTTCCTGTACGTCGTGGATGTCGCCACCGGCACGGAGCTGGAGGGCCCGATCGGCGGGGTCCGGCACGGCGCCCTCGCCTGGCTCCCGGACGGCACCGCCTACTACTACGTCCGCCGCCGGCCCGGGGACACGTCCCGACGGGTCCACCTGCACCGGGTGGGCACGGATCCGGACCGGAACGACGTCGTGGTGTTCGGCGACGGAATGCCCGACACCACCGATTACGGAATTCTGGTCAGCGCGGACGGCCACTGGCTGAGCCTCGGCGCGTCACAGGGCACCGAGAACCGCAGCGACGTATGGCTGGGTGACCTCACCGTGGCCGGCCCGGAGGCACCACAGCTGCGTCCCGTTCAGGTGGGTGTCGACGCGGACACCGGGGTGTACATGTGCCGCGACGGCCGGGCGTACCTGTTCACCGACCGGGACGCCCCGCGCTCCCGGCTCTGTGTCGCCTCCCCAGCGGACCTGCGCTATGAGGCGTGGCAGGACCTGGTGTCCGAGGACCCCGAGGCGGTGCTCACCGACTTCGCCATCCTGGACGGTCCGGAACTCGACCGGCCGCTGCTCGTGGTGGGCTGGACGCGGCACGCCGTCAACGAGATCACCGTGCACGATCTGGAAACCGGCGAACAGTTGGGCACCGTCGCGACGCCCGGCATCGGATCGATCTCCGGCCTCTTCGAACGGCCTGAGGGCGGCCACGAGGTGTGGTTCTCGTACACCGACTCCACCTCACCGGGCGCCACTTTGCGGTACGACGCCCGCCACGGCAGCACCGGCCTGTGGGCGACCGCCCCCGGTGCGGTGCCCGTGCCGAGGGTACTCAGCTCGCAAGTGAGCTACCGATCAGCCGACGGCACGACGGTTCGCATGCTGATCGTCGAGCCACTGGACCGTACCGGCCCCCGCCCGACCGTGCTGTTCGGCTACGGCGGCTTCGGGTCGTCGCAGGTTCCGGCGTACGACCCGTCGATCCTGGCCTGGGTGGAGGCTGGCGGCGTCTACGTCGTGACGAACCTCCGGGGCGGTGGGGAGGAGGGCGAGGACTGGCACCGGGCTGGGATGCGCGAAAACAAGCAGCGCGTGTTCGACGATTTCCACGCCGCCGCGCAGGCCCTGATCGACGGTGGCTGGACCACACCGGCTCAGCTCGGGGCGTACGGAGGGTCCAACGGCGGGCTGCTCGTCGGGGGCGCGCTGGTGCAGCGGCCGGACCTGTACCGGGCCGTGGTGTGTGAGGCGCCGTTGCTCGACATGGTCCGGTACGAGAGGGTGGGGATGGGCAGCCTCTGGGTATCCGAGTACGGTTCCGCTCAGCACCCCGAGGATCTGAGCTGGCTGCTCGGCTACTCGCCGTACCACCAGGTCCGTGAGGGCACCGCGTATCCCGCCGTGCTGTTCACCGTCTCCGCCAACGATGTCCGCGTCGACCCGATGCACGCCCGTAAGATGTGCGCCGCATTGCAGTTCGCCACCACCGGCGATGCGCCGATCCTGTTGCGCAGCGAATCAGACGCGGGCCACAAGGGCCGTTCAACGACGCGGATGGCCGCGCTCGCCGCGGACACGCTCGCCTTCCTCGCCTGGCACACCGGATTGGAGCTACATTGACCAGCGACATCGTGGTGATAGTCGACGCCTACTCCAGCGCCCGCGACCTCGCCCCGATCTTCCGGGAGCGTGGTTTCCGCTGCGTGCACGTCCGCAGCGTCGCGGATCCGCACCCGGTTTACGGGCGCAGCTTCCAGGCTGGTGACTTCATCGCTGACATCGTGCACGACGGCGATGTTGCCGCCACTGCCGCGGCCGTGGAGCGGCACTCGCCCGCCTGCCTGATTCCGGGTACCGAGAGCGGTGTCGAGCTCGCCGACATCCTCAGTGAACGGCTCGGGCTGCGCAGCAACGGCACCGCGCTGGGCAGTGCCCGCCGCGACAAGTACCGCATGCTCGAGACGGTTCGAGCGGCCGGTGTGCCCACCGCGGGGCAGTTACTGGTTTCCGACCTGGACACGCTCCTGGACTGGTACGACGGATTCGGCGGCCGGGTGGTGTTGAAGCCGGTACGCAGTGCCGGCAACGACGGCATCCATTTCTGTGCCGACGCTGATGACCTCAAGTCCGCCTTCAGCGCGCTAATCGGCACGGACAGTGCGCTGGGAGCCCGCAACAACGCGGTCCTAGCCCAGGAGTACCTGGTCGGAGGCGAATACATCGTCAACACGGTCAGCCTCGACGGCATCCATCGCGTCACCGACATCTGGAGGATGCACCACATCACCGCCAACGGTGTGCGCGATCTGGGTGGTAGCGCCCAGCTGCTGCCCCGGCACGGGCTCGAGCAGGACCCGCTGGCCGACTACACGATCCGGGTCCTCGACGCGCTCGGGCTGCGCCACGGGCCGGCGCACACCGAGCTCAAGCTGACCCCCCAGGGGCCACGGCTGATCGAGACGGCCGCACGTGCCTGTGGAGCGGACCTGCACATCCCGGTGAAGGCCGCGATCGGCGCGAGCCAACTGGACTGGACCGTCGACGCGTATACCGGCGCCGTCGACCTCCAAGGGGCGGCCACCAGCGAGTACTCGTTGATCCGGCATGCCGGGCTGGTCAACATGGTGGCGCCGGAGTCGGGCAACCTTATCGGCTACCCGAAGATGGAGCAGTTGCGCGGGCTGGACAGCTTCCACGCGCTGGCGCTGAACGTCCGGCCCGGCGGTCAGATCCATCGTTCCGTGGACGACTGGACCTACCCGATGCGCGTCTACCTGGTGCACGAGCAGGAGAGCAGGGTCATGAACGACATCCTGACCGCCAGGTACCTCGACGGTGACGGCTTCTACCAGGTGGAGCCGTCGGCGCCGGCAGTCTGACGCGGTCGCGGGCCTGTACCGCGAGCCTGCCTGGTGCTGCTTCGCGGGGGGTCATGCGCGTCCGCCCCGCATGGCAATGACGGGTAGGTCCGGGTGCGTCCGGGCAGCGCCGGCCCCCCATGTCGCGTCGCGTACCCGGCCTCAGCAGCCGGAGCTCACGATGAAAAGGGCCCACTCCGGGCGTGCTGCCGTGATCACCTGCACCCGAACCTCCTGCCCGGCCATCCTCAGCAGACAGACGGACGAGTTACGGGACATCCCGCGGCGAAGTTGCTGAATGCTCTGGTCAGGTCGGTGGTCCAGGGCCAGTTCGCGGTGTTGGAGAGTTCTTCGGGCGGTGCGGGTGATCCTGGCGGCGACGTGCAGGAGCCGGTAGCGTCTGATCGAGCTGGTGGCGACGCAGGGGCCACCAGCTCGCCGGACGAAGCCGGATGGGCAGGCCCGCGACGGGATGAACCGCTTCTACGACGACATTGCCGCCGACTACGACCGCCTGTGGGGTGACCAGGAATACGCGGCCGACGAACTGGCCTTCCTGCGCGACCTCGCCGGATCCGGCCCGGCCCTCGAAGTCGGCGTCGGGACCGGTCGGGTCGCGATCCCCCTCAGTGGGACCGGCCTGCGGGTGGTCGGCGTCGACCCCTCCCCGGGGATGCTTGAGGTCCTAGGCGCTAAAGCGGACAACGTGGAACGTGCGGATGTCGAGGTGCTGGTGAACGACCTCCGGCTGACCGGGATCCGTGGCACCTACACATTGATCTACTGTGTCTTCCACACGTTCTTCTACGCGGACTCACGGGCGGACCAGCAGCGGTTCCTCGAGCGGGCTCGTGACCTGTTGGCACCGGGTGGGAGGGTGGTGGTCGAGGCCTATCACGCGGGCGCCTCGCGCCTGGCCCGCTGGGCAGACGGCATCAGGCTGACCGAGGTGTCGCCGGAGGGTTGCGAGTACGAGATCTACCGGCACGACGGCGAGGCGCAGACCGTGCACGTCACCTGGGTCAGGTGTGACCGGGAGCGGTTGCGCTGCTCGTCCTGGACGGAGCGTTATGTGACTCCCGGCCAACTCGACGATCTCGCGACGCGGGCGGGGCTGGTGAGCGACCAGCGCTGGTCCACCTTCGGCCGAGCGCCGTTCGACGTGAACGCCCGGAGGTTTGTCGCGGTGTACCGGCTGCCGTCAGCGGGCCGTGCTCAGGCCGGCGGTTGATTTTCGTCAGTGCTGTACGTCCTCGCTGGCGACCAGGATCGCGTCCCACGACTCCGGGACGGACACCGTCGGTAGGCACGGTGTCCGGGACGAGCATGACGAGATCGATCCCGTCGGACCGGCACCGCCACGGCTCCTCGTGACGACGTAGACATCGCGTCGCTGCGGGCGTGCTGCCAGCCGCGGTCGAGCGACCCGGCCAGCAGCACACTCGTAACGTTCCGGCAGCAGATCGGTCAGCGGCACGCGGATGTCGACGGCGTCGTCGAGCGCGGTGGCTGGGTCGACGTTGTACTCGGCGGCCAGGATGGATCCCTGGAACCGGCGCAGGCGGACGTCGAGTCGGGGTGGCACCACGGTGTCGGGCGACACGGGTTCGGATACGGGTTTTCGCCGATGGTGTGGCGCTACGACTCTAGAAGAGATCCCACTCGCGGAACTTGGCGCTCAGGTCCTGCAACAAGGCAGGGGTCATCCGCTTGCGCTGTACCGCCTCCGGTGACTCGGTGCTGGCGCCGAAGTGCCACAGCCTCGTGCCGGTCTGCGGGTCGATGAGGAAGGACCGGTCCTTGGCGGCCGGACCACGCAGGACCAGCGACACGGAGCCCGGCTCGGCGATGAGCGCGTGCAGCGCCCGGTGGTGCAGCGCGTACGTGGTTCCGGCACGCTCCTCGCGGACAGTCAGAGCCTGCGGCGCGGCCTGCGGCACGGCGTCGTCAGGGCCCTGGTCGCCGTACAGGTAGTGGCGGAACCCGCCGCGCAGCACCAGGCTGGCGAACGTCCACCGATGGTTGTGCGGCAGGTCGTAGTAGCCGGGCCAGAAGGTGTGCAACCGGACCCGGACGCCGGTCTCCGCATTCGCGTACAGAACGATCTTGTCGAGCTGCTGTCCCTTCCCGTCCGCGTCGTCGATGTCGGGGTGCTCGCACATCGCCAGCAGTTCGGGCCGCGACGGTAGGTCGTCGATCGCGCGCCGGAGGATTCCGCGGTCGGCATCGATGGCGTTCAGGACTTTGCGGCTCGCCGAGCCGACCTGGTCGATGTCTTCCCAGTCGACGCCGTCGAGCGGTGCGAGAACGGACTCCAGATTTTCCATGATTCCTCCAGTCGTGCGGTTGGTGGCGGGGACAGGGCCGTCAGGCGCCTGACCGGATCGAGCTCGCTGGCTCCGCAGATCACCGTGACCGCGTCTCCGGCTCTACTGGGGTACTTGGCTGCCGCTGAGCCGAACATTCCGGCCCGACCACCACGACCTCGTGAGTCTCCGACATGTTCCCCCGATATCCAGTCGGCCCCGGGCAGCGGCACGATGAAGGTTCGCCGCCTGGGACGGCGCAGCCGGCAGTCCGAGAAGGACCGCCTCCCACGATCGCTTGGCCACGGTCGTCGTCGAGGGCGGCGGCATCGACTGCCGTCGGTGAGGTTACGAGATCGAATATGCTTTGCCCAGTCCAGCCACGCGCCGATCGGGAACGGCTCCGGGCGGCCAGCCGGTCCGGTGGACCTCGTTGACCGCAGGCAGACTGCGGGCTGCGCCACCATCCTCACGCGCTTTGACAACTACCCGGGCAGCGCTGACCGGTCGCGCGGTGCATCGATCGTCGTGCAGCCCAGGATGACCGTATTGCGGTTCTTGGGGGGTTCGTCTTTCCGCCAACAAAATCATGAACCCCTTCCGTGTCTGGAGGAGTCCGCCTTCCGGCGGACACAATCGGTGGCGACCGGCGTCGGTGTCCCCGCATCCGTAGGTATATCGGCACGCCGGCCATACATCAGGAGGAGGTGAATTGCATGAAGAAGTACGTCAAGCCGACCGCGAAAAAGGTTGACTTCGGCACCATCCTCGACGTCACGCCGTAATGCGTGTGTGCCAGGGCATCGTGGGCCAGGCCTGCGGTGCCCTGGCCAGGCTTCCCGAATGACATCTCTCAGTCGCAAGTGGGGTTGCAATGTGCGGCTTGGCCGGACTCGCAAGGATCGACGGCAGCGCTCTGTCCGCTGAGACGGACATTCTGTTGCACCAGATGGCGCGCGCGGTGGCCCATCGCGGCCCCGACGAGCAGGAGCTGTTGCGCTCTGGGCCGGTGGGCCTCGCTTTCACGCGTCTGTCGCTGGTGGATCCGGTCGCCGGAGGCCAACCGCTGTGGAGCGAAGACGAGCAGGTCGTCCTCATCGCGAACGGCGAGGTCTACAACCATCGCGAGCTGGCAGCTGGGCTTCCCGCTGGCACCCGGTTTCGTAGCGGCTCCGACTGTGAAGTCCTGGTGCACCTCTACCAGCGCGACGGTCTGCGGTTTCTCGACAATGTCCGCGGGATGTTCGCGATCGTGCTGTGGGACCGCGCACGCAACCTGCTGGTTTTTGCCCGGGACCGGTTCGGAGTGAAGCCGCTTTTCTACCACCGCAACAGGGACCGCGTGGTCTTCGGCTCGGAGATGAAGGCGCTGTTCCAGGACGCTGACTGCCCCCGCGAGCTGGACTGGTCGGGTGCCCTGGCCGACCAGGCGCTGAACGGGGCTCCGTACTTTGCCGACGGCCAGCCCAACACCTGGTTCCATGGCATCGAGCTCGTTCCGGCCGGCACCGTGATGACAATCAGTCTGCGCGACGGGCACACCAGGAGCCACCGGTACTGGGCCTTTCCTGAGTTCACCGAGAACACCGACATGTCCGAAGGTGAGTTCGTCAGCGCGTATGGAGAGTTGTTCGCTGCCTCCGTGCGCGAGACCGAGGTCGCGGACGTCGATCTGGGGCTCTTCCTCAGCGGAGGCATCGACTCCGTCGCTGTCGCCGCCCTGAGCACTGTGCGGCCGCGTACGTTCACCGCGATCAACGGGAGCACGATCGCCAACGGCGATGCTGAGTACGGCCACCGCGCGGCCAGGATGTTGGGTCTGGACAACCACCAAGTGGTCTTCGACGTCGCCGAGGTTCCCACGCCCGAACAGTGGAAACAGCTCCTGTGGTTGGTCGAGACCCCGCAGTGCAGCCCGGAGATCTACTACAAGCGTGAGCTGTACCGATACGTGAAGGCCACCTTCCCCGGGATCAAGGGCATGCTCCTCGGTGGTGGCAGCGATGAGTTCAACGGTGGCTACACGGTCTCGATGGCCGGCGGTGGCTCCTGGGATGACTTCCAGTCAAACCTGCGTCACATGAGCCTGCGGGATCATCGCCCCTCGCAGCAGGGCTTCGCTGCCTGGTGGGAGCAGTCAAACCACCCGCTGCTACAGGACGACGTCCTCTACCGGGCTTCGGCGGCGTCCGTCGGCGACCCCTACGAGCAGTTCTTCAGGTGGAAGTACCGGGACATGCAGCAGTACAACTGCTGGCATGAGGACCGCACCGCGGCAGGCAGCGGGATCGAGGCGCGGGTACCGTTCCTGGACCACCGCATGATCGAGTTGGTCGCCCAGATTCCTCGGGCACTTCGTCCCAACCTTGTCTGGAACAAGGACATCCTGCGCAAGGCGATGCGCGGTGTGTTGCCTTCGGAGTTCGCCGAGCGGCCCAAGGTGCCGTTCTTCTACGGCGACGGGGTGCGGCACACTCAGCGAGCCTTCGTGCGCATGCTCACCCACAACGGCGACGCGCTGCTCGAGGAGGCCCTCAGCAGTCCGGGTGCGCAGGCGTATATCCACGCGGACAACGCCAGGGCGACGTTGCGCGCGCTCGAGGCCGACCCGGGCTCCGGGCACGTCGAGTTCCTGCTCCGGGTGGTCAACCTCGGGCTGCTGGAACAGATGGCGACGTGCCCACCCGTTGCTCCCGTCGACGCCAGAGAGGCCGCCGTACCCCTTCGAATGCCCATCTCCGACTGGGACGAGGACCGGGCCCGAATCGACGAACAGGTCCTCCGTCGCGAGAGTGTCAGCTCCACCGCCGTCCTCACCGTTGCCGACAATGTTCTTCTGCTCGTAGCTCCGCAGGATCCGCAGGTGTGTTACGTGGCGGTGGACGGCACGATCGAATATGTCGTGGACGGCAGCGAAACTCCTGAGTGGCACCGCCTACTCACCTCCGTCGACGGTGCGCGCACCCTCGGCGCGTTGCTCGGTGAGGTCGGCTGCGCCGCAGCGACCGTCCACGAACCGCTCGGCGAGGCTCTCGATCTCGGTGTTCTCACGGTGGCGGGGGAGCTGCCCGACGGCGCTGACCGCCCGCTGCTGGTTCCGGCCGCGGCGGGATAGTCGTGACATCGAGCGTCCAAGCCGACGAGGACCGGTCCCGCAACGGGCCACTCGCCGGAACTTTCGACTGGCGAAGCTGGCCGTTGAGCGGGAAACGGGTCGCCGCGGCGTCCTGCATGCTCGCGTTCGCCGTCGCCCTGTGGGCCCAAGGCGGTCCGTCGAGAACGGTAGCCGTGTTGGTCGTCGTGGAGACGGCACTGCTGTGCCTGCCATGGCGGCTGCCTAGGATTCACCGCTCGGGACGCAGCTTCTGGGTGGAGACACTCTGCGGTCTGGTCGCCCCCGGCGGAGCCCTCATCGTGCTGGTGGTGGCGCAACGGGATCTGCTCACACAACTTGCCGACTGGTGGTGGTTCGTCGCAGCGGCCGCGGTCGGCGGCGTCTTCTGGCTGGTCAGTGGCCTCGATATTCGGGCTGTGCCGTCCGGCCTACTGGCCTTCCTCATGGGCCCGACGCCGCGCACCCAGGGGCGGGCCAGGGCTGTGTGCGCCGCTGCGGGGCCGTTCGGTGAGGAGGCACTGTTCCGTGGTGTGGTGTTGACCGCGGCGTCGGCGGCCGTCACACCGATGGGGTTGCTCTCCGCGGTGGCGTTCGTCGCCCGCCATCATGTCTCGCCGGGCGGCAACGGCCGTGGGACGACCCGCGCGACTCTCACCGAGATCGCCGCCGCCGTCCTCCTGCTTGCCCTGACCGTGCTGTCGCAGTCGCTCTACCCGGCGCTGCTGGCGCACCTCATCAACAACCTGCCCGGCGTCATCATCGAGCTCCAACGCGAAGACACAGGAAAGCCTGACGCCTCATGAACGACCACGCCGCACATCTGGACCACCTGAGGGCTCGCGGCCTGCTGCCCGCCGGCTGCCGATCGGCATTCATCGTCGGCTCGGTCGCCCGCGGTTGGGACAACGCCGTCAGCGATCTCGACATCTGCCTGGTCTCCGATGAGCCGTGGCGCAGCGGGACCAACGGCTTCGAGCCCATGCCGCTGGAACCCGCGGAGATCGCCACGGAGGTCATCCACGTCGACGGCCGGCGGTGGGAGCTCAAGTACTGGCTCGACGGGCAGGTCGGGCAGATCATCGACAAGGTCTCGTGGAGTCGCTTCGAGGACGGCACCCCCAGCGGGCAACTGCTCACCACCTGGGAGGAAGAATTTCTCGAGCGCCTGCTCACCTGCCGGCCGCTCGCCGGCGAGGACTGGGTGCTTCAGCAGCGGGCCCGGATCGAGGCGTCGGCGTTCCGGGCATTCGTACTGACCGACTGCCTGTCGAACGCGGACGACTGCCTGGAGGACGTGGTCGGACAGTTGGCGTCAGGAGACGTGCACAGCGCCGTACTGTCGGCACGGCTGGCCTTCGGGCACGTTGTGGACACCGTGCTCGCCGCACACGGTGAGTTCGGGCGGTCGCCGAAATGGCGGTCACGCCGCATACGTGAGGTCGACCCGCCGAGCCTGCCGTTCGATCGGTACTGGGCAGTCGAAACCATGCGCACGTTCGACCCGGAGGACCCGCGCCGGTGGGTCGAGGAGGTCGCCGGGCTCTGCAAGGCGCTGTCGATGGAAGTGGAGATATGACCATGACGCCCAACACGGTTCCCAGTACCCGGCTGGACACCCGCTGGCGCAAGTACCGCGGCAAGGTTTTCATCGCCCGTGGAGACAACGCCTTCGAGCTCTCCGAGGTGGCGGCCTTCATCTACAAGAGCATCGATGGCAGTCGTACTATTCGGCAGCTCGGCGAGGGACTGGCCGCGGAGTATGACATCGCGGTCGAGGATGCGGTGTCCGATATTGAGGAGCTGCTGACTGATCTCGTCGCCGCCGACGTGATCGATATCCGGGACGTCTAGGGATGCAGGTCGCGATTGCCACGTTCCACCGCCTGTGGACCGTTACCCGGCGGGCCTACCCGTGGACCTATTTCGCCTCCACAGTGCTGTCGGGTTCGCTGACCATCGCGTTGGCCTACCTGGCGTTCCAGGCGGTCGGCCCGGACGGCGTCAGCCAGGAGTTCACCAGCATCACCGGATCCGCGCACTACGTGGGCTACGTCGCTGTGGGGGCGGTGATGTACACGTTCGCGGTGCGGCTGATCCTGTGGACGGCGAAGGCGTTGATCACGGAGGAACGCGAGGGCACCTTCGTGGCATTGGTCGCCGCACCGGCGAGTCGGATGCCGTACCTACTGGGGTTTGTTGCCTTCGCTGTGTTGAGCACCCTCGCTGAGGCCGGTGCCATCGCGGCCGTGTCCGTCACGCTCGGAGTGACGATCCCGGCGCCCGATCCGGTCGGGCTCGCCATCGCGATCGTTGTCTTCGTCGTCGCGCTGTTCGCGATGTCGCTTGTGCTGGGTGCCGTGATGCTCATCGCCTCCGAGGCGCACATCTCGCAGAACACCGTCTTCCTCCTGATGGCGCTCATTTGCGGGTTCACGTTCCCTCGCGAGTACTTGCCACTGGCCGCGCAGTGGCTTGCCGAGGCGCTCCCGGTCACCGCGGCGCTCGACCTAGTCCGTGCTGCGCTGTCCGGCGACTTCGACCTGGCGCGGATGTCTGGTCGACTCGTGGCGGGGCTGTCCGTGAGCGCCGCATATCTTGTCGGTGGGCTCTGGTTGCTGCCCCGTGCCGAGCGGCGCACAGTAGAGAGGACATCCTAGAAGTGGCCAGAGGAATCATCACCAGCGACCTGCGCAAGGCGTTCAGGATCCCGCGTGGACTGTTCGGCCCGCGCACCGAGAAAGTCGCGGTGGATGGGCTGTCGCTGGTCATTCCGCCGGGCCGGGTGACCGGCCTGCTGGGTCTGAACGGTGCGGGCAAGACCTCCACCATCAAGATGATGGCCACGCTACTGCGCCCGACATCGGGGACGATCACGGTCGACGGGCTGGATACGGTCGCTGACGCGCGGGCCGTCCGCCGCCGGATCAACCTCATCGCCGGTGGTGAACGCATGGTCTACGCGCAGCTGACCGGCAGGGAGAATTTGCACTACTTCGGCCGCCTGTACGGCCTACCGGGAGGCGTACGCCGGCAGCGGAGCGAGGAACTGCTGGACCTCGTCGGGCTCTCGGACGCCGCCGACACCGTCGTCGAGCGCTATTCGCGCGGGATGGCCCAGCGCCTGTCCATCGCGCGCGGTCTGATCAACGACCCGGATTATCTCCTGCTCGACGAACCGACTCTGGGTCTTGACGCACCGATCGCGCGTGACCTGCGGCAGGTGGTCGCCAAGCTGGTACGCAACGGCAAGGGTGTCCTGTTGACGTCGCACTATCTCGCCGAGGTGGAGGAACTGTGCGAGCACGTCTACGTCATCGCGGCGGGCCGTCACCTCACCGAGGGCAGTCCGGCCATGCTCACGGCGGGTGCGGGTTGCCACAAGACCGTGACGGTGGCCGTGCCCAACCCGTCCGCCGAGGTGGCCGCCGCCGTGGCCCAGTTCGCCGCTCGGATCAGCGCCTCCGTCGCCGAGGAACGTCGTGACGACGGCACGCTCGTGGTGTCCTTGCTGCACCCCGACGACATCGCCGGGCCGCTGGTGACCGCGATCGTCGCCGCCGGTGGTGCGATCATCGACCTCACCGTGACGAACCCGTCGCTGGAGGATGCAATCCTTGCGATCGCCGACGGTGCCCACCCCCCTGTGGGCGTCGCACCGTGATCGACCTGCTGCGCGTCTTCAGAGCGGAAGCCCTGAAGCAGCGTCGGAGAATGAGTGGCAGCAAAACCATCTTCTTCTCGATGCTGTTGTGGCCGCTGTTCGAACTCCTGACGCTCTACTACACGGTCCGGCCGGTCGTCGGCGACTCCATTGCGGCGCGGTGGCCCGCCGCGGCGGATCCGGACAGCCTGCTGGCCTACATCGCCACCGGCGCCGTGGGCTTCTCCTTCTACTTCGCCCTCGTGCAGTCCGCCTGGCACTTCTCGTTCGAACGCCAGACCGGAACGCTGGAACTGCTGTTTCTCTCCCCCGCTCGGCGGCTGGTCCTCGTGGTCGCGAACGGGGTGGGAGCGCTGGTACAGAACGTATGGTTGTTTGCCTGCTTCAGCCTTGCGTTGCTGGCCTCAGCCGACGCGGTGCACGTTGCACATCCGGCGATGTTCCTGGTCGCCTTCCTCGCCCTCTTCGTGCCTTCGGTCGGGTGGGGTGCCCTGCTGAATGGAATGTTGATCTTCTCCCGAGATTCGTCTTTCCTGTTCACCGTGCTCGGTGGCCCGATGGCCTTTTCCAGTGGCGCCCGTCTTCCGCTGTCCATGCTGCCGGGGTGGATCGCCACGATCGGAACCGTCCTGCCGCTCACCGGCAGCCTCATTGTGGTCCGGGGTGCGTTGCTGGAAGGCCGGTGGCTGAACGAACTGGCCGGGCCGCTGGTCGGCCTCGGTGTGAGCACCCTGGTCATGCTCGTGCTGGCGTCCTTCATCCTGCGAATCGGCGAGCGTCGCGCGCAGCGCACGGGCCAGCTCACCCTCTTCTGATCATGATGTCTGCGACGGGATCGCCGCGATGTGTGGAATAGCTGGCCTGTTCATCGGCTGCTCGGCTCTCACCTACTGTCCGCGGCAGTTACTGTCGATGCCCGCTGGGCCCGAGCCGGGGGAGCCGGGAGAGCCGGGCACAGAGAACTACCGCAGTCCGTTCCGTACGTGGGATGAGCGTGCCGCCGTGCGGCAGTACCCGCGGCGCCTGCTTGGCCCGGAAGACGAGACCGCGGTGTACTTTTCGCCGGATCTGGTCCCGCTCACCAGGCATTCTCTCGTCCGGGAGCTGCGCCCCGAACTGTTCGACCGAATTCTGACTCAGCACCTGTACCGGTATCTGGACTTCACCACGAAGCTCGAGACCCTCGTGGTCAACAGCACCGTGCTCGGAATCGCCTCCGGCTCGGTGGGCATCGCCCTTCCGGAGGAGATGCGCTTTGACGCGTACAAGATTTACTGCGACGAGGCGTACCACGCGCTGTTCTCGATGGATCTGATGCGCCAGGTCGTGTCACGTACTGGAATCCGGCCGTTGCTGCCGACCGAGCCCTACTTCCTCCGTCGTCTCAGGCAGATCCAGGAGGCCCTGCCGAGCAACCAGCGACCGCTCGCGGAGCTGCTCTTCGTGACGATCTCCGAGACGCTCATCTCGGCGACCCTCGCGGACATCCCGGCGGATTCCACTGTGGCCCCCGCCGTTCGTGACGCGATCCGGGACCATGCGGCCGACGAGGGACGCCATCACGCGTACTTCGTCATCTTCCTGCGCCACCTGTGGGGTTCTCTGGACAGGACAGGTCGCCGAGAAGCCGCCCTGCTGGCCCCCCGACTGATCAATGCCTTCCTGAGGCCGGACACGGACGCGATCCGCTCGGAACTGATCTCCTATGGCCTCGCCCGCGACGACGCGGAGCAGGTTCTAGCGGAGGTCTACGACGAGAAGACCGTCCTGGCCCACACCCGGGCCACCGCGGTGCGGACGGTGCAGTACTTCGCCACCCTGGACGCACTGGAGCTTCCGTCGGTGGAGGCGGAGTTCCATCGGTACGGTCTGCTGCCGGGCCGTCGCTAGTCCCCGGTATCCGCGAACCACGCCACAGGCCGAGCCCCATCGTCAGGCCGGTCGGCCGGCACTTTCGGCAGCCTTTCGGTGTAGCAGGAAACCGGCGTGCAGCCGGTTGCGGGCCCCGAGATCCTTCATGATCTCGGCAATGTGCCGTTGGCACGACCGCAACGACAGCCCGACCCGCTCAGCGATTCGCTTGTCGTTCTCACCCTCGACCAGGAGCGTGACGATCGCCTGCCGAACCTCGGACGCGGCCGCCATCGTCTGCGCCTTGCTGTACTGGACCGGGAAGTCGGCCGCACCGGTCCAGGTCCGCTCGAAGCAGTCGATGATGAAAGCCACGACGCTGGGATCGTGGACCAACGCCACACCGGGTCGAGGTCCGCTGAGCGCAAGGACTGCGGTGGTCGCGTCCACCACCAACATCCGGCCGAATCCGGCCGCCGTGGTGCGCACCCGCGCGCCGAGTTCGCAGACCCGCTCGATGCCGGAAATCGTGCCCTGATTGAACTGAGCGGTGTGCTGCAGCACGGCGCGCAGCCGGACGCCGCGACCCAACACGTCGTCCGCCCTCACCAGCGAGTCGACGGTCAGTTCCGGGGACAGTCCGCCACCCGGCTCCGCCGCGAGTACTTCGGTCCGGGCACCGGCCAGGAGCTCCAGGATGATCCTGCGGGCCAGCTCGAGATCGCAGACCTGCTCGACGTCGTGCCGGCCGGGTCCCCGGCCCATGCCCTCTTCATAGGCGGGCACCAGCGCGTTCAGGTCCTCCTGGATCTCGTTGATGCGCTCTTGGGCGAGCTGCATGTCGCGCAGCAGCGGCCCGAGCACCTGCATCCGCGCCGACTGGGGCGGCACTGCCACCAGTTGTCGATTGTCGTCCGCTCCGGTGCGTAGCAGGCCCAGGCGCTTGAGCAGCCGCAGAGCCTTGTCGGCCTCCTTGCCGTCCAGCCCCAACTCCTGGTGCGCCTTCTCGTGCGAGATCGAGCGCTGGGTCACTGCCCAGGCGTATGTCCGACTCGCCGCCTCGGTAAGTCTCGGTATCGATTCCGCTTTCCCCGTGTCCACGCTCGTCCTCCCTGTCACCGCCCACGTCCTGCGGCGCGCGGTCGGTGACCTATCACGACACGTACCGAACTACACACAGTCGCGTCAGTGCAGCGCCGCACCAACTGCGAGAACGTGAGAGCCGTCGGATGCACACGGAGTGATCACCAGTGCGGACGGGGCCAGCCAGCCGCCGGTGCCGCTACGACGGTCGTCGGGGTAGCCGCTCGACGGAGTTTGTCGCCTGGGGCGAGGTGGCTGCCCGAGACTACGAATTCTCCGTCGGGCAGCACCGCGGCGTTCAGGGCCGTCGACTCCATCGGCGCGGCGCCGTCCCGGACCGCCAACCCGGCGGCTCCGAACTTCCGGTCGATGCCGCCCATTGCGAGGCAGCGAGCGAGAACCACACGGGTCGGACTCCCGGCGTGCGGGCTGCCGCGACCGCAACCAGAAGCACTTCGCCATCCTGCGTCTGCACCACGTCATTTCCTGCGTGGCGACGCGCAGCAGGCCGCCCCACATGCGATCCTTGCCGGACACCGTCACGGAGCCAGCAGGCGCCCCCGGTCGGCCTCCCACTCGGCGTGGCCGCTGTACGCCAGCGTCTTCGTTCCACCGACCCGGTCGTACTCGACGTATTCGCTGGCCACCAGCAGGGCGTCCCAGCTGTGCGGGTCGATGCCCACAGAGCGCAGATCCTGGGAGAACATGGGCCAGCTCAGAAGGCGCTCGCGTCGCTGCCAAGCGGGCAGATTTTCACGCAGCCGCTCCATCGCATCCCCCTCCCGCGGATCGGCGCCGTGCCGTGGCAGCCGGCTCAGCAGCCGCGCCACGGCATGGTCGACGTCCATGTCGTGGCGCGGTGTGCTGCGGTACACGGCCGCGACCTTCTCGTCGATGTCGGGACGTATTCCCCGGTCGACGACGTCCGCGATTTCGACGAACAGATCGAGCAGCCGGTCGGGCAGCAGAATCGCGGTCTCCCGCAGGATGTCGAGCGGCTCGTCGGAGCAGTGCACCGCGCAGATGATCTGGTTCGTCGCACCGAGCACGGTGCGCAGGTTGCGCTCGGTGCGTCGCTCCGGCGCGGACGGACCCTTCAACTCGGCCAGCCGCAAACTCGCAGGGATCGTCCGGTCCCGGCTCCGGTCGGCCAGAATGACGAGCAGCGATTCGGACTTGGCGCAGTACAGGTCGCACAGCTCGAGACTGTCGTCGGTGGCCATGTCGAACTGAAAGCGCCAGGTCGCGGCGGTCATCTGCGGTTCCATGACGAACGGCAGGGCGACAATCGGTTCAAAGTCGTGGTCGCGAGCGTACTGCATGCAGAGTTCGACCTTGCGCGCAGCGATGACATCCGCCTGGATGACGAGCATCGCGAGGCCCTGCAGGATCGCGGCATAGTCGGAGCCCAGCGCACGTTGAGCCGCGTCCAGTCCTTGCGCCAGATACTGCTCCTGCTGGTAGAGCTCTACCTTGACACTGTCGGTCGTGAATACCCGCCAGAAATCCTGCGTCCCCTCGACGCTGGCCGTCTGGGCCACGGAAACTCCTTCGCCTGTCAGGTATGGCGGGATGGGCCGATGTCGAACGGCCCACTGTCGGCTTCGTCCTTGTCCGGTGTCCGTCCGCCTAAGGGAGTCGCACGCTGCGACGCGGACGATGCAACAACTTCGACCGCCAGGGCATTATGCCCTGGAATCAACAAGATTTCGACCCCGTAGGGGGTATGCGATCGACCGTCCACGTAGGAACTCTGATCCTAGGCAGACACCGTCATGCTGCGGTCAAAGCCCATCACCTCGGCCCCGGCGCGGCGCGCAGCATGACAGTGCCGACGTCCATCGGCAGCGGGGTGGTCGCTGGGGCAGGCCCGCTGGCGACCAGTTGTGCGCGCGTGGCTACGCGCACGACACCAGTTGGCGGGAGCAGCAACTCGATAGGCCGTCGTGCACGGCGGGGGTCAGCCTGCACCTCGGGGGCGACACCATTGCCGGCCCCATCATCGGCGCGCTGCCGATTGCGTCGATGAGACCGGAACTGGTGTCGCCGACGGCGGGTCAGACAGTCTCCAGCACGTTCTTGGCCGAGCGGATCGACACCGGCACCGGGTAGTCGCCGGTCATGCAGGCCGTGCAGAGGCCCTCGCGCTTCGGCGTGATCGCGTCGAGCATCCGATCGATCTCGAGGTAGGCGAGCGAGTCGACCTCGAGGTACTCGCGGATCTCCTCGACGCTCAGTTTTGCCGCCAGCAACTTGTCCCGGTCGGAGGTGTCCATGCCGTAATGGCATGGCCACCGGTACGGAGGGGAGAGGATCCGCAGATGCACCTCCACCGCGCCGGCCTTGCGGAGCAAATGGACGGTCTCCCGCAGAGTGGTGCCGCGGATAATGGAGTCCTCGACCACGACGAGACGCCGGCCGGCGACGTTCTCCTCGATCGGGTTGAGCTTGATCCGCACTGCGTTACGGCGCAGTTCCTGGGTGGGCGCGATGAACGTGCGTCCGATATATCGGTTTTTGATGAACCCGTCCGCGTACGGGATTCCGGATTCCTGGGCGTAGCCCTGCGCGCCCGGGATCCCCGACTCAGGCACCGGCACGACCAGGTCTGCCTCGACCGGCGCCTGCATCGCCAGCTGCTCGCCCATCCGCCGGCGCGCGGCGTAGATGCTCTGCCCGATCAGCTTGCCGTCCGGACGGGCGAAGTAGACGAACTCGAATGAGCACAGGGTCGGATTGATGGTCTCCTGTGCGAACGGGCGGCGGCTGCGCACGCCGCGACCGTCCACGATGACCATCTCTCCTGGCTCGATCTCGCGCACTGTCTCGGCGCCGACCACATCCAGCGCCGGCATCTCGGAGGCGAGAATCCACCCGTTCGGGTGGCGGCCGAGGAAAAGCGGCCGGAAACCATTCGGATCGCGTACGCCGATCAACGTGTTTGTCTCGCAGACCACGAGCGAGAAAGCGCCGCGCAGGTGTGGGAGAACAGCGGCGAAAGCATCCTCGAAAACAAGGCTGGCGTCATTATCGGACTTAGCGGCGGAGATTTCCCGGACGAGCAGTTCGGCGATCAGATCACTATCGCTGCCTATCTCGCCGGAGACCAGATCAGCCTCTACGGCCAATTCGGCGGTATTGACCAGATTTCCATTGTGCGCCAGTGCGAAGTTGACGTTCGCAACGCACCGGTGCACCGGTTGCGCATTGCACCACTCGCTGGCACCGGTGGTCGAATAGCGTGTGTGCCCGATGGCGATATTGCCCTGCAACGCTGCTAGACGGTGGTCGTCGAACACCGAGGAGACCAGGCCCATCCCCCTGTCCACCCAGATTGACTCGCCATTACTGACGGCAATACCGGCGGATTCCTGGCCACGGTGTTGCAGCGCGTAAAGACCCAGATACGTCATGTGAGAAACCGGCTGCTCCGGCGCCCACACTCCAAAAACTCCGCAGGCCTCTTTTATTGTTTCGGTAGCGTCTCCCACTGGCCCGACTCTACCAGAAAGACGGCATGCCGAGCGCATCCTGCAAGTGTGGCGACGGCGGTCCGGAACGCACCTGTCATCGCGCTGCCTGGCCGGTCATTGCGGATGCGTAGTCAAGGGCGTCCAGCGCCCGCGGTCGAAACCTCTCGTGTTCGGCCGGGCCCATTCCCGCGACGTAGGCCTCGACGCTCGCCAGCGCCACCAGGGCGGCCGCCGGTTGCGCCCTTTTAAGATCATCGAGGCACGCTTGGAGTGGATAGTCCAGGCCGGCGACAATGACCAGTTCCGAGTGGTAGCGGCGGACGAGTTCGTCCTGCCAGGCGCGACGGCATCGGGGATCCAGCGAAGACCACAGCAGCAGAGCGACATCCGACAGCGGATTGCCCCACATGGCGTACTGCCAGTCGATCAGGTGGGCGGTGAGTCCATCCGGAGCGCCAGGATGCTGCTGGAAGATCACGTTGGCCACCCAGGCGTCACCGTGGCACAGCGCGGCCAGGGGACTGCTCCGATGCGCATCCCCCAGCAGGCCCGCGACGTCCAGGTCGAGAACCGGTCGTACGTCCATCCCCGGCCAGCATCGCGTCACCGTGCCGGGCAGATCCGCCAGGCCCAGCCGGACCGCCGCGACGAGCTCCGGCGACTCGGCCGTGTATAGCCACGGGTACGGCACCTCGAGCCGGCCCGGCCCGGTGCGCATCGAGCCAGCGTGCAGCCTCGCGAGGCAGCGCACCGCGGCGAGGGCCTGCGCGTGGTCTAGGCCCGCCGCCATGGCCGCTGCCGGATCACCGGAGGGGCCGAGATCCTCCAGCGCCACCGTTCCGCCGCCGGCCGCATCGGTGACCGACCAATAACAGTCCGGAGCGACCTTCGGTGCCCCGAACCCCCGCTGATCCAGATATCGGTAGAGCTGGGCCTCTCGCTCGATCGACTGGGCTGTGGCGGCGAGGCTGCCCCAGGCGGTCGCGGTGTCCGGCGGTCCCTTGAGGATGAACGAGCGGTCGCCGCAGCGAATTCGGTGCACGCTGCCCATGACCCCGCCGGTCAGGGAGATCGACTGGATGGTGATCGGCTCGTCACCGTTCAGCACCCAACCCAGGTTGTCACGGATCCAACCGTGGTCGATGACCGCGCCACCGGCGGTCGCTGTCTCTGCCTGGTCGGCTGAAGTCATCAGCCACTCCACCCGGTCCGGTTCGGTTGCGTCAGCAGACCGGCCTCGCGGAACCGCTCCACATACACCGGGATGAGCTTGCGCAGGTCCGGCGGCGCGTGCTCGGCGGCGCTCGCCGCGGTGTTGCGCACGTCCAGCCGGCTGCGGCGCAGGACCGGGTCGGACGACTCGATGAACAACGGCAGCAACGGGTACAGGGGGTTGTCATCCTCGTAGCGGATCCGGGCCAGCTCGGCGTCCCAGACGTGCAGCGGAACTGTCTCGAGTCGGTAGCCGGCCTCTCGGACGGCTTCGATGAACTCCTCGTACGGGATCGGCTGCGGATGAGTCAGGTGATAGGTCCGCCCGCCGGCCTCCTTCGAGATCCCGACGATAGTGCGGGACACCAGGTCCACCGGGGCGATGTCCACTGTGCCGTCCAGTTCTGGGCAGATGCCCAGCTGGATGATGCCGCGCAGGAAGCGGGCGAAGAAGTCACCGGTCTGGCCGCAGCCGCCGGACAGCGCGCCGGTGAGCATCCCGGGCCGATAGATGCTGGCTGTGAGCCCGGCCTGGCGGGCGTTCACGACCAGCTTGTCCGCCACCCACTTCGACTCGGCGTAGCCGCCGCCGTAGAGGCTGTCGCAGTGTCGCAGCGGCTCGTCCTCGTAGATTCGGGCCTGGCGGTGATACCCGTAGGCGTCGAACACGGCGTCCGACGAGATGTAGTGGAAGGCTTTGGCGCGTCCCTGGACAGCGAGCCGGAGCAACTCCCGGGTGCCCTCCACGTTGGCGGCGCGCAGCTTCTCGTACGGCAGCAGGGAGTTCACCTGCGCGCCGCCGTGGTAGATCGCGTCGATCGAATCGGCGAGCCGGTGCCAGATTTGGTCGCTGAGGCCGAGCCGCTGGCGGGCAAGGTCGCCGACGACGCCGACGATACGGTCGGTGTGAAGGTCATCGAGGCATCCGTATGTCCGCAGGTTCGCCAGCACCCGCTCGCGGGCGTGTTGCTCGTCGTCCGCTCGGACCAGGCAGTGCAGCGTGGCTTCGGTGTGCCGGAGCAGATCCGCGGTCAGGTAGGCGCCGAGGAAACCGGTGGCTCCGGTGAGCAGCACGTGCCGGGCCTCGGCCGCCGGCGCGGAACTCGGTGGAACCGGCGTGGGGTCTGGGAGCGCGTCGTTGATGAGCCGGGACAGCCCGGAGCGCGGAGCGGGCACGGGGTCGGCCGGCGGGGCGAAGAAGCCCGCGCCGCGCAACGTGCCCAGGCAAGCCTTCGCCGTATCGAGGACGAACCGCACGTCGTCAGGCGTGTGCGCGGTCGACAGGAAACAGACCCGAGTCTCCAAGACGTAGATCCCGCGCAGCCCCATCAGGTGGAAGAACAGGTCGATGGCGAGCGGGAAACGCTGGAGGCTGTACTCGCCTTCGCCAATGAATCGGAACAGCGACGTGAAGTGGACCATCCGCAGCGGGAAGCCCTCGGCCTGGCAGAAGTCGTTGAACTCCTGCGCCATGCGGGTTACCCGGTCTGCCAGCTCCCGCTGCGGCTGCGGTCCGGTGTCGCGCAGGTGGGTGAGCACAGCCTCGGCCGCCGCCATGGTCAGCGGGTTCTTGTTGAAGGTGCCGCCGAAGAACGTTGTCGGCACGGCTGGACTGGAATTGTCACCGTACTTCCAGGCGCCGCCGTCGACGGTGTCCATGAATTCCGCGCGCCCGGCCACCGCGCCGATCGGCATGCCGCCGCCCAGAATTTTTCCGTACGTCACAAGGTCGGCGCGTACCCCGCACCACGCCTGCGCGCCGCCCGGGCCGACGCGGAAACCCGTGATCACCTCATCGAAGATCAGCGCGGTTCCCGTCGCTCGGGTGATCTCGCGCAGCTCACGCAGGAAGCCGGTTGGCTGGAGGTCAGGCCGGCGGCTCTGCACCGGCTCAACGAGCACGGCGGCGAGCTGCGGGCCGAGCGCGCGAATCGCGTCAAGGCTCTCCGGGGCGCCGTACTCGAGCACCACCACGTCGTTCATGGCGCCGGCGCCGATGCCTCGAGTCATCGGGATCGCGCCGTCGGCACCAGCCGGCAATGCCAGCGTGCTGTCCGACCACCCGTGGTAGGACCCCTCGAACATGACGAACCGGGTACGCCCCGTGGCGGCCCGGGCGAAGCGCAGCGCGGCCATCACCGCCTCGGTGCCGGAGTTGCAGAACACCGCACGGTCGGCGCCGGTCAGCTCGCACAGCAGACGCGCGACGTGACCTGACTGACCGGTCTGCGGCCCGATGTGAAGTCCACGGTCCAGTTGGTCGCGCAGGGCGTTGACGACGAAATCCGGTTGATGGCCGAACAGGTGCACCCCGTAACCCATCGAGATGTCTACGTACTCTCGGCCGTCGATGTCCCAGAAACGCGCCCCGGCCGACCGGTCGACCACGACGGGATATGCCATCTCTTTGCAGAGCGCCTGCCACGGCGGCATCCGGCAGTTGGCTAGTACGTCCCGGTCGCTTTCGGCCACGGCCTTCGACCGCCCGCTCCGTGCCGAGTAGGCGGCCACCAGATCGGTCAGGAAGCGTGACTGCCGTTCGGTAAGCGCGTCGGTCGGCTGCGAGGCGTGCTGCGGTCCGCTCGGGCCGCTGCTAGACCGAGGGGGGTACGACGCCTCCGTCACCGGCGCCACCGTTGCCACGGGTGCCGGGGGGACTTCCGGCTCGGCGGGATACGTAGCCGGGGCCCGGGCAGGCGACGAGGACTCGACCCGCGCCGGCAAAGCTGTGGCAGCCCCGGACGCCGGCAGCCGCAGCGCCACCATCCGGGCCAGTTCCACCAGGGAGTCGGCCTCCTCGGTGAGCTCCTGGAAGGAGATCACCACCTGGTGGCGGTCCCGGATGAACTGGCTGAGCCGCATGAACGTCAACGAATCCGCACCCAGATCGCCGATGTTGTCGGTCGCCGACACTTCCCCAGCGGGCATGCCGAGCAGGCCGGCGACGTGCTCGCGCAGGGCCTCCAGCAGGTCGGGCCGGTCGTCGGGTGCGGTTCGCGGCGCCGGGACGGTGGGGACCGGCTCGGGGACGCTGACCGGCTCGGATTGCAGAGGTGGTGCCGTCCTTTCGGGACCGAGCCACAATCGCATTCGCTTGAACGGATACGTCGGAAGTGCCGTCCGGGCCGGTGGTTCGCCGTCGTACAGCGCCGCCCAGTCCACGACCTGGCCCTCGCACCAGGCACGGGCCAGCGCGGCCAGATCGCGCCGCCGGAGCATGTCATCGATGTCTGCGGGGCCACTGCCGGACGCTCTCGCCAGCCCTCGGACCACCCCGGGCCCGTCCGGGTGCGTCAGGCACTCGCGCAGCGCCGTGAAGTCGGCGGCGACCACGGCGAGCCGGTGCAGTTGCGGCTGGCGCCCACTCTGCAGTGTCCAGGCCACCCCGGCGGGGTCGTGGAGCGTCGGCAGCACATCGGCGAACCGGGACAGCAGGGCGGCCAGGTCGGCCTCGTCGCGGGCGGAGAAGGGGAACACGAACGGCGCGGAGTGCGCAACCGCCGGTGCCGGTGGCGGCTGGTACGACTCCAGCACGACGTGGGCGTTCGTGCCGCTCATCCCGAACGAACTCACTCCGGCGGTCCGCGGCCTGCCGGCCGGCCACGCGGTCGTGGTGCGAGGCACCGCGACCGGCAGGCTCGACCAGTCGACGTTCTGATTGAGTTCGGCGCAATGAATCTGCGGGGGAATGACGCCGTGCTGCAGCGTCAGCACGGCCTTGACCACGCCCGCGAGGCCGGACGCCTCCTCCAGGTGGCCGATGTTGGCCTTGACCGACCCCAGCAGCAGCGGGGAGTCACGCTGCCGGAAGACGTCCGCGAGCGCGTTCACCTCGATCGGATCCCCGAGCTGGGTGCCGGTGCCATGGGTCTCCAGATAGGTCACGTCGGCCGGGGACATTCCGGCGTCCGCGAGCGCCTTGACGATCAGCCGCGCTTGAGCGCCGCCGTTCGGCACCGTCAGGCCCGCGCTCGGGCCGTCGTGGTTGACCGCACTGCCACGGATTACCGCGTACACCGGATCACCGTCGGCGACCGCCCGGTCCAACCGCTTGATGAGCAGCGTCACCACGCCCTCGCCACGGCCGAAGCCGTCGGCCTCGGCGGAGAAGGCCTTGGACACCCCATCGGGCGCGAGCGCCGACAGCCGGCAGAGCTGTACGGTCTCCTCCGGCGCGAGCATCAGCTTGGCGCCGCCGACGATGGCCACGCCGCACTCGTCCTGGCGAATGGCCCGTACTGCGGAGTGCAGGGCCACCAGCGACGAGGAGCAGGCGGTGGCGGTCACGATGCTCGGGCCGTGTAGGCCGAGCTTGTACGATATCCGACCCGCGGTGAAGCTCAGCGTCGTCCCGGTCGCCAGGTACGGCTCGTCGCCCAGGTATCCGTCGGCCTGCCGCAGATAGTCGTTGAGGAACTCGTCACAGCCCAGATAGACGCCGGTATCGGTGCCGCGCAGGGTGGACGGGTCGATGCCAGCGCTCTCCACGGCGTTCCAGGCACTCTCCAGCAGCAGGCGTTGGCGTGGGTCCATGCTCGCCGCCTCACGCGGCGAGATGCCGAAGAAGGCGGGATCGAAGCAGTCCACCCCGTCGATCAGCGCCGCCCGGCGCACGTACATCTTGCCGGCGGTCTCAGCCGACTCGTCGTACCAGTGGTCGAGCGCCCAGCGTTGGTCCGGGATCTCGCGCACCGCGTCGCGACCATCGGTCAGCAGCTTCCACAAGTCGCCCGGCGAGTCAGCGCCGGGCAGGCGGCAGGACATGCCGATGATGGCGACGGGGGGATTGGCCGGTACGGGGGTGATCTCTGGCTCCAGTGTCCCGGGGGCAGCGGTGGAGCCCGGCACCGGCACCGCCTCGATGTCGGCGGCAAAGTGCCGTTCGTCGAGGTACCGCACGAGCTCGTCCGGGGACGGGCGTTCGAAGATCACCGTAGCGGGCAGCCGGCAGCCGAGCTCCTCCTGCAGCCGAGCGCGCAGATCCAGCGCTCCGAGGGAGTCGACACCGAGCTCGACGAAGCCGCGCGTGGCGTCGAGTTCGGCTTCCCCGTCGCCGAGCAGCCGCTGAATCGTGGCCGTGACGGTGCGCCGGAGCAGGGCGCGGGCTCGGTCCGGCGGCAGTGCCCGTAGCGTCCCGGCGATGGACGAGGCGCCGGCTTCCGGTGGCGCAGGGACGTTGTCGGGCGCGAACTCTGCGATCATGGGAGTGGTCCGCGGCCGGGTGGCGGCGTAGCGGGCCCAGTCCATGCTGGCCACCGCCGCGTGCGGGACTTCGGCGGCGATCAGCGTCGCCAGCGCCCGTACGGCGGCCTCGGCCGCGATCGGCCGTTCTCCTTCGTCAATCAGCCGGGCGCGGTGCGGTTCCGGTAGCCGAGCGGTCATCCCGGCTTCCGCCCAGCTTCCCCAGCTGACACTCAGCGCCGGCAGGCCGAGGCGCCGTCGGTGTCGCGCGAGCTCGTCGAGGAACTCGTTGGCCACCGCGTAGCCGGCCTGCCCTCGGTAGCCCAGCAGCGAAGCCAGCGAGGAGGACAGGACGAAGAAGTCGAGCGTGCGGTCGCGGGTCAACTCGTGCAGCAGCCACGCGCCATCGACCTTGGGTCGGAGGACGGTGGCGAGCACCTCGTCGCCCTGCCGCAACAGCGGGCCGTCGCGTAGAGATCCGGCGCAGTGCACGACACCCCGCAGGCCAGCACCGCAGTCGTCGAGGACGGACCGCATCTGCGCCGCGTCCGTGACGTCGGCCCGGACGACATCGACGGCGACGCCGGTGGCTCGCAGAGCGGCCCAGATATGCCGGTCCTGCTGATCCGGCTCGCCGCGCCGGCTGACCAGCACCAGCCTGCTCGGCCCCGACTGTGCCATGGCGAGAGCCAGCCGCAGTCCCAGGCCACCGGTGCCTCCGGTGATCAGGTAGGTCCCGTCGGAGCGAACCGGCAGTGCCCGGCCCTGTGGTACGTGGGTGTCGTGCAGGATCCGCAGGCGTCCGCCCAGTACCAGCCCTGCCTCGATGGCCAGCTCATCCGCTTCGCCAGGCGCGCCGGCCTCGACCAACGCGGCCGCCTGTGCCAGATTGCCCGGTTCGTCCGCGCCACGGATCGTCAAAGCGGTGCACCGCAGTTCCGCGTGTTCAGCGTTCAGAGTGCGCGCCAGCGCGCCGATGCCGGCATGGCCCAGCGGTGCTTCGGTCCCCGCCTCCGGTGCGACCAGCCACAGCCGCGTGCCCTCGGGCCGGTCGAGGATCGGCTCAAGCACGTCCCGTACTGCGGTGAGTAGCGCCGCCGGCCCGTCCGGCTGGAGCACGAGGACCACCGTGTCGCACCCCGCCAGCGCGTCCGTCTCCACCACGACTTTGGCCCGGGCGCGGAGCACGCCGGTGAGCCTGCCGGCCGAACCGAGCACCGCGACGCGACGCGCCGCGGGGGCCGACGCACTGCCGAGCACGACCGGACTCCAAGACTTGACCAGCATCTGGACGGCGTCAGCCGGTCCGAGGTCGTCTCGGGTCTGCGAGGTGGCCACCATCGGCGGGTGCGCCGCAGAACCGGCCGGGCGGGGATCCAGCCAGTGCCGTCCGCGCTGGAATGCATAGGTGGGCACCGGCACCCGGCGCCGGGCGAAGGGCGCGTCGAAACCCGTCCAGTCGACGGGGACACCACTTAGGTACAGCCGGCGGTAGGCGGCGATCGCGGCGTCCGCATCCCGCGGGGTCATGCTCGGTAGCCATTGCGAACCTCGGGCCCCGGGCCGCCGCCGGCCGAGGGCGCTGAGAACAGCCTTGGGGCCGAGCTCCACGAAGATTCGGGTGCCGCCCTGTTCCACAAGGCTCACCGCGTCACTGAAGCGCACCGGGTCGACGATGTGCCGGACCCAGTACCCGGCGTGGCTCATCTCCCCCGCGTCCAGCACGGACCCTGTGACTGTCGAGACGATGTCGATGCTGGGTGCGGCGTACCGGACCGTCTCAGCGACCGCGCGGAACTCGTCGAGGATCGGAGTCATCAGCGGAGAATGGAAGGCGCGGTCCACGTTGAGCGCTACGACCTCGATCCCTTCCGCCCGCAGCGTGCGGCACACCCGCTCGAGCGCCTCCCGGGGGCCGGACAAGACGGTGAGGTCGGCAGCGTTGACGGCGGCGATCGCCACACTGTCGCCGGCCTCGGTCAGATGTCGCGTGACCGTCTCCACACCGGCGCCGATCTGTGCCATCCCGCCGCCCTCGGGCAAGGCCTGCATGAGCCTGCCCCGAGCCGCCACGAGCCGCACAGTGTCCTCGAGACTGAACACTCCAGCGACACAGGCGGCCACGTACTCACCGATGCTGTGGCCGATCAGGACGTCGGGGGAGACGCCCCACGACTGCCAGAGCTGGCTGAGCGCGTACCCGATGGTGAACAATGCCGGCTGGGTCGTCGCAGTCCGGTCGAAGGCGGGATCGTGCTGCTCGCCGTACAGCAGGCCGGTGAGTGAACGACCCAGCTCTGGGCGGAGCAGCTCGTCGCAGCGGTCGACAGCGGCGCGGAAGACCGGTTGGGTGTCGTAGAGCGATCGGCCCATGCCGAGGTAGTGCGAGCCTTGCCCGGCGCAGACGAACGCGATCCGGGGCCGCTCATCCCGGGGCCAGGACACGGGTCGGCCGATGTCCGGGGCTTGCAGCAGCGCGGCGATCTGGGCCCGAGCGTCAGCGATGTCCGCAGCCTGGATGGCGACCCGGTGGTCGAAATGCCGTCGCCCTGTGGCGGCGGAGTGGCAGAAATCGGCGAAGTCTGAGGTGTCCCGTCCATCGAGGTGCCGCAGATGGCGTTGCAGGTTGGCGCGCAGCGCCGGCTCGGTCTTCGCCGACACGGGCAGCAGGTGGCTGCGCCGGTCAATGCCGGCAGTGGGGCGGTCCGGCCTGGGCGGCGCCTCCTCGATCACCACATGACAGTTGGTGCCGCCCATGCCGAACGAGCTGATGCCGGCCCGGCGGGGCTGTCCCTGGGCAGCCGGCCACGCCCTCAGCTCGGTATTGACGAAGAACGGGCTCTCGGCCAGTCCCGCCAGCGGATTGGGCGAACGGAAGTGCAGGCTGGGCGGCAGCTGACCGTGATGCAGGCTGAGCGCCGTCTTGATCAGGCCGAGCACGCCGGCCGCCTCGTCGAGATGCCCGATGTTGGTCTTGACCGAGCCGATCGCGCAGAACTGCCCATCGCGGGCCCGGCCACGGCGGAACGCCTCGGTGAGCCCGGCGATCTCGATCGGATCGCCCAACCGGGTTCCGGTGCCGTGCGTCTCGACGTACGAAATGGTGTCGGCCGGTACCCCGGCGCGTTCCTGCGCTCGGACGATGACCTCGGTCTGGGCGGCTACGCTCGGCCCGGAATAGTCCATTTTGCCGGCGCCGTCATTGTTGACCGCAGAGCCCTTGACGACAGCGTAGACACGGTCGCCGTCGGCGAGCGCGGTGGACAGCCGTTTGAGTACGACGACCCCGAGACCGTTGCCGAAGACGGTGCCGTCGGCATCGGCGTCGAAGGCCCGGCAATGGCCGTCGGAGGAGACCATCATGCCCTCGCGCCACAGGTAGCCGGTGTTCTGCGGCGTGATGATCGAGACGCCTCCCGCGAGAGCCACGTCACAGTCGCCGGCGAGCAGAGCCTGTACCGCCGCATGGACCGCGACCAACGACGTGGAGCAGGTGGTCTGCACATTCACGCTCGGACCCCGCAGGTCGAGCTTGAACGCGACCCGGGTTGGCAGGTGGTCACTCGCGTTGCCCTGTTCGATGCGCAGCTCCGTCGCCTCGGCGAAGTGCCGGTGGCTGAGGAACGTTCGATCGCCTAGCTTGGCCGGAAGCACATTGTTGATCAGATAGGTGTTGAGACTCGCCCCCGCCCACACGCCGACCCGATGGCGGCCGGTGTCGAGGCCGGAGTCCTCGACCGCCTCCCAGGCGCACTCCAGGAACAATCGCTGCTGCGGGTCGATCACAGCCGCCTCGGCCGCGCTGTAGCCAAAGAACGCCGCGTCGAACAGGTCCGTGTCAGCGAGCAGGGCGGCTGCCGGCACGAAACGCGGATCCTCGGTCTGGTCCGGCTCCAGCCGGTGGATCTGCGCGTCCCGCAACCGGGTGACGGATTCGACCCCGTCGCACAGATTGCGCCAGAACTGGTCGATGTCCGCAGCACCGGGTACCCGGCATGCCATGCCGACGATCGCCACGTCCCGGTCGGAGCCAGCGGGCTCCGGGAGGGGCGCTTCTGCGGCCGGCTCGCCGTCGGTGACGTCCGGCGCTTCACCCAGGAAGCGGGTGAGCTCGGCTAGCGTCGGGTATCGAAACAGCGCGTCGATCGGGATGCTGCGCCGCAGGACAGCGCTGATCTGCTGATGCGCGAGCACCAGCGAGATGGAGTCGCCGCCTAGCTCGAAGAAGGTCTTGTTGGACGGCACCTCGGACACGTCGAGCAGTTCGGCCCAGATGCGCGCGACGATGCCCGTGCTGTCCGCAGCGGCGACCGTCGTGGCGTCCGGCCCTGCGATGACCGGTTCGGGAAGCCCCCGCACGTCGAGCTTGCCGCTCGGCGTGAGAGGTAACGAGTCGAGCAGCACATAGCTGGTGGGCCGCATGTAGTCGGGCAGCCGCCCCGCCAGGTGACTGCGCAACGCATCGATCAGGCCGACGCGCTCCACAGCATCCTCTGGCGTCACGTAGGCCACCAGCCGCGTCTGCCGCCGGTCGTTGACCTTCGCGGTGACGACGCATTCGGAGACCGCATGATGCTCCGCCAGGACCGCTTCCACCTCAGCGGGTTCCACCCGGAAACCGCGAATCTTGGTCTGGTTGTCGGCGCGGCCCAAGCACTCGATCGTGCCGTCGGGCAAGTAGCGGCCGACGTCGCCGAGCCGGTAGAGACGCGCGCCCTGTACGCCAAACGGGCTGGCGACGAACCGCTCGGCGGTCAGTTCCGGGCGGCCGTGATAATGCGCGGCGAGGCAGTCGCCCTCCGCGTACAGCTCACCGACGACGCCGATCGGCACCAACTGCCGAGCCTCGTCCAGGATGAACAGGTTCATGTTGTCGACGTTGGCGGTGCCGATCGGTGCGATCGCCGGCCAGCGGCTCGGGTCACCCGACAGCGTGTGCGTCGCTACGTCAATGCACTCGGTGGAGCCGTAGTGGTTGTGGATCACGCAGCCGGTCCGCTTGGCGAAATCGCGGATCTCGGGGGTGATGCGCAACACCTCACCTCCGACGATGAGCTCTCGCAGGTGCTCCGGGACGGCACCAGTCTGCGCGGCCTGCGCGGCCTGTTGCAGCGCCACGAATGGCATGTACCACTTAGCCACCCGTTCCTGGCGCGCGAAGGCGAGCAGCGCCATCGGATTGCACCGGGTGTCCTCGTCGACCTGGATCAGGGTGGCGCCCATGCACAGGCCCGCGAGAATCTCGTGGAAGGAGACGTCGAAACTGATCGGCGAGTACAGCAGCGTGCGCGTGCCGACCTCCGACAGCCAGGCGGCGCGATGCCATGAGACGAGGTTGGCCAGGGCGGAGTGCGCGACCGCAACACCCTTCGGCAGCCCGGTTGACCCAGAGGTGTAGATGCAGTAGGCGATGGCGTCCTGGGAAACCTCGGGCAGCGGCCGGTCGGGGCCAGCGTGAAAGTTCGCGTCGGCCGATACCTTGGTCAGCGGGGCGAAAAGTGCCGCCACCGCCGGCCTGCGTTCCAGCAGTGCGGCATGGTCCGTGACGACCACGCGCACTCCGGCGTCACGCAGCATGAAGTCCAGCCGGTCCGCCGGGTATGCCGCGTCCAGCGGGACCACGGCGCAGCCCGCTTTCATGATCGCTACGACCGCGACCACCAGCTCGATCGACCGGTCCAGGCACAGGCCCACCCTGTCGTCCCGCCGGACGCCGGCGTCCAGCAGACGCCAGGCGAGCAGATCCGCCCGCCGGTCCAGCTCGGCATAGCTGAGGCGCTCACCACGGAACTCAACAGCGGTCGTGTCCGGCGTACGGGCGGCCTGTTCGACGATGAGCTGGTGTACGGCGCACCGGCGGTACGGGGTGCGCCGTGTGTTCCAGCGTTGTCGGATCCGGTCCAGCTCATCCGGGCCGAGATAAGGCACGGTGGCGACCGGCATCTCGGGATGCCGCAGCACTGCCCGAAGCATCTGTACGAAGTGGCCCGCGACCTGCGTAATCTGATCCACCGGAAACAGCGCCGCGCGGTAGCTCCAGTCCATCACCGTACCCGAGGTGAGCCGCCGGGCGGTGACGTGTACGTCATGGCCGGCGCTGACCGGCGCCAAGTCGTAGTCGGTGACCTCCAGCGTGCCTGCCTCGCCGGCCGGCAGCGCTGGGACAAGGTCCAGCTCACAGTCGAAGAGCAAGGGAAACAGGGCGTACGGCCCGGCGTCGGAAGCCGCCGGAGCATGGCGGAGCAATTGCTGGTACGGATAGTCGCCGTGCTGATCGGCCCGGTCCAGCTGGCGTTGGGTTTCCGCCAGCACCTGCTCGAAGGTGGTGCCGGCGGTGATCGCTAACCGAAGCGGCACCACATTTCGGTACGGGCCCAGGGCCGGCCCCTCACCACCCGGGCGGCCCTGCGAAACGGCTCTGCAGAACGTCGTTTCCTCGCGGGCACCGTAACGGTAGAGCAGAGCGGCGAAGGCCGCGGTCAGCACCGTCGAGGCAGGGCTGTCGCTGGACCGCGCGGCCTGCTCAAGCTCCTCGACCAGGTCTGGCGGCAGCGGGATCCGCATCGCCCGGTGCCGAAGGTCGGAATCGGCCGCTCGGGGAACAAACGCGGGCAGTTCGGCCGGCTGTGGTTCACCGGACAGCAACGTCGACCAGTACTCCTCCTGGCGCTGGAGGGTCCCGGCGTCGATCGTCCGCTGCCGCAACGCGTGCTCGCGATACTGCCGCGTCGCCACTACGGTGACCCCGTCCGGGCCGCCGGATGCGCCCACCCCGTGGCTGAGTAGCTCCTGGCAGACCAGCGCGAGCGTCTCAGCGTCCGCGACGGCCGTGTGCATGGCCACAACCAGCACGTGGCGTTCCTCGCCAGTGGTCACCAGCAGCGTGCGCCACAGTGGAGCGGCCCCTGATTCGAACGGACGGTCCAGGAACGACTCAACGAGCTGCTGCGCACGCGCGTCGGGCGCCGGATCGCCGGAGACGTCAATCGTTGAGACTTCAGGCTCGATTTCGTCGCGGACCCGTTGGACGAGGCCGTCCCTCGTACCGCAGAGTTCGGTTCTGAGAATGTCGTGCCGGTTGCTCAGCGCCCGGCACTTGCGGCGCACCACGTCATCCCGCAGGTGGCCGGACACGACAAACGCCCTGTGTACGCACAGCGCCACCGACCCCCCTACCAGCTGCTCGAGGACGTAAGACCGGTCCTGTTCGTAGGAGGCGGGATAGTGCTGCGCTTGGCTCATCAGGAGAACTGACTGCTTTCCTCGGGGCGCTCGGGACCGCGTCAATATATACCTGAAGACCTAAATGGACTGTCCCAGTTTTCGTGCCGCCCCTGCCCGGCTCCGCTTCTCCGGGCACCTTGCCGGTCCTGTCCAGACATTCCCAACGGATGTCTGCCAAAGGACGTCCCTAAGTGGGTGAGGGCGTTGCCAGGGGTGCAGTCGCCGCGGTAGCCGCCGTCGGCAATGACCGGCCTGCCATCGGCGACGCCGTTCCCTGCCACGCTCGGCGACCAACCGAACCAGCTGGCGGAACTGGGCGGGCTGCAAGACATCCTTTAGCAGTTCGCCCCGATGCGCGTCCATGTAAAAGTGATTACCGCCATAGTCTCGGTGTGCGAATTCCCCATCGACGTACGGCTGTCAGCGCGCCATCTCGGCGGTGGGCGTCAACGGATCGGTCCGCCGTGGAGCCTTTGACCACTCGGTGGCCCGCCTGTCCAGCACCGACCACGAATATCAGCCGCCCGCCGGAGAAAGAAATCGGGCGGGGTCATGGTGTACCGGTCTCCGGGCCGATGCAGCGCGCCGAGGGTGAATCTCGTAGCCTCCTCAACGGCCGCCGATGAAGCCGGCTGTCCAAGAGGCCCCGGAGATGACCCCAGCGGCTCGGCCGCCGCGCCCCGCGACGGTTTGAACGACGGCCGAGTCCGGTGGAACCGGACGAGCGAGTCGGAGGAATATGTCCGAGATTTTGGAAGCGGTGGTCATTGGCGCCGGCATGTTCGGTGCGGCAGCAGCCAAACACCTCAGTCGCTCCGGTGCCCGAGTGCTGGTAATCGGGCCGGCCGAGCCAGAGGCCGGTGCCCCGGCGAGCCGGCATGCCTTCGGCGCATACTTCGACGAGGCACGCATCACCCGCCGGTTGGGTTGGGATCCAGTGTGGGGCACTACCGACTCGCGCTCGCTGGAGCGGTTCCGCGACATCGAGGCCGAGTCTGGCATCGGTTTCTTCCACGAATGCGGATCGCTGGTTCTCATGGCCCGGTCCATTGCGCACCGTACCGATGCGATCGTCGCGCAGTGCGCGGTCGAGGGCATCGAGCTGGATCGCCTGTCGGAGCCCGCCCTGCGCGCCGAGTTGCCCGCGCTCGGCATCCTACCTATTTCCGGCGGCGTCGAAGGGCTGCTGGAACGCAAACAGGCCGGCTATCTGAACCCGAGGCGTTTGGTGCAGGCTCAGTTGTCGCTCGCCCAGGCCGCTGGCGCACGTTTGCTGCGCGCCGCCGTCACGATGGTCTGCAAGGACGCGGCAGGAAGCTGGCAGCTCAGCATCCAGGACGGTGACACAACCTCGACGGTACGCGCGCAACGGATCCTCATCGCCACAGGCGCCTTCACCAACCACAACAACGTGCTTCCCGCCGGAACGCGTCTCGCCCTGCACGCCTTCAGCGAGCCGAACCTGCTGTTCGAGGTGAGCGACAGCCAGTTGGAGCAGATGCGCCACGTTCCGCCGGTGGTGACGGTCGACCCGGACGACCTCGGTGACGCCAATCTGTCGCTCTACATGGTGCCGCCGGTCCAATATCCGGACGGCAAGTGGTACATGCGTATCGGCCCGGGCATGCAGCCCTACGTCGAAGAGCTCCGCACCGTCAACGATATGGTGGACTGGTACGCCCGGCAGGAGCCTACGGCCCGCCAGACGGCGTCACTGACCAGAATGATGAACCTCCTGGTGCCGGCCCTCGAACCCGTGTCGGTGCGCTTCTCCGGGTGCATCATCGAGAAGACGCCCTCGCGCTACCCGTACATCGGCCATCTGAACGGTGACCCGACCATCACGGTGGCGGTGGGCGGCAACGGGCACGGCGCCCGCGGATCGGACGAAATCGGCAGACTGGCCGCGCGGGTGCTCTGCGGTGAAACGTGGGACAGCTCGATCCCGCAGGAGACGTTCACCCCGCTGTTGCACAATGACGAACACGCCGGAGAGCGCCCCGGATACCTGAAGCCACCGTTCGGTCTCTGCTGATGTCGCCTCTGGACAGCGCCAGGCGGCTGCGTCAACGACAAGGTTGAGTCGGTTACGGACCGTAACAAGGGGTCTTCACAAACACTGAAATGCCCTGAACGAGGCTCGACAAGAGGTTAGCTCGCATCGCCTCGTGCCGGCGGCGCTCGTGACCAATGCGGCTAGAACTGCCGCCAGTTTGTGCCGTGGTGGCAACCGCTGAATGCCGATCGGGCCATTCGTGCAGTCGACTCTCGCCGGCCGCGCACTAGCGTAACCACAGGCGTAATGAACGCCGCCGGTCGTCGTCCTCAATGGTCACGGTGGAGCCGGACCGCCGGACCGCGTTCCGCTCGCCCTGGGGAATCGAACACCAAGATCCCCGACAGGGTCGGGCTCAGGGCAGCGCGGTGACGATTTCTGCTGGCGGAGTGCGGAGATGGGTGCCCTTGCTGGGCGGTGTGCCGAACATGCGGCGGTATTCACAGCTGAACTGGGAGGGGCTGTCGTAGCCGACACTGAGGCCCACGCCGGTGATGCTCATGCCGGCGATTTCCGCCAGGTCCTCCACGCGGAAGGCGGTGGCGTAGTTCCCCCGGATGTGACGCACGGCGCGGTTGATGTGGGCCAGTCCGGCTGGCGCACCGGCCAAGGCGGGTGTGTGGAGTCGAAGCACCACACTGGACGGTTCACGCGGTCACTGTCTCTGCTCGGAGGTCAGGGCGTGTCGGGCCCGGTCCCCGGCCCAGGCCGCTTCGAGGATCGCGGTCAGGCTGGCGCTGTCGGTCGGGCCTGGATGGTTCTGGATCAGGCGGGTGACCCCACTGGCCATCTCCGCGAAGCGCGGGAGGTCGGCGCGTGCCACGCCGATGTCCGCCAAGGTGGGAGGGATGCCGATGTCGGCGAGGAGCCCGTCAAGCCAGGTGAGGAACGTATCTGCGGCCTCGGCGTCGGAGGCGTCGGTCACATCGAGCCCGCACACCCGGGCGAGGATGGCCAGCCGGTCACCGATGGCATCCTTGGCCGCGTCCAGCGCGTAGGGAAGTAGCAGCCCGACGCCCAGGCCGTGCGGCGTGTGCGTGGCTGCGCCGATGGGGTACTGGAGAGCGTGCGGGGCCGCGTTGCCCGCGTGGGAAAAGGCGAGCCCGGCGAGCATGGACCCGTAGGACATGTCCGCGCGCGCGTCCGTGTCGCCTCCGTCCGTGACAGCACGGCGCAAGCTACGGGCGATTCGCTCCGCGGCCCGGAGCGCGTAGTGGTCGGTGATCGGGTTGCGGCCGAGGAACACCTGCTCCACCGGGTCGCGCGGTCCGTGGGCCCGCGGTCGCGCGGTGTAGCTCTCCACCGCGTGACAGAACGCGTCGATGCCGGAGTGGGCGGTGACGGTAGCAGGGCAGGTGTAGGTGAGTTCGGGGTCGACGATGGCGAAGTCAGGCACGATGTGGACGCTGGAAACCCCCACCTTCAGCTCGCGGTCCGGGTCGGTCAACACCGAGACGGGTGTGAGCTCGGAGCCGGTGCCTGACGTTGTCGGGACCGCGACGAGAGGAATCGTCGGTCCCGGCACCTTCGACTCGCCGTAGAAGTCACGCGGCGTCCCACCGTGGCGCCGGATGACGCCGACGATTTTGGCGAGGTCGATCACCGTGCCACCCCCGATGGCGAGGATCACGTCGGCGTCCACCTCGGCGGCGACCGAGACGGCCAGGGCGACATCGGAGAGTGGCACGTCTGGTGTCGCGTCGGAAAACACCTCGACGACCTTGACCTTCTCCCGCACGGCGGCCACGATCTCGGCCACGCCCGGCTGCCCCAGAAGAACCTGGTCGGTCACGATGAGGACTCGCGAGCCGCTCTCGGCCACCACTCGTGGGATGTTCTGCGCGACCCCTTCGCCCACTATCAGCTGCCGTGGTCCGCGGACGGTCTCAAGCATGTCAGTGCCTCTCCGGAACGTCGGCGGCGATGTGCTGGGTGGACGTCCAGGTCATCTGCGAGACCGGGACGGCGTCGGTAACGTTGGTCGCCCGGGTGGCGCAGGCGCGCGCGCCGAACGTCCGGACTCGGGCGCGCCCGGTCGCCCTCGGCTCCATCGCGATGAAGATGTCGCCCATGGTGGACGGGTGGGTCGGGTCGAGGGTCCCGCGGACATCGTTGCCAAGGGTGGTACGAGTCCGGCCCGCATCCTCGACGGGCGTCCGGAACCGTAGGCCGGTCACGGTAGGTCGATCGCCACGTAGGTGAGGTCGAGGTACTCGAGGATGCCCTCGTGCGACCCCTCCTTGCCGATCCCGGACTGCTTCACGCCTCCGAACGGAGCTGACGGATCCGATATCAGACCACGGTTGATGCCGAGCATCCCCGTGTCCAGCCCTTCGGTGAACCGGAGCGCCCGCTGGAGGTCACGGGTGAAGATGTATCCGGCCAGGCCGTGCTCGGTGTCGTTGGCCTTCGCCATCACCTCGTCGTCGGACGTGAACGAGATGATCGGCGCCACCGGGCCGAAGATCTCCGCCTTCAGCATCCGCGCACCTTCGGGCACGTCGACGAGGACGGTAGGCGGGTAGAAGTGGCCCGGCCCATCCGGACGTTCGCCGCCCACCAGGACCCGGGCGCCGCGATCGACCGCGTCGGCGACGAGCTCGTCGATCTTGGCGACCGAGGCCTCGTCGATCAACGCCCCGACGTTCACGCCGTCGTCGAGACCATGACCCATCGAAAGCGCGCCCATCCGCTCGGCGAAGCGCGCCGCAAACTCCTCGCGTACGGGCTCCTCGACGTAGATCCGGTTGGCCGCGATGCAGGACTCCCCGATGTTGCGCATCTTGGCCACCATGGCACCGTCGAGCGCGACGTCCAGGTCAGCGTCGGCACACACGATCAGGGCCGCGTTGCCGCCCAGTTCCATAGAGGTGCGCAGCACGTTGTCCGCCGCCTGTCGTAGCAGTACGCGCCCGACCTCGGTCGACCCGGTGAACGAAAGCTTGCGGGTCCGACTGTCGGCCAGCAGTGCGGAGACCACCTCGCCGGAACGCCTGGTGGTCACCACGTTGACCACGCCCGGGGGAACGCCGACCTCCTCCATGATGCGGGCCAGAAACAGCATGGTGAGTGGCGTCTGGCCTGCTGGCTTGGTGATCGTCGTGCAGCCAGCAGCCAGCGCAGGAGCGATTTTGCGGGCACCCATGGCCAACGGAAAGTTCCAGGGCGTTACGAAGACGCACGGTCCGACCGGCTTCGGCACGGTGAGGATGCGATATCCACCCGCGGGAGCAATGCTGTAGCGCCCCTCGACGCGCACCGCCTCCTCGGCGAACCAACGGAAGAACTCGGCGCCGTAGGCCACCTCTCCACGAGCCTCGGCGAGCGGCTTGCCCATCTCGAGCGTGATCAGGCGGGCGACCTCCTCCGATCGCTCGGTCAGTGCCCGGTACGTGGCGGTCAACAACTCTGACCGTTTCCGCGGCGGGGTCGCCGCCCACTCCGCCATTGCCTTGCTGGCCGCGCCCAGGGCGGCGAGCCCGTCAACGACGCCGGCGTCCGCCACCTCGGCGATGGTCTTGCCGGTGGCCGGGTCCTCGACGGCAAAGGTGGCTCCGCTTGCGGCGTCGCGCCAGGCGTCGCCGATCCGCAGCCGCCGATGCTCGGGGGCCAGCACGTTCATCGGGTCACTCATCGCGTCGCCTCCTGTGATCTTCCTGGTGATGTCCGGCGTGCCTCAGCGATCGCGCTGTGCGCGTAGACGGACGGGTCACACCCCTCGTCGGGGGCGAGGTTGCCGAGCGGGTCGGAGGTGGCAGCGGCCCGGGCTGCGCGGCCGCCCCCGCGCCACCAATGCCTTCTCGGGCCACGGCCGTCTCCGCGTCGTCTGACCGTGCCCGCTGGTGGCGGTCGGCCGAGGCCCGATTGCCAGGTGCGGGCGCATGTGGCCATCGCCGCCCGGCGCGGTTACCGCCCCGCCTCGGACAGCGACAGCCCGGTGTCCGCATCGAACAGGTGCGCACGATCCAGGTCGACCGTGACGAGCAGCGGCTCGCCCGGCGTACCGGTGACGGTGGGTCGTGCCTTGACCTTGAGAATCTTCGTCCCCACCCGGACGTCGACCACCGTTCGGTCACCGAGCGGCTCAAGCCCGTAGAGCTCACCCGACAACGACGCGTTCCCACGCCGCTCGACGGACAGGTCCTCCGCGCGCAGGCCCAGCAACATCGGACGACCGTCCTCAGCCGTGGTCCAGCGGGGCCGCGGCAGCGTCCAGCCTTCCGCACCGACCAGACGATCTCCCTCGGCGTGGCAGGCGAGCAGGCTGATCGGCGGGCTCCCGACGAATCCTGCGACCCACTGATTGGCTGGACGCTCGTACACCTCGGTCGGCGTTCCGACCTGTTGCACCTTCCCCTCCTTGAGGACCGCGACCTGGTCGGCCATGGAAAGGGCCTCGACCTGGTCGTTGGTCACGTAGACGAAGGTCGCTCCGAGGCTGCGATGGATGCGGGTGAGCTCGGTGCGCATCTCGACGCGGAGCTTGAGGTCGAGGTTCGTCAACGGCTCGTCCATGAGAAACGCGCGCGGGCGACGGACCAGCGCCCGGGCCAGGGCGACACGCTGCATCTCACCGCCCGACAACTGGGCGGGACGACGCTGCAGCAGACGTTCGATGTGCAGCAGGCTCGACATCTGCTCCACGGCAGCTGCGATCTCACTCGACGAGCAGCGGCGTGCCCGCAGCGGCGAAGCGATGTTCTCGTACACCGTGTGTCGTGGGTAGAGGGCGTAGCTCTGGAAGACCATGGCCAGGTCGCGGGCCGCCGGGGTGTCACCGGTCGCGTCCCGGCCGTCCAGGCGCACCGTCCCGGCGTCGAGCTTCTCCAGGCCGGCGATCGCCCGCAGGGTCGTCGTCTTGCCTGCCCCGGACGGCCCGAGCACGACGAAGAACGAGCCGTCCGGCACGTCCAGCGTCACCCCGTCCAGGGCCCGGACCTTTCCGAAGGACTTGCACAGCCCCTGCACTGCCACGGTTCCCATCAGGCCACCAGCTCTTCCGTGCTCACGTCGTAGACCGCCGGGGTCGCGCCGGTGTGTCGCAGGCCGACCTTCGCGTCGGCGGCGAAACGGACAGTCGGTGGCATCCGAACCCGTACCTCGCGTTGGCCGCCGTGGTCGACCACGTAGATGATCTCGTCGCCCAGCCACTCCGCCGAGACCACGCGGGCCGGGACCGACCCTTCCGCCTCTGGTGCGGTGACTTCCAGCGCCTCCGGCCGGACGCCTGCCACCAGGCGACGGTCCCGCGGCAGGCCTGGCGGTGGCGTGAGGACCAGTCCGCCCTGACCGTGCAGCTTCCCGTCGGCCACGTCCACCTCGATGAGGTTCATCGGCGGGGACCCGATGAACGCGGCGCAGAAGAGACTCGCCGGGCGGTCGTAGACCTCCAGCGGCGTGCCGATCTGCTCGACGCGGCCCTTGTTGAGGATGGCGATTCGGTGACCGAGCGACATCGCCTCCACCTGGTCGTGGGTGACGTAGACCATCGTCGCCCCCAGCTCCCCCTGCAGATGCTTGATCTCCGTGCGCATGTCCGCCCTCAGTTCCGCGTCCAGGTTGGTGAGCGGTTCGTCCATGAGGAATGCGCGCGGTCGCCGCACCAGGGCACGAGCAAGCGCGACACGCTGCTGCTCCCCACCGGACAGCTGGCGCGGGCGCCGGTCCAGGAGCGGACCAAGCCGCATCAGCCGGGCGGCCTCGTCGACCCGCTCGCGCACCTCCTGCTTGGGCAGTCCCTCGGCCCGCAGTGGGAACGCCAGGTTGTCGCGGGTCCTCAGGTGCGGGTAGAGAGCGTAGAACTGGAACACCATGGCGATGTCGCGCTCGGCGGGCGGCAGGTCGTTGACCAGCGTGTCGCCGATGCGGATATCGCCTGTCGTCTGCCTCTCCAGACCGGCGATGGCCCGCAGCGTGGTCGTCTTGCCGCACCCCGAAGGGCCGAGCATCACGAACAGCTCGCCGTCGTCGATGGACAGGTCCACGTGGTCAACCGCGACCGTCCCGTCCGGATAGCGCTTGTGCAGGGCTGTCACCTCGATGCTCGCCATCAGCGTCGCACCGCCCCGAGCGTCACACCGGCGATGAGGTGCTTGCGCACCAGGTACGCGAAGACGAGCACCGGTAGCGCGAACACCACGGAGGCGGCGGCCACGAGACCCCAGTCCGTAGTGGTGCCACCGATGAGGCCGGCGATGGCGGGTGGGGCTGTCCGCACGCTGTCGCTGGAGGTGAGGAAGGTGGCGAACACGAACTCGTTCCACGAGAAGATGAGTGCGAAGACCGCCGTCGCGGCGATGCCGGGTACGAGCAGGGGGAGGGTGAATCGCCGGAACGCCTGCAAACGGGTGTAGCCGTCGAGCATGGCGGCATCCTCGTACTCCGCGGGCACCTCGTCGACGAACCCCTTCATCATCCAGATCGTGAACGGGACGTTGAACGCGGTGTAGATGAGGATCAGGCCGAGCTTGTTGTCGATGAGTCCGACTTGGCGGTACATGAGGAAGATCGGGATCACGACCACCACGGGCGGCATGAAGCGGGTGGACAGGATGAAGAACAGCTGGTCTTTTTTGGCCTTCACGGCGAAGCGTGAGTAGGCCCAGGCCGCCGGGACCCCCAGCACGGTGGCCAGCACCGTGGAAGCTCCGGCGACCACGACGGAGTTGAGGAACGAGACGGACAAGGCTGAGCGGCCGCCGTCGGGGGCGACGAACACGTCCTTGTAATGGTCCAGAGTGATCTTGAAGTCGAAGAACTTGGCCGGGATGGCGTAGACGTCTCGGTTCTCCTTGATGGACGTCTCGATCATCCACAGCACCGGAAAGAGCATCACGACGGCCAGCACGGTCAGCAGCGCGACCTCCAGCACAGAGCGGCCTCGGCCGCCAAGGCGGCGCGCGGGGGGCGTGTGATCCCGGGCAGGACCTGTGGACACGGCCTCGTCGACGGAGACGGCCATCAGCCCTCCTTGAGCTTGTTCAAGTAGCGCAGGTAGAACTGCGTGAGGACGATGACGACGAGGACCATGAGGATCCCGTACGCCGAGGCGGTTCCGGTGTTGAAGCCCAGGAACGCGACCTTGTAGATGTGGAACGACAACGTCTCGGTGGAGACACCCGGACCTCCGTTGGTGAGGATGTAGACGAGGTCGAACAGCCGGAACGCCTCGATGGCCCTGAACATCACGGCGATGAGAAGCAGTGGCCATACCAGCGGAAGAGTGATGGTGCGGAACCGGAACCACTCGGACGCCCGGTCGATCGAGGCGGCCTCGTAGAGGTACTTGGGAACCGCGGTAAGGCCCGCAAGCGCGATGAGCATGATGAACGGCGTCCATTGCCAGGTGTCGACCACGATCAGGGAAAGCAAAGCCGTTCGCTGCCGGGTGAGCCACTCCACCTGCCCCAGGCCGAGCGAGCCGAGCATGCTGTTGACCACGCCGAATTGCGCGTCGAGCATGAATCGCCAGAACAGCCCGACCACGACCGGCGACAGCATCATCGGAACCAGGAACAGAGTGGTCAGCACTCCGCGCCCATGCGTGCGCCGTGAGATCAGGTAGGCGATGCCGAATCCGAGCACGGTCTGCAGGCCGACCGCGCCGACCACGTAGATCAACGTCGTCAGGGCCCTCGTGTGGACCTGCGCCGAAGTCAGGATGGCGGTGTAGTTCCCGAACCCGATGAAATGGGCGGGCCCCCCGCGGGTGGCCGAGTAGTCGGTGAAAGACAGGTACAACGCCCACAGCAACGGGAACACCGACATGGCGAGCAACAGCAGCATCGCGGGGGAGATGAAGGTGACGGCGAGCCAGCGGTCGCTCAACCGGCGGGACCGACCCGGTGCAGGTGGCGTCGCAGACGCCACCTGCCCGGGGTGATCGGTCGTCAGAGGGACGGGGTCACTCACAGTCCGCCGCCGCCCTTGCGGCTGCTCGAGTCGAGCACGCTCTGCTGCTCCTTGGCGATGTCGTCGAGCGCATCCTTCGGCTTCTTCGCGCCGTTCAGAGCCGCGTTCACGTTGGTGTTCTCAATGTCGACGAGGCGCGCGTACTCGGGCACGTTCCACATGTCCCGCATCCGCGGAACCGAGTCGGTGTACACCTGGTTGAACGGCCCCGCATTGAGGAACTCGGGCGACTCCAGGGCGTCCGTACGCGATGGCACGCCACCGGCCGCGGCCCACTTCTTCTGGACGTCAGCCCGCTCGAACCACTTCATGAAGTTCAGGGCCTCGGTCTGGTTCGCCGTGGCGGAGTAGGCCGACACGTGCATCCCCATACCGCCGAGCGGCACCAGGTTCGTCTTCTGGCTCGGCAGGGTGGCAAAGCCCAGCTTGTCGAGAATCTGCTCCCGGGTGGTGCCGAGCGTCGACTGCTTCGGATCGAGCAGGCCGCCGCTCGCGGCGATCCAGTTGAAAGCGATGCAGGCCTTGCCCTGGGCGACAGCCGCGTTCACCTCGTCGATGAACCAGTTGCCGGAGCCCTTGGCGGTCAACGGCTTCATCTTGTTGACCAGGACGTCCATCGCCTCCTGGCCCGCAGCGTCGTTGATGACACCATCGATCTTGCGCGTCTTGGAATCCCAGAGGTTGCCGCCGTAGACGCCGTTGACCGTGTTGTAGGTGACGGCCGCGGCGTCGGACCCGTTGGCCTGGTGGAAAGCCAGCCCGCTGACGCCAGGGTTGTCCGCCTGGCACTTCTCGGCGGCTGAGATCATCTGGTCCCAGGTCTGCGGCGGCTTGTCGCCGATCAGGTCCTTGCGGTAGATCATCGTCCAGGTGTCGCCGAGCAGCGGCAGCCCGTACAGGCTGGCGTTCTCGTCGCGCTTGCCGGTCTCCGCCTGGGGGAACTGGCCGTACGCCGCCAGGAGGTACGGGTTGTACGCCGCGACGTCGATGTTCTCCTTGACGAAGTCGGTGAGGTCGAGGATGTTGCCGTTCGTCACGGCCTCGCCGATGTGTTGCGAGTCCAGGATCGCGATGTCGAAGTCGGTCTTGCGCGCGGCGAACTGGGTGAACATCGCGTCGTGCCAGTTCGCGTTCGGCACAGTGTTGACCTTGATGGTCGCGTTGGGCCGCTCCTTCTTGTACTCCGCGTTCGCGAAGGCTTCCAGTGCCTTGGCGGGGGGCCAGTCGAACCAGATGAAGCTGAGGGTCAGCGGGTCCTTGGTGAGCTCCGGGATGGTCGCCGGCGCCTTGGGCGCGCTCGCCTTCCCGCCGTCGTCCTTGCCATCACCGCAAGCCGTTACGGTCGTGACCACCAGCAGCATGGCCGCCGTCGCCAGCCGTACCTTTCGGCCGGGAGCGGACATTCTTCCTATTCGCTTCGGATAGCGCATATTTATGCCTGCTTTCTGGGTGGGGACTTCTACAACCTCGCTATGTGCTTCGCCGAGCAGTTGCTGGGTCGTTCAGGCGTGTCGCCGGGCTGTCGCGGGGGCCGACCCGCGAACCGGCGTCACGAGTACGCCGCGATGTACCGGGTCTTCATGCTGTCGAGAGGTCCTTCGGCCCGTCTGCGGCCCGGTGACGAACCGGGCAGGACGTCGAGCATGCTCATGGGAGCTCCAGGTGATCGAAGTAGAGCGAGGGCGGGCGGCTCCGCGGTGGTGCAGGATGGCGGGCGTCCGTCGCTTTTCCTATACGATCGAGCGGGGGCGTCAGCATGTCGCAGCGTTGTGACTGATGTCAATAGGTTCCCGAAGGCGCAAGGAAGGACCTCACGTCACGATGGACGACGAAGCGATGATCGTGCGGGGCCGTAGGGCGGCGACGGGCGGAATGCCGCCGGGAAGATCTGGTGGCCGGCTTGCCGACGAGGTGTACGACACGCTGCTCGGACAGTTGATGTCGCTACGGATCGAGCCTGGCTCCCGCGTCACGATCGACGTCCTGGCGCGGGAGCTGGGGGTCTCGCAAACGCCGATCCGAGACGCTCTCAACCGCATGGAGGCCGAGGGCCTGGTCGTGCGGGTGCCCCATGCCGGCTACCGCATTCCTCCCCAAATCACCCGTCACCGATTCGAGGACATGCTGGAGGTCCGCCTGCTCCTCGAGCCGGCGGCGGCGCGCAGATCCGCCGAACGCGCGTCCTTGGAGCAGGTGGCCGGACTGCGACAAATGCTGGAGGAGATGGCGGAGCTGGAGGGAGGCAACGGGCCCATGGCCTATGGCGCCTTCGGACTACGTGACGCCGCTTTTCACGATCTCGTCGCCCTCAGCGCGGAGAACCAGGTCATCCGTGAAGCGCTCGCTCGCCTGCACAGCCACGTGCACCTCTTCCGGCTTCACCACGACACCCAGGTCACCCACCTGGCCATGGCCGAGCATGAGGACATTGTGGCCGCGATCGCCGCGCGTGACCCCGACGCCGCCGCCTACGCGATGCGTCGGCACATCCTGCGGTCCGGCGAGCGTTTCCGACGATTGTTCGACGAGATCGAGGGCGCGCACGGACTGGCGGTAGAGGCTTGACGGGCGCGCTGGGCCCAGGAATGCTGACTCAATCCTGATCGGATCGGATTGGATCCACCTCACCCGCCCCCAGATGCGAGGAGAAGCAGGTGCCCAGAGCGCTGCTCCTGACCGGCGACGCCGCCGAGGAGCTCGACACCATGTATCCCTACTATCGCGTGCAGGAGGGCGGCTGGGACGTCGACGTCTCGTCACGGACGATGCGTGACGTGCAACTGGTCATCCACGAGTTCGACCCCAACTCCGACGCCTACGTGGAGAAGAACGGCCGCAAGCTGCCGGTCGACGTGCCCTGGGCCGAGGTCGACGTCGAGCGCTACGACGCCCTCATCATTCCCGGGGGACGCGCCCCCGAGTGGATCCGGGTCGACGCCGACGTCAGGCGCATCACCGAGCACTTCTTCGCGCGCAACCTTCCCATCGCGCTGGTGTGCCACGGCGCGCAGGTACCAGCGGTGTACGGGCTGCTGAAGGGTCGAAAGACGGCGTGCTTTCCGCCCATCACCGGTGACATGGAGAACGCGGGCGCGACGGTCATCGACGCTCCCGACGTCGTGGACGGCAACCTCGTCTCCTGTCGGGGATGGCCCGACATGCCGCAGTTCGGCAGGGCGATGATGGAGCTCTTCTCGAAGTCCGTCAGCTCCGCCTCGGCATGAGCGCACCTGGCCCGACTCGGTGACGGCACTTCGGACCGTCACCGTCGACGGTTCCCCCGTGCACGTCCTGGAGGGCGGCACGGGGCCCGCGGTGCTGATGCTGCACGGCTCCGGACCCGGCACGACCGGGTCCGGCGCCTGGGCAACGACGGCGCAGGCGCTGGGCGCGTCCTGGCGGCTGGTGGCTCCTGACCAGGCAGGCTTCGGCCGTACACCTCTCCCGGCGGGCTCCAGCGGTGGGCTCCGGCTGTGGACGGAGCAGGCCGCGGGCCTGATGGACGCTCTCGGTGTCGAGCACTACGCGGTGGTGGGTCACTCCATGGGTGGCGCCGTGGCGCTGGCGTTGGCGGCCGCGCGCCCCCAGCAGGTCACCCGGGTCGTGGCGGTCTCGACAATGGGCGCACCCGGGGCGCCGCTCTCCGCCGACCTCGACGCGATCTGGGCCGCCCCCGCCGGCCCGCTCGGGGCCCGAGACATGCTGAGTCGCCTCGTCCTCGACCAGGCACTCGTGACCGATTCGGCCGTCGATGCCCGTGCAGCCGCGATGCGAGCCGGGGAGGCCGCATTCGCGTCGTTGTTCCCACCACCCAGGGCACGATGGGTCGACGAGCTCACCCTCTCGGCGCAAACCCTGGCAGCGGTGCGCGCGCCAGTGCTGCTCGTCCACGGCGCCGAGGATCGGGTGACCCCGCTCGAGACGGCAGCCCAGCCCCTGCTCGAACACCTGGCCGACGTCCGTCTGCACGTGTTCGGCCGATGCGGGCACGTGCCGGCGATCGAGCACCCGCACGAGTTCAGGCAACTGCTGTCGTGCTTCCTCCGCCCGGACCGAGGTCACTGATCGTTGCGGCAGCTTTTCCCTCGATCTCGCCGTCGACGAGGGTGCGGGTGATGTCGTCGGCGGCGATCGTGCTGGTCTCGAAGTCGACATCCGACCACCGCAGCCCACAAACCTCGACGAGCCGCAGGCCCATGAGCATCAGCAGGCAGGGGCAGGTAGGCGCTCGCCAGTGATGTCGGCCGGGAACGCCCTTACCCGATCCTGGGCCCAAGACTTGCGCTTCGGTGTACGCAACACCCTCGAACCCTGGCGCATGCCGAACCAGTGGATGTTCGGATCACGCCTGGAGGCGTCCGTAGACGACGGATGTATGGACGGACGAGTTGCGCGGCGCGTTGGCCGTGCTACGACGATGAACGCGATCTAGCTCCAGACCAAGGTCGGGATTCTGTCTTTCGGCTTCGGAGTCCACAGCGGATAAGCTGTATGGATGCTGCGGGTGGCCGGAATGCACGGCATCTTCAACCTCGACCGGAAGCGAAGCGTCCCGCTGGCAGCTGCCAATCTCTCGGCAATCTGGAGTGCGGCCCTGACCTCCTCGATGGCGCATGTGCCGATGGCCGTACAGGTCGCGTATTACGCCGACTGCATCGCCGGCGACACCCCGCAGGGGGGAAACGCGGACAACCTGCCGTTCGGCGCGCAACAGGAGCTGGCGGAATGGGTGCTGGCGCTCGGCGCGCCGCACGAAGTGGCGGAGGGCGTCGCTACGGTGCCGGTACGCCAGATCGTCAGCTGGATCAGTCGACGATACGGGCTGGCGTATGACACCGTCGACCGGTTTGTCGATCGCTTCCTGCGGGAGGTGCCCGCCTACCTCGGTGGTCCCGGCCGGCAGAACGCGCAGGATCGACTGGCGACGGTGCTGGCCGAGCACCGGCCCCATGTTTTGGTCGCACACTCGCTCGGCTCGGTGGTCGCCTTCGAGACGCTCTGCGCGAATCCAGAGCTGGGCGTGGACCTACTAATCACCCTCGGCTCCCCGCTCGGACTACCAAACGTCGTGTTCCACAAGATCCAGCCGCCGTTGGTACGCCGTCCCCCGCAGGTCCGACGCTGGGTGAACATCGCGGACATTGGCGACTTCGTGGCAGCCCCGCCACGGCTGGGCGATGTATTCGACGTCGACGCACACCACGAGGTGAACCTCGGGCTCTTCGAGTTCCATCGCGCCTCGAGGTACCTGGCCGCAGCCGTCACCGCCGAGGAGATCGGACGGCTGGCATGATTCGGCGACGGGTGGCGCTCAGCATCGGAGTGTTGGCGCAGACACCAGAGGCCGAGGAGTCGCACCCGGACGCGTTGGAGGAACTGCCGGAGGTGGGCCTACGCGTCCATGCCGTGACCGACACGCTGGTCAAACTGGGCTACGATTGCGCACCTATGGTCGGTGCGTACAGCGCCGCAGAGATTGGCGGCGCGGTCCGAGGGGCCATGCAGTCGCTCGACTCGGATGACGTGCTGATCGTGCACGTCTACAGCCACGGCATCACCTCGAATGAAGCACTGTACGTGGTCGGGGCGGACGGCCGTCACCACAGCGAGTCCAACGTTGAGTGGTGGCTGCGCCAGGTCAGCGACCACGAGCCCCCCTCAGGTCCTCATACGCTTCTCCTCCTTGACCTCTGCCACGCCGGCCTGGCCGCCCGACTGCACTGGCAGGCTAGGCAGAGCGACGAGCGCACCCGCGCCTGGGTGATCGCGGCGTGCGGGCCACGGCAGCGAGCATTCGAGGGACGGTTCAGTGACGCCGTCGCCGAGGTGCTGCTCAAGCTCACCGATGGCCGGCTCGACCTCGACCAGTCGGTGCCGTATGCGCCCCTGGAGACGATGGCACGGGAAATTCGTCGTGAGGTGACCCGACGTGGCGGCCGAGCCGGCGCTCTGGGGCAGCGGGTCACCGCCAACCGCGTCGACATCAGCTCTCCGCCACCGCAGCTCCCCTTCTTCCCGAACCGGGCGTACGCGACCGGCCACCGTCAGCAAGTCCGAAACCGAGTGGACATTGCGCTGCTCCCATTCCTCGACGACGTCGACGAGGCCTTGGACGCCGGTCACTTCCTCTCGCGGGCGGCCGGATACGGCGTGCTCGCCACCGACCGGCTTATCGGCTGCTTCAGCGGCCGGTCACGGGAGTTGAGGTTTCTGGTGCCGTGGATTGATATCCCGGGAGGCACCGGGCTCTGTGTTGTCACGGGTGGCCCAGGGGCAGGAAAGTCTGCCCTGATCGGCCTCTTGGTCTGTGCAGCGCACCCGGAGTTGCGCGAGCCCACCCGGGAGGTGTGGGAGCACGCCGAGCGGGCTCCGTACCCGAACCACCACATGGCCGCGATAAGCGCGCGCGAGCGCTCCCTGTCCCAGGTCGTCACCTCGGTGGCGCGACAGCTCAAGCTTCTCCCGGACGTCCGGAATCCGTCGGTCGGCGAGGTTGTCTCAGCGGTCGCTGCGATGCCGGACGCCCCGCTGATAATCATTGACGGACTGGACGAGGCGCCGGACAAGCTCGCCATCATGGACGAATTCCTGCTGCCCCTGAGTCGCGTGACCCGTCCCGACGGCATCCTCGTGCGGATCCTGGTTGGAACGCGCCCCCTGCCGGAGTTCGGCCCACTCTTCGTCGCCGCCGACTCCGACAGCGGTTTCGTGCTGGACCTCGACCAGGTCGAGCCGAGGCGACTCCGCGCCGACGTACGTGGCTACGTCTACAACCTCCTCGTCACGGACCAGCGATGGGACCAGGGCGACTACGTGGGCCACGCCCAACAAATTGCCTGGGAGGTCGCGGATGCGTTGATTGGCGACGCCGTCAATCGAGAGTGGGGCGCATTCCTCGTCGCGGGTCTGTTCGCGGCCCACATCCTGAGCACCTACGACGAGCCGATCGGCGACAAGGACGCGGCGAAGCAGCTCGGCAGGAGCGTCCCCCGTACCCTTCCCGAGCTGTTGGATCTCGACCTGCGCACGCGCGCCGCCGGGCCGTGGGTGCAGCCGGTGCTTGTCGCGCTGGCCCACGCCAAGGGCGATGGGATGCCGGTCCGAATCCTGGCCCATGTGGCTGCCGCTATAGCAGGCAACCCCGCTCCCGAAGCCGAGGACATCCTCGCCGCGCTGGACACCATACGGTTCTACCTGCGGATCAGTGCCGAGGTCGACGGCGCGACCCTGTACCGCCTCTTCCACCAGGGTCTCGCCGACCATCTTCAACAACAGTGCGAGGTACGGACGGTCTGGGCCGGCCTGCTCAATGCGCTGGCCGACCGGTTAGTCGGCGGGGACGCCTCCGCCGTCCGGTATTGGGAGATCGCTGAGCCCTACCTGCTCCGTCATGCCGCCACCCACGCCGTACTGGCGGACCGGCTGCCGGAACTCATGGCGGACATCGGATACCTGATGGCCGCCGATCCCAGCGTTGTGCTGGCCGAGGCGGAGGCGCTGTCCCCAAGCGACGCCGCGAAGCTGGAGCTGCTCGGGATCTACCGGACGGTGTCGGACCTGCCGACGGGCGACGCCGACCGTCGGCGCCAAGCGCTGGCACTGGCCGCTGTTCGCGGCAACCAGACCCAGTATCTGCGGCAGATCCTGGACGTCCCCGGTGCCCACGTCTTCTGGCAACCAGCGTGGATACATACGGACACGACGGGCCGTACGGTGACCGCGGTGGCTACGGCGGTGGACGAGGGTGGCTCATACGCGGCCCTCGGAACCGGCGACGGCAGCATCGCCCTGCGCGACCTGCGGACTGGCCTCCTGCTTGGGCTTGAACAGAGCGTGCATGAGGGGGCGGTCACCGGCCTCTGCATCGGCGACGTCGGGGCAAGGAAGGTGGTCGTCAGTGCCGGTGCCGATGGCATTCTTCTCGTCCATCCGCTGACCGGCAAGCACGCTCATCGTCCGGTACCGGTCAGCGACCAGAATCGTGTGCTCACCCTTGGCCGTATGGCGGGTTGGCACTCGGTGGCCGCCGTGGGGGACGCAGGGACCGGCGGCATCTGGGACCTCGACACCGGCACCCGCCTCGCTACCATGGATTTCGTTGCTGAGCTGGCGGAGTGCTTCAGTGTCGATGATGAACCGGCTCGCATCGTGCGCTTGGCAGACGAGCCGGAGGAAGCAGTGATCTACTACCGGGGCGTGGAGGGCCCCCGCCTCCGGCACGATGCGCCGGTGATGTCCGCCGCTGCCGGTCTCGTCAACGACGCGCTTGTGTTCTTTACGGGGGACACGGACGGGAAGGTACGCGCCTGGGACATCCACGGCGCCATCATGGACGAGATGGACGTGGCTGCCCCGGTGGAGGGCCTGCATGCCTCCGAGCAGGGTGACCTGCTGGTAAGGATGGGCAATGAGACTCTCGCCTTCCGTATCGAGGCACCCACGCCTCCCACGGGCAGTACCCGTCGCATCCTGACGGGCGTCCTCGTGCCCGCGTCGTCGTTCACGGTCGACGACGCAACTTTCCTCCTGGACGAGTCGCTGCGCTGGGGCCTCGGCCCGACCTCGACCCGGATTCCCAAGCCGGTGGGGCCGCAGGTGGGCTCGTCGTTCGCCATCATCAGCGCCGGGCTGAGCGGCGCCGGCCCCGCGACCGAGGAGGCCCCGGCCTGGTACGCCGGTGCGACGATGTTCGCAGTTGGGGATGGGCGAGTCAGCGTGTCGGGTGCGGAAACTACGAGCCGTGCCGTGGTCGATGCGATGGCCGGGCTCGAACGGGCCGCGCCTCGCGACTTGGAACAGCACTTGCGAGGGGCGATCGAGGCAGCCAACGGCGCGCTGCTGCGAGCGGTCCGGAAGGACGCTGCGCTGAATGGGGCGGCGGTCACCGTCGGCGCTCTGATCTTCTCGGCCAACAAGGTCGGCGTGGTCCATGTCGGCGATGTCCGGGTGTATCGCCTCCGAGGCGGCCAACTTACCCAGCTCACCAGGGACGAGACCGAGGCGCAGCGACTCGTCGACGAACGTCGGATCAGTCCCGAGTTCGTCTATGCGAACGACGGTCGATGGACTCCGTCGCGCGTGTTGAATGGTCAGCCGATCGAGGCGGCATGCTCAGTGCACGAGGTGTCGGCTGGAGATCGCTACCTGATCTGTAGCAGTGGTGTCTGGGGAACCTGCTCCCGCACCGACGTCTTGCGCGCCCTAAAGAAGCCGGGCAGTCCCGGCCAGGCGGCAGCCATGCTGGTCCCCTCATCAGAAGGACGGACGCGAAGCTCTGCCGTGATCGTGGTGGACGTGGCAGCCCGGGAATCGAGATCGCGATGACGCGCAGTGGGCACGCCCCAGGCCAGGGCAGGGCAGGCGGCCGGGGCGAGGCAAGCACAAGGGTTCGGAGCTGCCGGATCTGTGGCTCGCCAACTGCGGCGGCGGGAGGTTGGCGGCCAACGGCATTGACCGTGTGACGATCGGGGTCGACGGGAGCCCGGACCTTGCTGGACGACAGCGGACGTGACCGCCAGGGCCCGACCCCCAATCTGATCAGGGCGAGCGAGCCTGCCTGCTTGACCGCTGGTCAAGCCTCAGCCGGGATGCCTGCCGAATCGTTCGTTCGCTGAACCAAGGCGGCCCGATTTGTGGGCGGAGCCGCTCGGCCGCCGCCTGTTGCGACGCCGGCGTGTGGCAACGCCTGCACGAAGTCCAGCTCGGCAAGCTCAGAGCCGCCGACCAGCTCGACATGTCCCGGGCGGTGATCGACGGCTCCCACATCCGGGCGCTCAAGGGTGGCCCAGAACCGGTCCGAGCCCGGTCGACCGCCGCAAGCCAGGCTCGAAACACCACGTCATCACCGACGCGGGCGGCATCCCCCTCGCCGTCAGCCTGACCGGCAGCAACCGCCACGACGTCACCCAATTCCTGCCCCTGGTCGACAAGATCCCACCCGTAAAGGGAATCCGGGGCCGACCGCGTCAACGACCCGAGCGGATCTACACCGACCGCGGCTACGACTTCGACAAGTGCCGCCGCGAGTTACGTGCCAAGGCATCACCCCGGTCATCGCCCGACGCGGCACCGACCACGGCTCAGGGCTCGGCACCCGACGCTGGGCGTCGAACAGACCATCACCCTACTGCGCTGGTTCCGCCGCCTGCGCATCCGCTGGGAGATCCGCGACGACATCCACGAGGTCTTCCTCCCCCTGTCTGCGCCATCATCTGCTGGCGCCGACTCCGACACTCAAAGAGTTAGGAGTTCTGAGCCGGGGCCGAGCCGATCGCGGAGGTGGTCGCCAGCCGTCGCCGGAGAGGGTCAGCCGTCGCCGGGGCGGACCAGCCCGCTCTCGTACGCGATTACCACAAGCTGGGCCCGGTCGCGGGCGTTCAGTTTGTGCAGCAGACGACTCACGTACGTGCGGGCGGTGTCCGGGCTGAGATGCAGGGCCGCCCCGATCTCCACGTTTGACCGTCCGGTGCCGACCTGTGTCAGGACGTCGCGTTCCCGCCCGGTGAGCCCGGTCAGCCGGGCCGGGTCCGCGACGGGGGAGCGGGCGGCCGCGGCGATCACCCGCCGGGTCACCGCCGGTGACAGCAGCGCGTCTCCGCCGGCGACGACGCGGACGGCGTCCCGCAGGGCGTCGGGCGGGGTGTCCTTGAGGAGGAAGCCGGCGGCGCCGGCGCGGATGGCGTCGAAGAGGTACTCGTCGTCGTCGAAGGTGGTCAGCATGACCACCCGGACGTCGGCCAACGTCGGGTCGGTGAGAATGCGGCGGGTGGCCTCGATACCGTCGCCGCCGGGCATCCGGACATCCATCAGGACGACGTCGGGCCGCTGCTCGCGGGTGACCGCCACGCCTACCCGGCCGTCGCCGGCTTCGCCGACAACGGTGATGTCCGGGGCCCGTTCCAGCAACGCGCGGAGTCCGGTGCGGACCAGGTGCTGGTCGTCGACGAGGACGACGCGTACGTGGGTCATGCGGCGACTCCGGCCAGCGGTAGGTGGACCGAGACCCGGAAGCCGCCGTCAGCGGTCTCGCCGGCATCGAGGGTTCCGCCGAGCAGGGCAACCCGCTCCGACATACCGCGTAGCCCCTGACCCGTCTCAACCGCCGTGCCGCCGACGGGTCCCCGGCCGTCGTCGACGATCTCCACCGACAGCCGGGCCGGGGTCGCCCGGATCGTCACCGTGGCGCGGGTGGCGTGTGCGTGGCGCAGCACATTGGTCAGTGCCTCCTGCACGATGCGGTACACAGTGCTGCCGACCACCGTGGGCAGGGTGTCGACCGAGCCGTCGAGGCGCAGTTCGACCGGTAGCCCACCGCGGCGGACGCCCTCAACGAGCGTACGCAACTGGGTGAAACCGGGGGCTGGCTCGCGCGGCCCGGGCTCGCGACGCAGCGTGCCCAACGTGGCACGCAGCTCGGCCATGGCGCTGCCGCTCACGGAGTGGATCGCGGCCAGGGCGGCCTCGGCCCGCTCAGGTTCGGCATCAGCAAGTGCCTCCCTCGCCACAGCCGACTGCAGGGTGACCACCGACATGGTGTGTCCGAGCGTGTCGTGCACCTCCCGGGCAATCCGCAGCCGCTCGGCCTCAACCTGCCGGGCTGCCTCCCGGCGGCGTTCCTCGGCCGCCGAGGCGGCCTGCCGAGCCAGCGTGACCCGTAGCGAACGCCGGTTGCGGACGGCGTCTCCGAGAGCGATGACGGCGAGGATCAGGGCCGCTTCGGAGCCGAGACCAGCACCGATCACGACAGAGATGTCGTCTCCCTCGACGAGCCGGGCGACCACCGAAACGGTCAGCAGGCTCCCGCCGACGGCGGCGGCCGGGACCACCCGGCCCCGCTGGGCGGCCACGTAGAGGATGGCGGCGGCCGGGGCGGCCACGCCGACCGGCGGCAACTCCAGCGCGTAGTACCCGAGGATGCCGGCGGCCGTCGCCAGCAGCGCGGGGACGGTCCAACGCCGAGCTACCAGCAGCAGTACGGCCCAGCCGACCCCGAACCCGCCAGCCAGCGCCGCCTGGGAGGTCGCCGCGTCCTCGGTCACGATCGCCGCCGCAACCAGACCCAGGATGGCCACAGCGAGCAGCGCCTCGGTTCGGGTGGGAGAGGTGGCCTGCACGTCCGTGAGCCTAAGTCGGCGCGGACCCGCGCCGCTGCCGTCCGCAGGCATCACCCCCGCCCCCGCACGTACGTCGAGAAGCGATGCCAGCTCACGCGGCTGCGCGGCAGACGGCCCCGAGTTGGCGACCTAGCGTCGACGGCGACATCACAGATCGTGCCCACAGGGGTGCCGAGACCAAGGAGAAGTACTGCCGTGACCCGTATCAGGCTGACGTGGATCGTCCTTATCGTGCTCGTCTGGGCGGCGATGATGTCCTTTGGTGGGGTCGCGGCCGAGACCGTGATGCTCTACCCGAACATTTTCGGGGACGCGCCCGCCTCGCTGGACCGGGCCCGTGAGTTCCTGGTCGCCGGAGGCCCGAGCGACTACTTCCCGCCGCTGGGCGCCTCGGTCGTGTTGATGAGCCTCGCCGCGACCGCCCTCACGTGGCGCAATCGGCGCCTGCGGTGGTACGTCGCCGCCGCCGCGGTGGTCTTCATCGCCTGCGAGTTCCTGTTCTCGGTGGTGTTCTTCTGGCCACGCAACGAGATCATGTTCGTCGACCCGGTCGGCACGCATTCCCCGGAGTACCTGCGCCAGGTCGCCGAGGAGTTCGTCGCCGGCCACTGGGTGCGCCTCGCCGGCGGAGCGGTGACGTCCGCGCTGGCATTCACCGCCCTGCTGCGCTTCGCCAGGGAAACCGCGCCGGTGCGGGTCGAGCGATGAGCGTCGGGCGTCGCACGCTCGGGTTCTCGTGGCCTGCCCTGGTCGCGCTGGCCGTGTTGGCCGCACCGCGGGTGGTCCTGCACGACCTGCACGTCGTGGAGGAAGGGCGGCCCATCGCCGTGCTGCTCGCGGTCGTACCGCTGATCTGTTGGGTTGCCGCCGTGCTGTGGCGGCGTCCGCCGCGGCCGTTCCTGACCGTGGTGGTCATCGGGGCGATCTACGGTGTTCTTCTCGCGGTTGGTCACCAAATTTTGTGGGACGAGGCGTTCGGTGCGACCGGGCCGAGGCTCGGGGACATCGACCCTCGGGCGCAGGAAGCGATCCTTCGGGTGGCGGCGGTGTTCTCCAGCCTCGTCACCGGAATCCTCAGCGGGGTGGTGGCCGGGGCGGTGGCGGCGGTGCTGAGCCGGCTCGTCATCGGGCGGCAGCGTGCCGCCGAGTCGGAGCGGGCCGGGGGACGGCCGCCGGATGCGGCCGCCCCCCAGAGGTAGCGCGGGTGTCAAGGGTTTGTCCCGAGGTTCAGCGGATCGTCGCCCCGCCGGTGGGGGTCGGCTGGGCCCGCTCGAACCGCACCTTGCTCAGCCATCCCGGGAGGTCACTGAGCACGTACAGCTCGCCGTTCACATCGGCGCCGAACGCCGTCGGCTGGGTGGGGAAGGTGCCGATTTCAGCGGACTCGTAGCCACCCGTGGACTTGGGACGCACGGCGAAAGCGCGGGTCGAGCAGTAGTCGCTAGCGATGTAGGTGCCCCGCGCCTCCGGGGTGACGGACCCCCGGTAGACCAGGCCGCCGATGATGGAGCAGTTTTCCGTCATGTAGTGGTCGTACTCGACGATCGGGTCGGTGAGCCGCACGCCCGGCCGGCACTGCGTCTCGTCGAAGACCGGCGTGCCCTCTCGACAGGACCAGCCGAGGTTCGCGCCACGCTGCGACGGGCGGACGTGGTTGATCTCCTCGATCAGACCCTGGCCGACGTCACCGATCCACAGCGAGTTGTCGGCCGGGTCGATGGAGAACTTCCACGGGTTGCGCAGCCCGTAGACCCAGATTTCCGGCCGCGCTCCCGGCGTGCGGACGAACGGGTTGTCGTAGGGCACGCAGTAGGGTTTCCCCCCGCAGCTGCGGTTGACGTCGATCCGCAGAATCTTGCCGAGCAGGGTGCCGAGGTTCTGGCCGCTCTTGTAGGGGTCGTTCGCGTAGCCACCGTCGCCGAGGGACCAGTAGAGGTAGCCGTCGCGGCCGAAGGCCACCTGTCCGCCGTTGTGGTTGCCGTACTCGGCGTGCTCCTGGGTGAGCAGCACCTGCACCCGATCAGGAGCGTTGATGGGCACTCGCGCCAGGGTCAGCGCGCCGGCCGGCAGGCTCGTGTAGGCCACGTAGAGCATCCCGGTCCGCGCGAAGTTCGGCGCCGGAGTGATGCCGAGAAGGCCGCGCTCGTTGTCCGACGTGTCGATCCGGGCGGTCAGGTCGATCACCGGGTCGGGTGCCAGGCCGGTGTCGGGGTGGTAGGCGCGGACGGTGCCGTTCTTCTCCGCGATCAGCATCCGGCCGTCCGGCAGCCCGGTGATCGCTATCGGACGCTGCAGGCCGAAGGCCACCTGTTCGGAAACCACGGTCAGCTCAGCGAGTGGCACAGCGCGGAGTTTGGATGGGCCGGCCGCGGCGGTGCTGGCCACCGGCGCCAGTGGCGACAGGGACGTAGCCAGGGCCAGAACGAGCAACCCGGCCAATATGGCGGCCGGGCGACGACGTCGTCGTGACATGTTCAGCTCCTCGAGCAGGTGGGTGGTGGACGCGGTCTGGGAGCGTTCCCACGATACATTGGCTCGAATCGATATCCAACCTCTCGCTGATCTCGCGGCCAGCCGTACCAGGTGTGGTTGCGGCGGGTGCGCGCTGACGCAACTCCGCTGGCGGCCGGCTCGTTGGTAGCGAGGGGCGGACGGAGGCGGGCGATGGCGGCGGGGCGGGGTGTCGAGCTGCTGCGCCCTCCAGTGAGCTCGGGTCGGGCGACGTTCCTGGAGCTGTTCTTCGATCTGGCGTTCGTTGTGGCCCTCACCCGGGTCTCGCAACGATTCGCGGGGTTGGGCGACGAGACTGGCTGGGCGCTCGTCACGGGGTTCGGGCGTACCCTGCTGCTTTTTCTGGCGCTCTGGCTGATCTGGTCGCACACCGCCTGGATCACCAGCCGGTACGAACCGGAGCAGCCGATCATTCAGGCCGTCGTGGTCGGCACCATGTTCGCCGGCCTGATCATGGCGGTGACGCTGCCCCGCGCCATGGAGGAGCGAGCGCTGCCGTTCGCGGTCGCGTACCTGATGGTGATGGTGGTGCGGCCGCTCGTGGTCGCCGTCGCGCTGCGTGGTCATCCGCGACGACTGGTGCCCTTCCGGCTTGTCGTGTGGGCTCTGGCGAGCGCCCCGCTGTGGCTGGCCGGCGCGTTGGGCCCGGATCACCTCCGCCTGCCACTGTGGGTTGTCGCCCTCGCTGTCGACTACCTCGCCTGGACATTGGGCTGGCCGTTGCCATGGCTCGGGGTCGCGAAGGTCGGTCGGTGGCGGATCGCGGGGACCCATCTCGCGGACCGTTATCAGCAGATGTTCCTCATCGCGCTCGGTGAGTCGATTCTGGTTATCGGCGTGGTTTTCAGCGGCGCTGACTACTCCGCGGAGCGGGCAGCCGCCTTCGCGGTCGCCTTCGCCACCAGCGCGCTGCTCTGGCGGATCTACTTCTACCGCGCCGGTCTGCTGCTGACCGAGGCGTTCGACCGGGCGGGCATGCCCGCCCGGCTGGGCGCGGTATCGGAACGGACGCACCTGTTGATCGTGCTCAGCGTGCTCGTCACGGCGGTCGGCTACGAGCTGGTGATCGATCATCCGTTCGGGCAGCCGCGGCCCAGTTGGCTGCTGTTCTTGGTGGGCGGTCCGATGCTCTTCCTCGTCGCCCGGGTGCGGTTGCAGTACGAGATTTTTGGTCGGGTTTCCCATTCCCACCTGATCGGATTGGTCGCTCTGCTGCTGTGCACGCCGGCGTTGGCCCAGGGGGCGCCGATGGTCGGGCTGAGCGTGGTGGCCGGAGTGCTGGCTCTGGTCGCGCTTGTCGACGCGTTGCGCAGGTGGGGGCAGCCGACGGAGATTTCCGCTTCACCGATCGGAGGCGGAACCTCCGACGTTGGCGATTCCGAGGCGTGACGTTGTCGGGCGTGGCTACCGCGGCCACCGCGGGCCCGCCGTCCAACTTCGGAGCGGCTGCCTCCGGCTTCGGCCGCGCACTGGCGAATAGCCCCTCCCCGTAAGCTGTCAACGGTTCACCTAGTACTATTAGCCATTCGCCTAATAATGGTAGGCAGCTAGGGAGGGTCATGGAGAAGCGAGGGCTGACGCCGGAGCGTCTGACCCGAGCGGGGGCGGAGTTGGCCGACGAGGTCGGCTTCGACGAGGTCACCGTTTCGGCGCTCGCCCGGCGGTGCGGCGTCAAGCTCCCGAGCTTGTACTCGCACCTGAAGAACTCACACGACCTCCGGGTCCGCATTTCGCTGTTCGCGCTGGAGGAACTCGCCGACCGGGTGGCCGATGCCGTCGCCGGTCGTGCTGGCAGGGATGCCCTGGCCGCTTTCGCCGACGCCTACCGTGACTACGCCAGGGAGCACCCGGGCCGCTATGCCGCCGCTCGGCTCCGGCTCGATCCGGAAACGGCGGCCGCCAGCGCTGGCGTCCGGCACGCGCAGATGGCCCGGGCGATTCTGCGGGGCTATGAGTTGAACGACCCGGGCGCGACGCACGCGGTCCGGCTGCTGGGCAGCGTCTTCCACGGCTACGTCAGCCTGGAGCGGGCCGGCGCTTTCGCGCACAGCGCCCCCGATGAGCAGCAATCCTGGGACTGGATCGTGGATTCACTCGACGCGCTGCTACGCAGCCGCAGCTCCTGACGGGGCGAGGGACCGCACTCGTCCGCGAGTGGTTTGCGGCGCGCGCGCCGATGAACACCGATATCCCTCGAGAGGCATTGAGGTAATGACCACCGAGCATCACTGGACCACCCCGATCACTGCGGAGCTGCTGCGCGGCTTCGTCGACCTGGAGACGACTGCGCGCGGTCTGCTGCCGCATCGGCTGACCGCACGGGCGCGCCGGCAGATCCCCGACGACCAACTGGCCATGGCCGAGGCCCAGCCCTCCGGTGTGCGGCTGGCGTTCCGTACCCAGGCCACCACTATCGAACTGGAAACGCTGCCCACCAAACGGGTCTACCAAGGCTTTCCGCCCCCACCGGACGGCGTCTACGACCTGCTGATCGACGGCCGCCTGGCCGCGCAGGCCTCGGTGCCCGGAGGCAACGTCCGGACCGTCACCGACATGTTCACCCAAACCTCGGTGCTGGCCGAGGGGCCGACCGGCACCGCCCGCTTCGCCGATCTGCCCGCGGGTGAGAAAAACGTCGAGATCTGGCTCCCACACACGGAGATCACCGAGCTGATCGCGCTGCGCACCGACGCGCCCGTCGAGCCGACCCCGCCCAACCGGCGCAGGACGTGGCTACACCACGGCAGTTCCATCAGCCACGGCTCGAACGCCGGTCATCCCAGGGCCATCTGGCCGGCCCTGGCCGCGGCTGAGGGCGGCGTGGAATTGGTCAACCTGGGGTTCGGCGGGAGCGCGCTGCTCGACCCGTTCACCGCCCGCGCCATGCGGGACATCACGGCGGACCTGATCAGCGTCAAGATCGGCATCAACATCGTCAACAGCGATGTGATGCGTCTACGCGCCTTCACCCCCGCGGTCCACGGGTTCCTCGACACTGTCCGGGAGGGGCATCCGACCACACCACTGCTGGTCGTGTCCGCCATCCTGTGCCCGGTCCAGGAAGACACGCCCGGCCCCCTCGCGCCAGACCTTGAGGGCGGGAGCCTGCGGTTCAAGGCCACGGGAGATCCGGCCGAACGCAGCGCCGGGCGGCTGACCCTCAACATCATCCGTGACGAACTCGCCCGGATCGTCGAACAGCGCTCGGCCGACGACCCGAACCTGCACTACCTCGACGGACGCGACCTGTACGGCGAGGCCGACTACGCCGAACTCCCACTGCCCGACGAGGTACACCCCGACTCTGCCGGGCATCGCCGCATCGCGGAGAACTTCGCGCGGCTTGCGTTCGGCGACGGCGGCCCATTCGCCCCGAAGACCGGCTAACCGTTCGGGTACGCGGACAGCGAGGCCCATTGCCCTCCGCGGCGTGCCCGCCCGCCACGACCGAAGCGGACGTGGACCGGTCGATCGCCGCGATCACCCGTCTCGCCGCACAACCGGCAGGAGAGACGCGCACCGCGCGGTGATGTCGAACCGGCGTTTCCTTCAGGGGTGGTGGCGAGCGCCACGCTTCCCCCGCCTCACCCGAGGGATGGATAGAACGATCGGTCTTGACGATGGGGATCTGGGCCGGTACGGTTCTCAGGGACAGAACGTTCGTTCTACCTGGCGCCAGTCAGGTGTGCGGCTGTGCCTGAAGGAGAGCGTCATGCCCACCAAGATCACCCTTGTCATCGGTAATCCCGCCAACCCCGACGAATTCGAGAAGGTCTACGCCGACCTACGCCGGGCCGCGGAGACGTTCCCAAAGCTTCAGCGGGTCGAGTCGGCCAAGGTGTGGCCGAAGGAGGACGGCACGCCCACTCCCGCGTACCGGACGCTCGACCTCTACTTCGCCAGCTACGAGGACGCCTCTGCCGCGGTCGCGACGCCCGCCGCCGGCGCCGTCTTCGGTGGGCTCCAGGGCGCTCAGGTGGAGATCACGGGGCTGTTCTCAGACGTCGAATAGCGCCACCCGACCCGGCGGTGGCCTGAGCCCCGCTGGGCGTCCCTCCGCCCCGGAATCACCGAGAGGATGACCATGACCACTGTTGCCGCTCCCGGCATCTCGACGACGGCCGCTGCCCTGCGGCGGTTGTACTTCGGTCGCTTCGCCTTCGCAGTCGTCTGGGCTGCCGTGACGTTGCCACTCGCGAAGCACCTCAACCCCCTCACCGCCACGTTGCTCGTGCTCTACCCGCTGTTCGACGTGGCCGCCGCCATCGTCGACGTCCGCGCGTCGCGGGCCACCGGATCGCCAACCCTGCTGTACGTGAACGTCGCGATCAGTCTGCTCGCCGCGGTGGGCCTGGGCATCGCCGGCACGTCCGGCGTCCCGGCTGTCCTGCGGGTCTGGGGTGCCTGGGCGGTCGTGGCCGGGCTGGTGCAGCTGATCGTCGGCGTCACCCGCCGCAAGATGGGCGGCCAGTGGCCGATGATCATCAGCGGTGGCCTCTCCGTACTCGCCGGCGGATCGTTCATCGCGGCGGCCTCCGCGGACAACCCGGCGCTGACCAACGCGATCGGCTACGCCATCCCCGGCGCCATCTTCTTCCTCATCGCGGCCATCCGCCTCGGTCGCCCCGCGAAGAAGGGAAACTGACGTGCAGAACGCCACGTACGACGTCGTTGTCATCGGCGCGGGGCCGGTGGGGGAGAACGTCGCCGACCGCGTCGTGCAGGGCGGCCTGACCGCCGCGATCGTCGAGCGGGAACTGGTGGGTGGCGAGTGCTCGTACTGGGCCTGCATGCCGACCAAGGCGTTGCTGCGCAGCCAGGCCGCGCTCCGGGCGGCTCGTCAGCTGCCCGGTGCGCGCGAGGCGGTGACCGGCGAGCTGGACGCGGCGGCCGTGCTGCGCCGCCGGGACGCCGTCGCCTCGCACTGGAAGGACGACGGGCAGGTGTCCTGGCTGAACTCCGCGGGCATCGCCCTGTATCGGGGCCAGGGGCGGATCGGCTCCGACCGGATCGTCGAGGTGACCGGCGCGGACGGCGCCACCACCTCGCTCACCGCCCGACACGCGGTCGTCATCGCGACCGGAAGTAGCGCACTGGTGCCGGACATCGCCGGTCTGCGCGAGGCGGCACCGTGGACCAGCCGTGAGGCAGCCGCCGCCAGCGAGGTTCCCGGCCGGCTCGCCATCATCGGTGGTGGCGTGGTGGCCACGGAGATGGCGACCGCGTACGCCGGCCTCGGATCGGCGGTGACGGTGCTCGTCCGCGACGGAGTGCTCACTCTGGCGGAGCCGTTCGTCGGCGAGCGGGTCACGCAGTCCCTGCGGGAAGCTGGCGTGTCGGTCCAACTCGGTGCCGAGGCCACGTCGGTGAACCGCGACGGCGACGGCACGGTGCACATCACACTCACCGGCGGCGACCAGGTCGAGGCCGACGAGATCCTCGTCGCGATCGGACGTACGCCGAACACGCACGACGTCGGCCTCGACCGGATCGGCCTGAAGCCGGGCGCCTGGCTCACCGTCGACGACACACTGCGGGTGGTCGACGGTGCCGGTGCGTTGATCGGCGACGGATGGCTGTACGCGGCCGGGGACGTCAACCGGCGGGTGCTCCTGACCCACCAGGGCAAGTACCAGGCTCGCGCGGTGGGCGACGTGATCGTGGCGCGGGCCACTGGCGAAGCGGCAGACGACCGCCCGTGGGGTCGGCACGTCGCTACCGCCGACGAGCGCGCCGTGCCGCAGGTCGTCTTCACCGACCCGGAGATCGCGTCGGTGGGGCTGACCGCAGCCGCCGCCGAGGCCGCCGGACTCCGGATCCGGGTCGTCGACTACGACCTGGCCGCCGTGGCCGGGGCCGCGCTGCACGCCGACGGCTACCAGGGGCATGCCCGGATGGTCGTGGACGAGGACCGACGGGTGATCGTCGGCCTCACCCTCGTCGGCCCGGACGTCGCGGAACTGATCCACGCCGCGACGATCGCCATCGTCGGTGAGGTCCCACTGGAGCGGCTGTGGCACGCCGTGCCCGCGTACCCGACCGTCAGCGAGGTCTGGCTGCGCCTGCTGGAGGCGTACGGCCGCTGATCTGAGCCGTGCGGCCGTCCGCGCCGTCGCTGGCCGGGCACCCGCGCGACGAGAGGGAGACGAAGCCCGCCGAGCGGAAGCGGGCTCAACCGGTGGTGGCAACACCGAGGAGCTGGGTCATCCCCTCACCGGGGGGTGGCCCAGCCCGAGGTCGTGCGACGGCTAACGGGCCGACTCTGCCGACTGGCGCTCGGAGTTGATCCTGAGGAGTCCCTCGACACCGCGCAGGAAGGTCTCGGACACCAACGTGGGCTCGGAGAGGCATCCGGCGGCCATGGCGCCGTCCCGGAGCATGACGAAGTGGCGCGCTGCGGGATCCGCCGTTTCTTTGTGGACCTGCGCCATGAGCGTGGTGATGCTGTCCAGGAACCATTGCCGGTGGGCTATGAGTTCTTGGTGCACGGGATGGTTCGTGTCGGGGTATTCCGCTGCGGCGTTCAGGAACGCGCATCCACGGAACCCGGGGGACTGGATGTTCTGAGCGATGGAATTGGCGATGGCCAGGAGCGGCTCGAGCGGCGGTCGGTTGGCGGAGAGGGCCTGGTCGACCATGCCGCGCTCCAGCTGATGCACCTCACGCAGGTAGGCCAGGATGAGGTCGTCCTTGCTGGGGAAGTGCCGGTAGAAAGTAGCTCTGGTCACCTTCGCCTCGGCGATGATCCGGTCGACGCCGACGGAGTGGATGCCCTCCGCGTAGAAGATCCTGGTCGCCGTGCGGAGCAGCTTGAGACGTGCCTCAGAGGGTCGGGCATCGGGTTCGTCGCTCGCCATCCATCCATCTTAGCGACAGAACGTTCGGTCTGATCCGTACCTGCGGGCATTGAGCGTGGTATCCGATGGCCGCACAGCGCGCGAACAGTGACCGGCCAATCATCTCGTGTCCGAGTCGGGCGCCGGCCAGATGTTTGACGAGGCACTCCGTTCTTCGATCTCGCTGACAGTGGCCTCATCAATGCTGGATTCTGGATGCTGCAACCCCATCGGAGCCGGGATCGCGCGGGCTGATTCGCAATGCCGGGGAAATGCTCCGTCGACCGTCCTCGTCGGTCCGGCCTGCATGCCGCAGGCAGCGGGTGGCGAGCCCTCGAAAGGAACTCCAGATGAGCGCTGCTTCTGACAGGTCTGCCCAGGAGATGCCGACAGTCGTGCTGATCCATGGGGCATTCGCCGGCTCGTCGAGTTGGAACGGGGTGATTGCCAACCTCAAACGTCGGGGTTACCCGGTCATTGCCGTCGCCAACCCGCTGCGCGGTGTGCAGAAGGACGCCGCTTACGTGCGGGCTCTCCTGGACAGCTTGCCCGGACCGGTCGTGATGGCCGCCCATTCCTACGGCGGGCTGGTCATGACCGAGGCCGCGGCCGGTGCCTCCAACGTCAAGGCCCTGGTGTACGTCGCCAGCGTGAGCCCGGACGTGGGCGAAAGCGTGATCGGGTTGCTCACCAAGTACCCCGGAAGTCAGCTCGCCACCAGCATCAATATGGTGCCGATCCCCTCCGACGACGGCGGCACGACCATGGACCAGTACATCCTGCAGGACAAGTACCCCGAGGTGTTCGCCGCCGACGTCGACCCCGGCACCGCCGAAATCATGGCGGCAACGCAGCGGCCCGCCTCGGCGAGCGCCCAGGAGGAGGGCGTGACCAAGGCCGCCTGGAAGACGATCCCCTCCTGGACCCTGATCACCACCCAGGACCAGGGCATTCCGCCGGACCTGCAGCGCTTCCTGGCCGACAGGGCGGGGTCCACGACAGTTGAAATCGCCGCCTCCCACGCGGTGGCAGTCTCGCAACCCGGACCGGTCGCAGACCTCATCGACACCGCCGCCCGCGCCACCGCACGCTCGATGCAGCTGTCCAAGAGTCGTCGGGGTTAACCAGGCTTGCCGAAGCGGCGTTCGGCCGGGCGGGCATACCGGGCCGGTTGGCGCGGTGTCGGATCAGTGCGGAAAGGCGCGGGGGATGCGTGCGCCGAGAAGCTCTTCTGTGCGGTCAAGGCGGGCTCGCTGTACCTGGACGCAGTGACCACCCCGAAAGCCTTCCTCAAGGTGCGAGGCTGGTCGATTCGGTGCGGGGCTCAGTGTACGGGCGCTGAACAGGCGGTCGCTAGCGCCGATGGCTGTCCCGAAATAAGCGCACCTGTCCGGGCTGCTCACCGGCCTGTTCGGGCTTGTTCCGGGCACTCGTCAGGATTGGGTGACCGTTCCTGGTTCAGCACAACAGCGCGTATCTCGAACAGCGTCCACAGACGTCATGGGTGTGCTGATTACTGCGTGAGTGTCAGCTGTCCGAGTTCCTGGGTGCATCGGGTGAGCGCGACGTAGAGGCCGTTCCAACCGCGCGGTTCGGCGGCAATGCCCTGAGGATCGATGAGGAGCGTCGCGTCCCATTCCAGTCCCTTGGACTGGGTTGCGGTGAGCACCGGCACATCACTGAGTACGGCTTGGAGTGTGGCGATGCGCTCCGCGGGCGCGATGACGCCGACCGTGCCGCCGTGCCACCGTTGTTGCAACTGCCGCACCGCTTCCACGGTGGCGCCGGCAAGCTCAGCGGGGGTGATCGTGAGCTCCCAGGGGGCGATGCCGGAGGAACGTACCGCTCGTGGCGGAGTGTTGTGGCTGCCAGCCTTCTCCAAGACCGGTTCGGTGAGGTCCATGACCTCGCGCGGGGTCCGGTAGCAGATGGTGAGTTCCGCGCCGGTCCAGCGGTCTCCGAAGGCAGCCCGCACCGCTTGTGCCCAGGTGGTGTGCCGGTGCGCTGCCTCGGCCTGGTCGATGTCGCCGACGGCGGTGATGGAGCGACTGGGACAGCGCCGGAGAACCATCTGCCACTGCATTTCGGACAGCTCCTGCGCCTCGTCGATGACGACGTGGCCGTACACCCAGCCGCGCTGGCGGCGAGCGCGGTCGGCGAGGAACTCGCCCTGTGGTTGCGGGGTGTCGACCTCGCCGAGCAGGTCGGCGAGGGCGTCGAGCAGAGGGATGTCGCTTGATGCCCATGGAGCGGGCTCGGCCGCGACGGCCGTGATCTCCTCGGGGGACAGCTGCGGGGCGAACCGGGCCAGCAGGGTGCGGTCGGTCAGGAGATCACCCAGCAGGGTCTCGGGGTCGAGGGTGGGCCACCATGCCTCGATGAACCGGGCGATGGTGGCGTTCTCTGCGATACGACAACGAAGCTGTTCGACTTCCTCCTCGGAGAGCAGACCGTCGATGTCGCTGCCGGTGGCCGTCCGGGTGGAGGGGTGGTCCTGCTCCATGCCCTTGTCGACGCGGGCGAGGATGTCCTCGAAGCCCTCCTCCATCTCCTCCATCAGCGCCTCGCGCTGCTCGGCGACGACATCGGCCAGGAGGTGGTGCACCTGCTCGGCGAACGCCGCGCGGGCGCGGTGGTACGGGCGTCCCTGCACCGCCGAGGCGAGCGCCTGCGCCACAGTTGCCGCTGGAATGACGTAGAACTCGCCCTCCCAGCGCAGCTTCAGCTCGTGCGGTCGGGGGAGCAGCGACGCGACGTAGCTTTCGAGCGTGGACTGCCAGAGGGCGCGGCCCTTGATCTCGGCGAGAAGCCGGCTCTCGTCGCGGCCCACGTGGATGTCGGCCAACAGGGTGTCGCAGGTCGCCGAGACGACGGCGGTCTCACCGAGCGCGGGCAGCACCTGGGCGATGTACTGGAGGAACCGCGGCGACGGGCCCAGGACCAGGACCGCCTGGTCGGCCATCTTTCGGTGGGTGAACAGCAGGTACGCGACGCGGTGCAGGGCAACCACTGTCTTGCCCGTGCCGGGACCGCCCTGGACGATCAACGGGCCGGTCGCCTCGGCCCGGATGATGTCGTCCTGTTCGCGTTGCAGGGTGGAGATCGCCGTCGACATGCGACCGGTGCGGCGCTGGTCGAGGGCGGCCAGTAGAGCGCCTTCGCCGACGAGTTCCGCCGTTGCGCTCCCGTCCAGGGGCTCGTCGTCCACGCCGATGACGGCCGATCCCGTCGTACGGATGTGCCGGCGCCGCGCCTGACCCTGTGGGTCGACAGCCGTCGCGGTGTAGAAGGGCCGAGCTGCGGGAGCGCGCCAGTCCACCAGCAGTGGCTCAGCGCCCTCGCCGTCGTTACGGAGACCGACACGGCCCACGTGGCGCACGGTGCCGTCAAGGCCGTCGAGGCGGCCGAAGACCAGACCGTCCTCTGCTCGCCGTAGCTCGTCGTACTGCTGGCGGAGCATGCGCTGCCGGGCCCGCTCCAACGCGTCCAGGGGCTCTGACGAAAGTTCGACCTGTAGGTGAGCGGCCAGCCTGTCGCGCCGGGCCGTTGCCAAGTCCAAGAATGCCTGTTCCTCGGCGACTGCGGATCGGCGCGCGGCACCCTCTGCGGTCGAGGTCGGCAGTTGGCCGTCAGGTGCTACCTCGCCGACGCCAGCGGTGCCGTTGCTCAGGGCAGACTTCCGGTGCATTCGCAAATCCTTGTATCGGGGTAACCCTCGGCCCGGATGAGCCGCAGCGCATTCGGCGGCAAGCATAGAGTTGGTTTCCCTCACCGGCCAGGGAATCAGCTGGCAGAGATCGGTATCTCAATGGCTTGCGGTTCCGGGGTTGCTCGTGACCTCACCAATCCCGATTTTCTTATTGACAGTCCAGTCTTCATCTGTTCTGTGGGTGTGTGTTCCGAAACCCTCATGTGTGTCGGGGCCGTTGCCGGCTGTCCCCGAACCGCTCGAAGAACGCGCACTGCTTTACCCGTTCGCGCCGACGAATCTGTCGCCCACGGATCGGTCCTGGTTCATCTGGACGGACTGCTACCTACTGGGCCGATCACCGCGTCGGCGAGGGTCGTCCCGCGGAGGTCAGCTCAACCTGAAGGACACGTCGTCGACGTCGAAGGCGGTGGCGCCGTTGCCGGCCGTCTCGCTGGCGAGGAAGCTGACCGTCGCGGTGCGTTCGGTAGTGGCTGTTCCGCTCGACATGACGTACTGCCGCCACTCCGCCCCGCCGTCGAAGGCCAGCGAGAACCTCGTCTTCGGGGGAATCCCGGTGACCGCCAGTCCGACGTTCAGGTAGTCGCCGCGGCTGGTCTCCGTGGTGGTGGTCCGCACCCAGAAGCGGACCGTCAGGTCGCAGTTGGCCGGCACTGTGACGGTGCTGCGCAGCAGGTCGCTACGTGTCACGTCCAGCCCGGCGAAGGTGGCGTACGCGCGGCCGGTGTGTGCGGGCCGGGTCGCGTCGCCCAACACGACGATGCGGGGGCCTGCCGTCCAGCCGGTGGTGCCGCGCTCGAACCCCGGGTTCGGGTGGATCTGCCCGGTGCAGGGCGGGTCCGCCGCCGGCTGGCCGTGGGATGCGCCGCCCGTGGCCAGGAGCAGCAGGGCCGCAGCCGAGACGGTGGTGACGAACGCCTTCATCGGTTCTCCCCGCGTCAATACATTCGAGATAGTCGATGCATGTCGACGATGCGCGATGGACGTGGGCGCGTCAAGCACTTCCCGCCGTCGGCTCCGGGTGTGCGGCGGCCGGCCGCAACCTGCTGGCGCTACCGCCTGCGGCGGGCGTCGGCCTCGGTGTCGAGCAGGTCGTTGAGCGTCAGCGCTGAGTTGATCAATGAGAGGTGGCTGAACGCCTGGGGATAGTTGCCGATCTGCTCTCCGGTCGAGGCGATCTCCTCGGCGTAGAGGCCGAGGTGGTTGCTGAAGGTGAACATCTTCTCGAAGGTGAGTCGGGCGTCGTCGAGGCGGCCCGAACGGGCCAGGGCCTCGACGTACCAGAAGGTGCACATGTTGAAGGTGCCCTCGTGGCCCGGGAGGCCGTCGGGGGAGTGGACCGGGTCGTACCGGTGGACCAGGCTGTCGGAGACCAGCTCACGCTCGATCGCCTGCAAGGTGGACTGCCACAGCGGGTCGCTCGGCGTGACGAAACCGACCGCCGGCATCTCGAGCAGCGCTGCGTCCAGCACGTTCTCGTCGTACGCCTGCACGAAGGTGCCGCGGGCCCGGTCGTACCCGCGCTCCATGACCTGGTTGTAGATGCGGTTGCGCTGCTCGGTCCAGCAGGTCATGTCCCCGGGGCGGCCGGTGCGGGTGGCCAGCCGAATGGCCCGGTCCAGCGCGACCCAGGACATCACCCGACCGAATGTGTAGTTGCGGGGGTGGTGGCGGCTCTCCCAGATGCCGGCGTCGGGTTGGTCCCAGTTGTGGCAGAGCCAGTCGACCAGCCGGACGGTGCTTTTCCACACCTGGTGCGAGACGCGGATGCCCTGCTCGTCGGCGAGGTGCATGGCGTAGAGGGCCTCGCCGTGGATGTCGAGCTGCAGCTGGTCGGCGGCGCCGTTGCCGATCCGCACCGGCCAGGAGCCTCGGTAGCCCTCCAGATGCTCCAGCACCTCCTCGTGCAGGTCGGAGGAGCCGTCCACGCGGTACATGATCTTCAAAGGGTCCTGGTGGTCGCCGGCCTCGCGGATCCGCTCGTCCAGCCAGTTCATGTACCGGCTGACCTCCTCGGTGAAGCCGAGGCCGAGCAGCGCGTGCACCGAGAACGACGTGTCGCGTACCCAGGTGTAGCGGTAGTCCCAGTTGCGGGTTCCGCCGACCAGTTCGGGCAGCGCGGTGGTGGGTGCGGCGATCATCGCGCCGGTCGGCGCGTACGTCATGAGTTTGAGCGTGATGGCCGAGCGCTCGACCATCTCCCGCCAGCGGCCGGTGTATCGGGAACGTTCGAGCCAGCGCCGCCAGTAGTCCTGGGTCCACTCGAACATGCCCTGGATCTCTTCCGGCGCGAAGATGCGCGGTTCGGCGCCGCCCGTCTCCAGGACCACCCCGCCGGTGTCGCCCTCGTTAAGAGTGCCGTACGCGACCAGATCGCCGCCCTCAAGGTGGACGTCGCCCTGTTCGGAGATCAACCGCCGCACGGGGTCGACCGGGTTGAACGTCAGCGTCGCCGACCGGCTGCGGAAGACGTAACCGTTGTGGTGGCGCTCAAGCTGATGCTCTTCGCGGGCGTAGTCGAACCGCGGACGACACTCCACCCGGAAGCGCATGCTGCCGCGGACCATGGTGACGGTGCGGACCAGCCGATGCGCGTCGGTGGCCCGCTCGCCGGTGACCGGCATGAAGTCCATCACCTCGGCCACCCCGTCGGCGCTGATGAACCGGGTGATCAGGATGGGTGTGCCGGGCAGGTAGAGCTGCTTGGTCACGTACCGCACGTCGTGCGGCGCGATCTGGAAGTAGCCGCCCTTCTCCTTGTCGAGCAGGGCGGCGAAGATGCTCGGCGAGTCGAACCGCGGCGCGCAGAACCAGTCGACCGTCCCGTCGCACGTCACCAGCGCGGCGGTCTGTAGGTCGCCGATGAGCCCGTGATCCTCGATCGCCGGATAGCTGTCCACGTCTCTCCCCGGTTCGGCTGCGTCCTGCGCACCGAACCTAGGGGAGGAATTGTCAACTTAGGTGAGATTCACGTTCCGCCACCCTGTCGCGTGGCACAACCTGCACCGACCGTCCGCCGGGTCCGATTGGCGCGGGAGGTGTAGCCCCGGTCGGGTCGTACGCGGGGACGGCCGACACCGAGACGGGGCACGACCACCGACACGCCGCACCCGACTTCGAAGCAGCACACCTAGCGAGGTGCCGCGAGGATGTCCCGGAGTACGTCCTCGAGCGTGACGCGGGCCAACTCTCGTCTCAAGGTCTCCTCGATGCCCCCGTAGATGCCCTGCATCGCCGGTTGGATGCCGTAGCCGACCACGCACTCCTGGTCCGGGGTGGCGCGGTGCATCGCGAAGAGTGGGCCGGGTTCCACTGCCTCGTACACGTCGAGCAGGGTTATGGACTCCAGCTCGCGTGTTATCGACCAGCCTGCTCCTGCGCCCCGCCGGGAGTCCACGAGCCCTGCCCTGCGCAGCTCGCCGAGCAGCCTCCTGATCACCACGGGGTTGGTGTTGGCGCTGGTCGCGATCTGCTCCGAGGTGGCGACCGGGTTGCCCCGGCGCTGGTAGAGGCTGATCCAGGCCAGCGCGTGGGCGGCGATCGTCAGCCTGCTGTTGGCGCTCATGAGTCCTCCTTCCTGCCGTAACGCTCCACGTTACGACCGTCACGTCGTAACAACAAATGTTGCGACAGTGTTGTTGTAACCATTAGCGTTACGACTTCCTGGAGGATCAATCAGCGAGGTGGAAAGAATGAACAAGCCGCTCACGGGCAAGATCGCCCTGGTCACCGGGGGCTCCCGCGGCCTGGGGGCCGCGACCGTACGACTGCTGGCCGAGCACGGCGCGGACGTCGCGTTCACCTATGTCAGCTCTGAGAAGCAGGCGCGGGCCGTCGTCGACGAGGTGCGCGGCAAGGGCGTGAAGGCCGTCGCCTTCCAGTCCGACCAGGCGGACATGAGCCGGGCGTCGGTGCTCATCGACGACGTGGTCGCCTACTTCGGCGGCCTGGACATCCTGGTCAACAACGCGGCGATCTCGCCGGAGCAGGGCCGGACGGTGGACGACCCGGAGGCCGACCACGCGGCGCTGGACCGGATGCATGCCACCAACTACCTCGGCGTGATCGCCATCATCCGGGCCGCCTCCCGAGTGCTGCGCGCGGACGGCCGAATCATCACCGTGAGCTCCGGACTGGGCACCCGGGTCGGCGTCCCCGGTCTTGCCGACTACTCGGCGACCAAGTCGGGAATCGAGAGGTACACCATGGGCGTCGCGCGGGACCTCGGACCCCGGGGCATCACGGCCAACGTCGTGGAAGCCGGACTGATGGAGAGCGGGCTGGAACCACCGAACCCCGAGACCCTCAAGGCGCTGCTCAGCTCACTGTCCCTGCAGCGCATGGGCCACCCCGACGAGATCGCCGCGGCGATCGCCTTCCTGGCGAGCCCCGCCGCGTCGTACGTCACCGGCGCGGTGCTGGACGCCCACGGCGGCTACAACGCCTGAATGACCGGGAGAGGGCCTCGGTCGGCGACCGAAGTGATCCAGTGAGCGACAACTCGGAGGAACACCCTAATGACCAGCTCGACCAATGTCACCAAGGCCATGGTGAACCAGTTCATGGAGCGTCTGGCCAAGCAGGACGCGGAGGGCCTCGGCGAACTGTTCGCCGACGAGATCGATTGGAACGTCCCCGGTAGCGAGGAACTGCCGTGGACCGGGCGCCGGTCAAGACGCGAACACGTCCCCGTCTACTTCCGCACAATGTGGAAGGCTTTCGTCGCTGGCCAGAGCACCGCGATCCCGGGCGCGGTGGTCGTCGACGGCGACGATGCCGTCATCCTCGGGACGTTTTCGCACACCGTCGTCTCTACGGGCAAGCGGTTCGAGACGCCGGTCGCACTGCATCTCACCATCTCCGACGGCAAGATCGTGCGTATGCACCTCTACGAGGACACACACGCCGTGAACCAGGCCTTCCAGGCGTGAGCCACGCGATCCCGACGCCGAGGCGATAACAACATGCCTGGGCGTCATTGCTGACCGGACAGGGCCGCCAGCTCGGCGTAGCCATCCGGGTCGGCGCTCACCGTGACCCTGGCCAGGACCCCGCCCGTGCGGGGGTCGAGCAGCGCGGCGGTACGGGTGTCCTTGTGTGTGTCGACGCCGATGACGACCACGGGCCGGGCCGGTCAGCCTCATGGTCAGTGCAGCGGGCGGCAGGAGGAACGGATGACCAGCTCGGTGGGGAGCCGGATGTGGGTGTCGCGTTCGACGCCGGCGATCAGGTCGACCAGCAGGCGCAACGCCTCGGCGCCCATCCGTTGCAACGGCTGCGTGATGGTCGTCAGCGGCGGGTTGACAAGCGCCGACTCCGGTACGTTGTCGAAGCCGATCACCGACAGGTCGTCGGGCACCGACAGGCCCATGTCGCGGGCCACGGTCATCGTGGAGATCGCGGAGAGGTCGTTACCCGCGAAGATCGCGCTCGGCCGGTCGGTGAGGGCGAGAAGCTCCGCGGCCGTGCCGGCGGCGCTCTCGATCCGGAACCCGCCGACGCGGACGAGCCGCTCGTCCACCGGCACACCGGCCTCGGCCATGGCACTGCGGAAGCCGGCCTCGCGCAGCTGCGCCGACTTCAGGTCGGTGCGTCCACTGATGTGCCCGATCCGCGTGTGGCCGAGGGACAGTAGGTAGTTGGTCGCCAGCACGGCGCCGGCGAAGTTGTCCGAATCGACGGTGGGCAGGTCGGACGGCCCGGTGTGTGGGTCGACGGCCACGACGTGGAAGCTGTGTTCGGTCTCGACCACGGTCGGCGTGACGATCACGGCGCCGTCGATGAGGGTGCCGGAGAGCCGGGCGAGCGAGCGCCGCTCCCACCCCACGGCGGCGCCCTCGCCGTCCCCGCTGGAGTAGGCCAGCAGTTGGTATCCGCTCCCGGCGACCTCCTGCGACGCCCCTTTGAGCAGCTCGGTCGAGAACGGCTCGAACTCGGCGACCAGGATGCCGAGCACGTTGGTGCGGTGGCTGCGCAGGCTCTGCGCCCCCAGGCTCGCCTCGTAGCCGAGCTCGTGGATGACCTGTTGGACGCGCTCCACGGTTGCCTGGGCCACGCCGTAGCGGCCGTTGACGACCTTCGACACGGTCGCGACCGAGACGCCGGCAGTACGTGCCACATCCGACATCTTGACGCGCTGCTGAAACACCACGTCGATGATGATAGGGCCCCGCAGCGGGCGCGTCGCCAGCGACTCGAAAACGTTATCGATACCGATTGACATCAAGTTACATGACTGTAAAACTTCGCCGCAGGCCGAGTACCGCGACTGACTAGTCGAGGAGACATCGATGGCAACGAAGCGGCGTGCGAGTGCCGTTCTGGCACTGTTAATGACAAGTGTTGTCGTCCTCGCCGGGTGTTCCGGCGGCGGCGAAGAGGCAGCCCCTCAGAGCGAGCTGTACAAGGACCCGGTGACCCTGACCTGGTGGCACAACGCCTCACAGGACGGGCCCGGCAAGACCTACTGGGAGAAGGTCGCCAAGGACTTCTCCGCGCTCCACCCCACCGTCAAGATCGAGATCGAGGCGATCGAGACGAACCAGCTCCAGCGCACCCGGCTCCCTGCCGCGCTGCTGAGCAGCGACCCGCCGGACATCTTCCAGGCCTGGGGCGGCGGCGAGATGAGCGAGCAGGTGGAGGCCGACTACCTCAAGGAGATCACCGACCAGACCAAGACCGAGGTCGGCGACATCGGCAGCGCCGCGGAGATCTGGCAGGTCAAGGGCAAGCAGTACGGTCTGCCGTTCCGGATGGGCATCGAGGGCATCTGGTACAACAAGGAAATGTTCGCCAAGGCGGGCATCGCGGCTCCGCCGACCACCTTCGAGGAGCTCAACACCGCTGTCACCAAGCTCAAGGCGATCAACGTCATTCCGATCGCCGTGGGTGCCGGTGACAAGTGGCCGGCCGCGCACTGGTGGTACAACATGGCGCTGCGCGCCTGCTCGGTCGACGCCCTGAAGAAGGCCTCCGCGGAGAAGAACTTCGACGATCCGTGCTTCGTGAAGGCCGGCCAGGACCTGAAGGCGTTCATCGACACCAAGCCGTTCCAGCCCAACTTCATCGCCACGCCGGGCCAGAACGACCCGACCAGCGCCAACGGCATGCTCGCCAACGGCAAGGCCGCGATGGAGCTCATGGGTGACTGGAACCGCGGCACCCTGGACACCGTCACCACGGACAAGGCGAAGCTCGCGTCGTTCCTCGGCTGGTTCCCGGTGCCGGCGATCTCCGGTTCCCCGGGTGACCCGAAGGCGGCTCTCGGCGGTGGCGACGGGTTCTCCTGCGCCAAGAACGCCCCGCCGGAGTGCGTCGAGTTCCTCAAGTACATCGTGAGCCCTGAGGTGCAGAAGGGCTACGCCGAGACCGGCACTGGCCTGCCTGTCGCTAAGGGCGCGGCGGACGCCGTGAAGGATCCCGCGTTGAAGTCCATTCTGGAGGCCACCTCCGGGGCGAGCTACGTCCAGCTCTGGCTGGACACGGCTTACGGCAGCACCGTCGGCAACGCGATGAACGACGCGATCGTCGCCATCTTCGCCGGCAACGGGACGCCTGAGAAGGTCGTCTCGGCAATGAAGGCGGCCGCAAGCAAGTGACCTCCGCCAACCAGATCCGTATGCCCGCCGGCGGCGCTTCCGCGTCGCCGGCGGGCCCCCACAAGGCCGGGCGCGAGTCCGCCCGCCGAGCCGACAACCGCCGCAAGTGGTACGAGATCATCGGGCTCACCACGCCGGCCGTTCTGATCTACGTGATGTTCGTGCTGGTGCCGATGGGCTTCGCGGTCTACTACAGCCTTTTCCGGTGGCGCGGGGTCGGCCCTCCCACCGAGTTCGTCGGTCTGCGGAACTACACCCTCGCCTTCCAGGACCCGATCTTCCTCGACGCGTTGCGCAACAACGCGATCATCGTGTTCGGGTCGCTGCTGATCCAGGGCCCGATCGCCCTGGGCGTCGCCCTGCTGCTCAACCGTCGCTTCCGTGGGCGGGCCGTGTTCCGCCTGCTGGTGTTCGTGCCGTACGTGCTGGCCGAGGTCACCGTCGGCATCATGTGGAAGCTGCTGCTGACCGGCGACGGCACTGTCGACGCGCTGCTGCGGTCGCTGGGAATGGGCGGCCTGGTGCAAGCCTGGCTGGCGGACCTGGATGTGGTCATCTGGACCCTGCTGGCCATCCTCACCTGGAAATACGTCGGCTTCGCCATCATCCTGCTCCTCGCCGGGCTGTCCAATGTGCCCGACGAGCTGACCGAGGCGGCGGCCATCGACGGCGCGAGCTGGTGGCAGATCCAACGGCACGTCACGATCCCGCTGCTCGGCCCGACGATCCGGATCTGGATGTTCCTGTCCATGATCGGCTCGCTGCAGATCTTCGACATGATCTGGGTGACCTCGGTGCCCGCGGTGCGGTCCCTCGGCGCGTCGGCCACCATGGCGACATACATGGTGGACAACGGGTTCTTCGCCCGGCTGTGGGGCTACGGCAACGCTGTGGCGGTAATCCTGTTCGTCATCTCCTTCGTGGCGGCGCTGCTGTTCCAGCGGTTCCTGCTTCGCCGCGACATCGAGGGCGCCATCACCGGAAGGGCGAAGTGACGATGGCCGTGAACTCGGTTCTCCCCCCGTCCACCGGACGCCGTCAGGTTTCCTGGGGCACGCCGCTCACCTACGCGCTCGCCCTCGCGATCGCTGCGGTGTCGATCGCCCCGGTCATCTACGTGGTCATCGGCGGTTTCCGCACCACCCCGCAGATCGTCGCGGACCCGGCCGGCCTGCCCGACCCGTTCGTCTGGGACAACTACGCCAGGGTGCTGACCCAGAGCAACTTCTGGCAACAGGCATTCAACAGCGCGGTCATCGCCCTGGGAACCACGCTGGCCGTGGTCGTACTCGGACTGGCCGCCGCGTTCGTGCTCGCCCGCTACAGCTTCCGCGGGCGGGAAGGGCTCTACACCTTCTTCACCCTCGGTCTGCTGTTTCCGGCCGGGGCGGCGATCCTGCCGCTCTACCTCATGCTGCGTGACCTGAACCTGATCAACTCCTACTACGCGGTGATCCTGCCGCAGGTCGCCTTCTCACTGCCACTGACGATCGTGATCCTGCGTCCCTTCCTCTCGGCCATCCCGAGAGAGTTGGAAGACGCCGCCGCCATCGATGGTGCGAGTCGGCTCGGCTTCCTCTGGCGCGTCGCGATGCCGCTGTCGCGGCCCGCGCTCGTCACCGTTGGCGTCCTGGCGTTCGTGGCGAGCTGGAACTCGTTCCTGCTGCCGCTGCTCGTCCTCAGCGATGTCAACCTGCACACCCTGCCGCTGGGCGTGCAGAACTTCTCCAGCCAGTACACCACCGACACGGCAGGCGTACTCGCCTTCACCTCGCTGGCGATGCTGCCGGCACTGCTCTTCTTCACGCTCGCGGAGAAGCAGATCGTCGGTGGTCTGCAGGGCGCGGTCAAGGGCTGAGCGGCAGCGGTACGAGCACAACCACAGGAAGGCACAGCATGACTGAGGTCCACGCGGTGGTGGGCGGGCCGGCACCGGCTCAGGCAGGTCCGGAGCACGGACGACCGGACGGGCATGACGGCGAGGCCCGCGTGCGCGATCTCCTCGGCCGGATGACGATCGAGGAGAAGATCGCCCAGCTCGTCGGCTTCTGGGAGAAGGTGGACGGCGAGGCGGTCGCACCGTTGCAGGGGGAGTTCGCCGACGCCTTCAAGCTCGAAGACTTCTCCCGGCACGGGCTCGGTCACCTCACCCGCGCCTACGGCACCCGCCCGTTGGACGCGGCGCAACGCGCGTCCTGGTTGTGGAAGTTCCAGCGTGACCTGGTCACCGGCACCCGGCTCGGCATCCCGGCTATCGTCCACGAGGAGTGCCTCACCGGGCTGTCCGCGTGGAAGGCGGCCACGTTCCCCACCCCGCTGGCCTGGGGTGCCGCGTTCGACCCCGACCTGGTCACCGAGATGGCCGCGGCGATCGGCGCCTCGATGCGTGCCCTGGGCGTGCACCAGGGGCTCTCTCCGGTGCTCGACGTGATCCGTGACCCCCGCTGGGGTCGGGTCGACGAGTGCATCGCCGAAGACCCGTACCTGGTCGGCACCATCGGCACCTCGTACGTGCGCGGTCTGCAGTCGCAGGGGGTGCACGCCACCCTCAAGCACTTCGCCGGCTACTCCGCCTCGCGCGCCGGGCGCAACTTCGCCCCGGTGCATGTCGGCCGTCGGGAACTGGCCGACGTGCTGCTCCTTCCGTTCGAGATGGCGATCATCGACGGGGACGCCCGCAGCGTCATGCACTCGTACACCGAGATCGACGGGGTGCCGGTCGCCGCCGACCCGACGATGCTGACCGGCATCCTGCGCGACCAGTGGGGCTTCGACGGCACTGTGGTGGCCGACTACTACGGGGTCGCGTTCCTGAACCTGCTGCACCACGTGGCGAGCGATCACGCGGACGCGGCCGGGCAGGCGTTGACCGCCGGTCTCGACGTCGAACTGCCGACCGGCGACGCCTATCTGACCCTGGGGGAGTCGGTGCGGGCGGGCAAGCTCGACGAGGCGCTGATTGACCGCGCGGTGCTGCGGGTGCTGCGCCAGAAGCAGGACCTGGGGCTGCTCGACGCGACATTCACCGACGAGCCGCCCGAGGCGATCGACCTCGACTCGCCCGAGCACCGGTCGATCGCCCGCCGGCTCGCCGAGGAATCGATCGTGCTGGTCGCCAACCGGGACGCGCTGCCGCTGCCCGCCGGGCGACGGGTGGCCCTCATCGGCCCGAACGCCGACCGGCAGAGCGCGCTCTTCGGGTGCTACTCGTTCCTCAACCACGTCCTCGTCCAGCACGCCGGGGTGGAGACCGGCATCGAGGTGCCGACCGTGCTCGACGCCGTGCGGGCTGAGCTCGGCGGCGATCTCGTCTCCTGGGCACGCGGCTGCGACGTGGACGACGACGACCGATCCGGCTTCGACGAGGCCGTTGCCACGGCCTCCGGCGCCGACGTGGCCGTCCTGGTCGTCGGCGACCACGCCGGCCTCTTCGGACGTGGCACTGTCGGCGAAGGCTGCGACCGGGACGACCTGGAATTGCCCGGCGTCCAGCGTGAACTGGTCGAGGCGGTGTTGGCAACCGGCACACCGGTCGTCCTCGTGCTGGTCACCGGCCGGCCGTACGCGGTCGGCTGGGCGCTCTCGCGCTGCGCGGCGGTGGTGCAGGCGTTCTTCCCGGGCGAGGAGGGCGCGGGGGCGATCGCGGGGGTGCTCTCCGGGCGGGTCAACCCGTCGGGCCGGCTGCCGGTCAGCCTGCCCCGATCGGCCGGCGCGCAGCCGTACTCCTACCTGCACCCCACCCTCGGTGCGGGCAACGAGGTGACGAACCTGCCGGCGACGCCCGTGGCGCCGTTCGGCCACGGCCTGTCCTACACGACATTCGCGTACAGCGAACTCACAGTGCCCAGCACGGCGCCCACCAGCGGGGCGGTAGCGGTGACAGTGCGGGTGACGAACACCGGCGCGGTCGCCGGCGACGACGTGGTCCAGCTCTACGGTCGCGACGTGGTCGCCTCGGTGACCCGGCCGGTGGCGCAGCTGCTCGGCTACCGGCGAGTCCATCTGGAACCGGGCCAGTCCGTCACGGTCGAGCTGACGGTGCCCACCACCCGCCTGGCCTTCTCCGACCGCACCTTCACCCGCGTCGTGGAGCCCGGCGACGTCGAGCTGTGGGTCGGCACCAGCGCGCGGCGGGACTCCCAGGCGGTGACCACGCTGGTCGGTGACACCGTCCCGGTCACCAACACCTCCCCACGCTGGACCACCACCGACATCCGCTGAGAGCCGGTCCGCCGTCATTCCTCGCGGACTTGTCGGCGGACCGGCCCCACTCGTGTGCCCCAGCGGAGATGTGCACACCTAGGCGTCGCGTCGGTGGAAGGTGTAAGCGGCGAGGGCCAGGGCACCGAGGGTCCAGCCGACCGTTGCGGCGGCGCCACGGGAGGGGTCGAGGGCCGCGGTGTCCGGCAGGTAGGCAGCGCTGGTGGCGGACCAGGTGCGGATCAACGGTCCCGCGATGAAGTACAGACCGAGCAACAGGATCACGGCGAGCACCGAGCGGCGGACGACGCTGGCGAACGCCGCCCCGAGCAGTGTGGTGAGCGTCAGGTACGCGGCTGCGGTCGGCGTCCACGTGGCCTTGCCGGCCGGCAACGCACTGGTGGCCGCCGTTGTGGCGGCGACCGGAAGCGTGACCACGGCCAGCGTGAGGGCCTTCACCGCCTGTAGAGGCAGCCGCCGGGGCGACGCGAGCAGTGTGGTGCGGATCTGGCCGCCGTCCTCGTACTCGGATGCGGCCGCCAGCACGCCGAGCACCAGGAAGCCGGCCTGGGTGTAGGCGAGTGGTGCCAGGGCGGCGTTGTCGCCGAGTGGCTCGCCGCGAGACTCGGCCACTCTGTACGCACAGGTCAGCGCCAGGTGGGCGGTCCAGGTCAGCAGTACGGTCAGGCGCAGCGACGGCAGGGTCAGCAGTTTGCGTAGTTCCGCGCGGGCGGTGTTCACACGTCCCGCCGGTGAAACAGGACCGCGCCGACCGCGAGCAACGCCACGACCCACGCGGTCATCACCAGCCCGGCGGTCAGCGGAGAGATCTGAACGGGGAAGTCCGCGGTGCGGAGGAACATCCGCGCCCCGACGATGTCCGGCAGGTAGGCGGCGAGGTCGGTGACCTTCGTCAGCAGGTACGACACCGAGACGACAGTGTTGTTGATGATCAGCAGTGTCAGCGGCACTATCCCGTTGCGAGTGATCAGCGTGATCGCGTAGGCGAGTAGTGCGGTCAGCGTCCAGTAGAGGATCGCGCCGGCGACTCGGGCCGCGGCGGGCGTCGGTGCGTGGTCGCCATGCAGCACTCGGGCGAGGCTGAGTGCGGCGGCAGCGGTGACCGCCGCCTGTGCCGCGACGACAAGCACCAGTGCGGTGGTCTTCGCGGTGAGCAGACGCCGTCGGTCGGGGACGGCGGTGAGCGTCGTGGTGAGCTGGCGGGCGCCGGGGCTGTCCGGTCCGGTGGACGTGTATTCGCTGCTCACCACGATCACACCGAGGATCATCGGACCGATAAGACCGAAACCCAGGTCGCGTAGGCCCAGGTCGGACGTGTCGGTAACGGTGCCCGCGGCGATCGCACGGCGGGTGTACGGCGCGTTCAGCAGGACGATCAGGGGTGCCGCCAGGGTGCCCAGCACCAGGCCGACCCAGGCCGTGGGCAGGCCGAACAACTTACGCAGCTCGGCGCGAACAAGGCTCACCATGATCCACCTGTTCCGGTGGCGGTCAGCGCCAGGAAGGCGTCTTCGAGCGTGCGATGACCGCCGGTGACGTCGGCGAGCCCGCCCTGGATCACGACCCGTCCCTTGTCGATCACGATGACGTCGTCGGCGATCTCGGCCAGTTCCCCCATCAGGTGGCTGGAGAGCAGGACGGTTCGGCCCTCCGCCGCGCTGTCCTTGAGAAACTCGCGGACCCAGCGGATCCCGGCCGGGTCGAGGCCGTTGACCGGTTCGTCCAGGACCAGCACCTCTGGGTCGCCGAGCAGGGCGGTGGCGAGCCCGAGCCGGCGGCTCATCCCGAGAGAGAAACGGCCGGCACGCTTGCGCGCGGCATCGGCCAGGCCCACGATTTCAAGGACCTCGTCGGCGCGTGAATCGGGCAGCCCGTTGCTGGCGGCCACCCACCGCAGGTGGGCGCGGGCCTGGCGGGCCCGGTGCGCGCCACTGCCGTCGAGCAGCGCGCCGACAGTTGTCAGCGGGTGGTCCAGCTTCCGGTACGGACGCCCGCAGATCAGTGCGGTGCCGCTCTGTGGGCGGTCCAGGCCGAGCAGGATACGGAGCGTGGACGTCTTGCCGGCTCCGTTCGGCCCGAGGAAGCCGGTGACCCGGCCGGGCCGGGCCTCGAAGCTGACGTCGTACAGGATCTGCGTCCTGCTCTTGGTCTTGCTGACGCGATCGATCGTGATCATGCGTCGAGTCAACCGGCCTGTCGGCGCTCGTACATCCGACCGTTCTCGGATTTCGACGGCCGGGTCGGTCCACGGACCCTCAGACCCTGGTCTGAGATCTACAGTCGGGGTGGTGAACGCCCATCCGCGCCCCTCCGGGCAGTCCAGGGCCGTGCCGGTTGTTGTCGCGGTGACCAGCGTGCTGGTGATGGCCATGTGTACGGTCGGCGCGCGGGGCCCCCTCGCGGTCGTTCTGCCGTCGCTGACAGTCGGCGGCGCTGTCGCGGCAGCGGTGTGGGCGGTGCGGCGCTCACGCACCGACCGGACCGCCTACGAGTCCCGGTTGACCGCCTGGGCGGCGTCCGAGGCGGTGCTCGCCGAACGCCTGCGGATCGCCCGCGACCTGCACGACATCGTCTCGCACGGATTGGGTCTGATCACGGTCCGCGCGGCGGCCACCCGGCACCTACCCAAGCCTGCCGAGGTGGAGGCGGCGCTCACCGACATCGAGGACGCGAGCCGGCATGCGACGGCCGAGTTGCGCCGCATGCTCACAGTCCTCCGTGAGCCGTCGGCCGCCAGCCGCCGTGCTCCGGTGGACAACCTCGACGACTTACCCGGCATCGTGCACGGGGCGTCGCTCGCGGGGCTTCGGACACGGCTGACGGTCGAACCGCTCGGTTCGGTATCGCAGGGTGTACAGGTCGCCGTCTGCAAGACCGTCCGGGAGGCGCTCAGCAACGCGGCACGGTACGCGGGCCCGACAGACGTGCGGGTGCGGGTGTCTCGGGACGGAACGTACGTGGTGACCACGGTTGCGGACGCCGGCCCGCAAGGTGACGGGTGGCTGGCGACACCCGGCGCCGGGCACGGGTTGGCCGGGTTGCGGGAACGGATCGGCAGTCTCGGCGGCACCCTGTCCGCGGAGCACGTCGGCCAGGGCTTCCGCGTCACCGCGCGGATTCGGGACGGGGCAGCGTGAGCGACATCCGGGTGCTGCTGGTGGACGACCAGGCGCTTCTCCGACACAGCCTCGCCATGATTATCAACAACGAGCCGGACCTGACCGTCGTCGGTGAGGCCGGCGATGGAGCACACGCCGTGGCGCACGCGCGGACCACCCGCCCCGACGTCATCCTGATGGACGTACGGATGCCGCACCTCGACGGCCTCAAGGCCACCCGCCGCATCTGTGCCGACCCCGCGCTGTCCGCCGCCCGCGTCCTGGTTCTGAGCATGTTCGAACTCGACGAGTACGTGTACGAGGCGCTGCACGCCGGCGCGTCCGGCTTCCTGCTGAAGGACTCCCGCCCGGAGGAGCTGATCGAGGCGATCCGCCGGACCCACCGAGGTGAATCGCTGTTCGCGCCGTCGATCCTCACCCGGCTCGTGGCGCACTACGTCGCGGCGCCGTACCCGGACCGGCCGACGCCGCGGCTGCGGGGGCTGACCGGCCGGGAGGTCGAGGTGCTGACACTGATCGGCGGCGGCCTGTCGAACGACGAGATCGCAACTGCCCTGGTGATCTCCGTGAAGACGGTGAAGACGCACATCACGCACCTGTTGGCGAAGCTGGCCGTACGAGATCGGGCACAGCTGGTGATCGCGGCTTTCGACGCAGGGCTGGTGCGGCCGCGTCACTGAGACCAAGCAGCGCGGTCTGCGTCGATCGTTCGCTGTCTCCGCCGATACCTATTCGTGCTCCCGATCGTGGTGCGGCCCGAGTTGGCTGATCTCGTACCCGTGGGGGTAGCTCTTGGCCGTTATCCCGTCGGCGAACAACGCGGTCGTCAGTGGTGCCCCGAACAACCGCTGCAACCGTGAGCGCGTCCGCAAGGCCAGGTGCAACCCCGCCCGGACCGGCCAGGCCGGCGTGTCGACCCGCGTTGCGCGCCGCAGCGGCGCGTCGTACAGGGCGCTGACCAGCGCGTTTCCCAGTGGAGCGAGCGTCCGGGGGATCCGGGTGAGCATCAGCATGCGGGTGGCGCGTTCGATGGCCGCCGCGTCGTCGTTGGGTTGCAGGTGAGCTGCGTCGTACGCGTCGAACCAGACCTCGAACTCGTCGTACGACCCGGGGATGTCGGTGATGCCCATTCGTCGGCCGAGTTCCCGATAGAACAGGTACGTGGCGTGACGTTCGTGGCAGCAGGGTGGGCGCCAGCCGTACTCCTGCAACCACCGGGTGGGGATCACGACCAGGCAGCCGAGGACGTAGCGGAAGTCGTCGTTGCTGATGTCGTACGGGCGGTGGATCTGGTTGACGCGCCGCAACGCGTCGCGGCCCCGAGGCTGGTCGAAGCCGTTGAGCACCATCTCGTACATCAGCAGACCGGTGTCGTCGATCCGCTTCTGGGTGCGTTCGGTCAGCTCGCCCGTGGCGGTGTGCAGGGTGGCGATGGCGGGGATGGAGAACGAACGGTTGAAGGCGAGGTTGAGCCCGAGCTTCATGTCCCACGGAAACTCGTAGCGCAGCATGGTCTGGTAGATGGCCAGGTAGTCGCGTTCCGGGTCGAGAGCACGGGTGCGGGTCAGGTTGTCGTAGCGGCCTCTCATCGGCGGACCTCCGGGGCCTGGCCACCCAACCAGGTGACGGTGGTCAGCCGGGCGCCGAGTAACCGGCGTGCCCGGGCGACCTGACGCGCGTTCGCGTTGACCAGCACGGGCTGCTCGGCGGCGCAGAGGACGGGCAGATCCGACAGCGAGTCGCTGTAGGCCACCCGCCACGGTGGCGTCACTCCCTGGCCGGCGAGCTGCGCCATCTTGGTCGCCCCGTGGTTGTGCACGATCAGCCTCGGCCCGCGAATGCGCGAGGCCACGAGCTCGACCCGGGCGAGGCCGATCGCGTCGAGCACCGCGCGCGCCAGGGTGTGCTCGCACGCGGTCACGACGATGACCCGGTCGCCGGCGGCGAGGTGGGTACGGATCATCCGCAGACCGGGCGCTATGATCCGCCCTGGCTCCGCACCGAGGCCCGCGCCGAAACGTTCCAGCTCTGCCCGCAACTCGTCCGCGTTCCGGCCCAACAAGCCGATTCGGCTCACCCACCGCCCCGCCCAGGGACGGAAGGCGGGAATGGTGACGATGGGCGCGAGGAGAACGAGCGCGGCGACGGCGAGCGGCAGCCGGGCACCCGCGAAAGCAGTGCGTCGCAGGAACAGCCCGAAAGCGTCCCCGCGCAGCAGTACACCGTCGAAATCGAAGATCACGGTGTCTGGGGTCGACGCCCTCATCGGTCTACCGACCCTGGTGCCACGGGCGGTTCGCCATGAGGCCAGTGTACGGGTGGCCGGGTGGGTCAGGTCGGTCCGGGAGGCGTTGCGCCGGGCCCGACGGGAGACCTTCCTGCCGCCGCGCTGGTAGTGGTCGGACGGTGGTGTTCATCGCCGCGACCGCCGGCTAGCGCGCCGCCTCGTCGGGCTACGACGGAAGCGGCGCGTCATCCAGCCGTCGGTCAGTACGGATATCCGGGGACGTTCAGTCGCACGCTGTACAGCCCGGAGTCGCCCCACCGGCCCGACGTGACGAAGAGGGTCTGCCGGTCGGGGCCGCCGAACGCCACATTGGTCGTGCCGGAGTTGCCGGAGCGGATCGTGCCGAGCTGGGTGCCCGTGGGGGAGTAGACGTGGACCAGGGAATCCGCGCCCGAGGTCCAGTACACGTTGCCGGCGCAGTCGATCGTGCCGCCGTCCGGGCCGCCGATGTAGTTCACGAAGACGCTGCGTGCGCCGATGCTGCCGTCGGGCTGGACCGCGTACTTGTAGATCTTGTTCTCGGAGTAGGCGCCCACGTACAGAGCGGTCCCGTCCGGCGAGAGCGAGATGCCGTTGGGTTGGCGCAACCGGTCGTCGACCAGCGAGACCTGCCCGTTGGAGACACGGAAGACGCTGGTACGCCCGCTCATCTGGTCGGGGCGGTTGCCGCGCTGGAAGTTGGGGTCGGTGAAGTAGACGACGCCGTCGGAGCGGACCGCGACGTCGTTCGGTGAGTTGAACGCCCGGCCCTGGTAGTTCGGCGCGACGGTGCTGCGGGCCCGGTCGCTCAACCGGTACGCGGACACGCTCCGTTGGTCGTGGGTGGCCGCGACGAGCTGCTGGCCGTCGGCGCTGAGTGCCAGGCCGTTGCTGCCGGCGTCGGCGATGAACGTGTCGAAGCTCGCTGGCGGGGTGAACCGGCGGATCGTCGACGGCTGGACGTTGTACGGCCCGGTGCCGGCGGTCATGTCGGACATCAGCAGGTAGCCGCCATCGGCGATCCAGACCGGCCCTTCGAGGAACGTGAACCCACCCTGGATTCGCGGGGCAGTAACGGTGCTGGCTGGCAGCGGCGGGCCGTAACTGGCCCCCGTCGGGCAGGCCCCGGGCGGTGCGCCGGGCGGACCGGCGAGCGCGGCGTGAGCGCTGACATGCGCAGCGTCGGCGGCAGCACCGGCGGGCAACGGGGTGGCGCTGACCGCGAGGCACAGACCGGCCAGTGCGGCAATGGTTGGACGCCAGGTCATCGAATACTCCAATCGGCGTCGAGGGTTGCGATGGCCGGCGTGCGAGGTCGGTGGCTGGCACGGCGTGAGGGCGGGCCGTCGATGTGGGCATTCGGGAGCCTAAGTTATGAACTGGCAACCCGCAGCAGTCTTTCGCCGTTGATTCCGAGACGGATCGGGGATCGCACACAAAGACGCTGGTCAATGCTAAAAAGCCTCCGAAATTCCTTCCGGTACGACCACAGTGGACAGATCAGTGGTGACCCTGGGCGTCGGCCGGAGGCAAGGAATAGGGTGGGGACATGAGTGGTCTGCTCAGTGGTGCCCGAACCGCGGTCAATCCCCTTCGCCAGCTCACGATCGACCAGCTCCGGCAGCGGACCAGCCTCAAGTGGCGGGAGTACCCCGACGACGTGCTGCCGCTCTGGGTGGCCGAGATGGACGTGCCTCTGGCCGAGCCGGTCGCACGGGCGATCACCGATGCCGTCGCGCGCGGTGACACCGGCTACACCGTCGGAACGGCGTACCCGCAGGCAGTGGCCGAGTTCGCCGCCCGGCGGTGGGGTTGGGACGGGCTGGCCGTGGAGCGCACCGCGTTGGTGCCCGACGTCATGCACGGCGTCGTCGAGGCGCTGCGGCTGGTCAGCGAGCCGGGGGACGCGGTGGTCGTCAACTGCCCGGTCTACCCGCCGTTCTACGAGTCCGTGGCGCACGCCGAGCGCCGGATCGTGGAGGCACCGCTCGGCGAGGACCTGCGGATCGACCTCGGCGCGCTGGAGGATGCGTTCCGGCGGGCTCGCGCCGGTGGAAGGCCGGTCGCGTACCTGCTCTGCAGCCCGCACAACCCGACAGGCGTGGTGCACAGCGCGGCCGAGTTGACCGCCGTCGCCGGACTGGCCCAGCGGCACGGGGTGCGGGTGGTAGCCGACGAGATTCACGCTCCGGTGGTGGCTGGGGGAGCGCGGTTCGTGCCGTACCTCTCGGTGCCCGGCGCGGAGAACGGCCTGTCGCTGATGTCCGCCTCCAAGGGGTGGAACCTGGCCGGTCTGCGCGGCGGCCTCCTGGTCGCCGGCCCGGCCGCAGCCGGTGACCTCGCCCGCGTCCCGTTCGGGGTCAGCGTCAGCACCAGCCACCTCGGCGTGATCGCCCACACCGCTGCCTTCCGCGACGGCGGCGAGTGGCTCGACGCCCTGTTGACAGGCCTGGACGACAACCGTCGGCTCCTGACCGCGCTGCTCGCCGAGCACCTGCCGGCCGTCCGCTACCAGCCCGGTCAGGCCACCTGTCTGGCCTGGCTGGACTGCCGCGCCCTGGGCCTCGGCGACGACCCGGCCAGCGTGTTCCTCGACCGTGGCCGGGTGGCGCTCAACTCCGGACTGGCCTTCGGGACCGGCGGTGGCGGGCACGTGAGACTGAACCTGGCCACCGCACCGGAGCTCATCACCGAGGCGGTACGCCGGATGACCAGCGCCGTCGACTGAGACCGTCAGCCGGGAGCAACTGCGCTTCCAGTCCTTCCCCGGCCGTTTCACCTCGACGCCCTACTGGTGCCGGCGGCACCGCCTCGCGGCACGCCTGAACCACTGATCCGTCCGCCGCCGCGGCCGGGCGGGACACCCCCGGCCCGGCCGAGCGGTAGGGCTTCCGAGCGTTCTTGGACGGGACGCAACCTGATGGTGGTCCGGCCCCGTCGAGCTTGCGGAGGAGGGAGCCTCGATGGTGGATGCCGAGGGTGAGTTCGTGGAGTACGTCTCCGCGCGACTGCCGAGCCTGCACCGGACCGCGTTCCTGATGTGCGGCGACGCCCATCTGGCCGACGACGTGGTGCAGCAGACGATCACGGCGCTCTACGTGAACTGGCTGGCCGAGCGGGACAGCCTGCTCGCCGCGCTCGCTCGCCTCCCGCGCGGGCAGCGCACCGTGCTGGTCCTGCGGTTCCTGTGCGACCTGTCGCTGGCCGACACGGCCGCCGCTATGGGCTGCTCCGAAGGCAACGTGAAGGCGCAGACGGCTCGGGCGCTGGCGGCGGTCCGCCAGGTGCTCGACGTCACCGAGATGTCAGTGAGGAGTCCGAGATGACCACGGTGGACGATCAGCGGATCGCCGAGCTGCTGCGCTCGGTGCCGGTGCCCGAGCCCCGGGTCGACCTGCGCCGGGCGGTCCGCGACGGCCGTCGGCGCCGCCGGCGTCGCCGCGTCGGCGGGATCGCGGCACTGACGGTGCTGGCCGGGGTCGGCGTCGTGGGCGCCGTCCAGGCCGGCGGGACCGCCGGCCCGCCAGTTCCAACCCCGCCAGCGCTCGCTGTGTCACCCGCCGGAAGCGGGTCGGCTGTCCCGCGCCCGCCACTCACCTGCCAGGCGTCGTGGTTGTCGCAGCCGATCGGCGGTCCGGTCGCGGTGGCCAACAGAGTCGACCCCAGCGGGCGGCACATCGTCGGCGACGTCGGAACCGGGCAGGAGGACGGCCGGGTCGTGCTGTGGACCGACGGCCGGTCGGTCGTCCTGCCGGCGGGCGCGCGGCACGCGGCAGCGGTCAACGCCAGTGGCGATGTCGTCGGCACCGACGGCGACGGCACCGGCTGGCTGTACCGGAATGGGAAGCTGCATTTCCTGGCCACCCCGCCCGGCTACGACGCGGTGCTCGTGCACGCGGTCAACGGTCGGGGCGACATCGTCGGCACCGCCCGTAGGTTCGACGACTCGCACCACGCCGTGCTGTGGTCGACGGACCAACCACAGAAGTACCGGCTGGTCGGCCAGCCGGGGTCGTCCGCGACCGGGATCACCGAAGACGGCACGATCGTCGGCACCATGGGCGAGAGGCCCTACCGGTGGACGCCGCAGGGCGTCGGGTCGGCGCTGGCGGTGCCCGACGGCTACCGGCGGGCCTCGGTCGACTCGGCTCGGGGCGAATGGGCGATCGGCATGGTTCCCGGCGGCAAGCGCAGCGGCGCCGTGCAGATGCTGCCGGTGCGGTGGAACCTCGCCACGGGGGCGGTGAACCTGTTGCCCTTCTCCGGGGCGAACGGCGTTGCCGGTAATGGTGAGCTGCTGGTCAGCGACGGTGCGCCGCTGGTGGTCGCTCCGGATGGCACCTCCCGCCGGTTGCCGGGCCACCCCGAGGTCCGGGCGACCGAGGCGGGCACGTACACGGCCGAGGGAATCAGCGACGACGGTTTGACGGTGGTCGGGGCGGTCCACGAGAAGCGGGCGTATCGGCCGCTGGTGTGGCGGTGCACCCGCCAGTGACCGGGTCACGTGGTGGTGGACGGTCGCGGCGCCCAGGTGCCCGCGGCGCTGGCGATCAGGAGTATCACCGCTGGTAGGAACGCGACACCGATGCCCAGCCCGAGCAGCAGCCCCCAGCCGGTGAGGACGAGCGCGGCCACCAGATCGACGACCACTGTCAGTCGACCGACCCGCTGCGCGAGAACGGGCAGCAGTGCCGCGACAACGGGAACGCCGAGCAGATAGCTGGCCGCGGCGCCCGAGTCGTCCACGGTGAAGGGAGCCAGCACGGCTGCCACCAGCGCGGTGATCGCCAGGGCCGACCATCTGAGCACCGACCGGGTGTTGGCCGGCTTGCGGACCAGGACCACGAGACCGACGAGCAGGACACCCACGATTGCGCCGACGGCCGCCAGACCAGTCATCTCGTTCTCCTCGACCGCCGCGGGAGGAACTTCATCGAAGGCGGCGGATCGTCGCCTTCGCTTCCCACGATACGGCTGGTCGGCCTAACTGCACGAGCTCCCAGCCTCCTACTCGTTCCGGACGGTGCGGGGTCGGCGACGTCTGCTGGCACCGGTACCGATGGGTTCGCTCGCTAGCGCCAGGCCGCCGTGCGGAGAATGCCGTTGAGGCCCTGCTCGAACAGCAGGTCGTCGTCCCATCGGGTGTCGTCGAGGTGGCCCGAGGCGTCGAGGGTCGGATAGGCGTTGGCGCTCGCCACGATATGGGCACGGGCCGCGGCCCTGGTTTCAGGCTCCGTGGTCCGTCGCCAGGTGGCTTCGGTGAGCGAGGCGCCGATGACGTAGTTGGCCAGCAGGCGCGTCGTCACCGCGAGGTGCAGCCCGCTACAGCCGCCGCGTACCAGCGCCGATTGCAGAAACTCGGTGCGGGCCAGCACGTTCGGACCGAGCATGGGGCGGCCGACGAGCCCTGCGGCCCAGGGATGATCCAGCATGGCGCCGCGCCAGGCGCGAGCGAGGACGCGGATGTCCTCCAGCCAGTTGTCGCTCGCGTCCGGGACGGTCACGTCGCCGAAGATCCGGTCGACGGCCAGGTCCAGGACGTCGTCCTTCGTCCTCACGTGCCAGTACAACGCGGTCGCCGTCACGTCGAGCCGCTGCGCGAGACAGCGCATTGTCAGGCCCTCGGCGCCAAGCTCGTCCAGCACGATCACGGCCGCGTCCACGATGCGATCGAGGGTCAAGGGTGGCTTCCGCCGCGCCCGCGACGGCGCCGCGCGCAGCCATACCGGCGGCGCGGTGTGATTGTCGGGTCGCGCCGTCGAGGGTGAGGTGGACATGCCGGGCTCGACGGGGGTCATGGGGGCATCCTAAACAGATGGACAGGCAATTTAACGACGGTAAGGTGGTTGTCCGTAGGAAAGTTGGAGTGACGGTTGGCGCAAGGAGGTCCCGGCATGCCTCTCCTGCGAATCCACCTCGGCACCGACCGGAGCACCGCTCGTCGGGTGCTGCAACTGCATCAGGAGGGCAGGATCCATCACGCGTCGCGGGAGGCCGCCCGGGAGCAGGCGTGGCGTCAGGGCCGCACCCCGGCCGGTGATCCGGTCTTCGTCGGCATCACCAACGGCCGCCGCGACGTCCAGTTGCTCTACGACGTCGAGGTCTACTCCGACGCAACCCGTTGAGCAGGGGTCAGCCGGCGTCCAGCACCTGCCGCAGCCGCGCGGCGAACTCCTCGGGTTTGCCCGCGTAGCCGAACTCGCCGCCGAGGAACCCGCCGTGGTGGCTCGGGAACACCACGGCCTCCTGGCCGAGCAGCGCCGCGAGGCCCAGGGCGGTGCGAGCGGTGTACGTGCCGGCCGACTCCTCGCCGACAGCGACCACGATCCGGGTGGGCGCGGCGGTGAGCACGCTCGCGTCGGGACGGTAGTCGGTGATCGCCCACGAGTTCTGCGACAGCAGCGGATCGTCGCGGCTGCCGTCGTCGTCGGGGGCCATGCCGAACATCGCCGGGTCGGGAGCGGGCTGGGCGAAGTAGGCATCGGTGAACTCGCCCTGCCAGGACGTCATGGCGATGAACGCGGCCATCCCCGCACCCGAGCCCTTCGCCTGGTACGCCTCGTAGAAGCCGGCTCGGGCGCGCTCGGCGGCCGTGGCGTCGGGGAGCACGGCGTTGATCGGCGGTTCGTGCGCCACCAGGGTGGCGACGTCGTCGGGGTGGGTGGCGACCAGTTCGAGTGCGGTCACCGCGCCGCCGCTGCTGGCGAACACGTCGACCGGACCGACCTCGAGCGCCTGAACGAGCGCGTGCAGGTCGGCGGCCTGCTGCTGCGGCGTGTGGTCGGACCGACCGTCCTTGCGGACGCTCCGGCCCAGACCACGCGGGTCGTAGGTGAGGACCGTGCGGTCCGTGAAGTGCGGGGCGAGCGCGGTGAAGCCCTCCGCCGCCATCGGCTGGCCGATCATGAGCAGCGCACGATGGGCGCCGGTGGGAGGTAGCGGGCCGCGGACGTCGTAGACCAGGTCGACGCCGGGAATGACCAGGGTGTGCGTCTGGATGTCCTGCATCCGATGAGACTATGGGCGGCTGACTGTGTCAGGGTGCCTTGCTAGCGGCGAGCCATCCGGTTCTTCGGGACGGCGCTCGTGCCCCGGCGGGGCGAAGGTCAGGTGCTACCGATCGTGGCGCGGCGGATGGTCGCGGCCAGCTGCGACGAGTCATGGCCCGGCTCGACTCCGTCGACGAGAATCACCTCGCCGGTGAGGTGCCTCGTCCGCAGGGGCTTGATCTCCTGATAGTCGCTGGACCGGTACCAGGAGCGGGCCTGCTGCAGGTCGGGAAACTCGATGACGATCACGTCGCCGGGCCAGTCGCCCTCCAGGACGTCGATGGTGCCGCCGTGGACGATGAACCGGCCCGCGAAGGGTGCGAGGGTGGCGTCGATTCGCTCCAGGTACGTCAGCACCTCGGCGTGGACGGGCGCCTTGCGGAGGTGTGCGAGCGCGTACGCGGTCATGATTGCCTGTCCTTGCGTCTGGTTGTGGACCTGGGTCGCGGTGGTGGCGGGCGGCGTGGGCCGCCCCGGCACGGCACCGGATCGGTAGTGCCGAAAGAACTATTTCCGCTGTCCCGGCAGGCTGTCGATTACCTCGCAGGTAATGGCCCGGCTGTCGGTGCGGAATTAGGGTCGGTGGGTGACGATCTCGACCCGGCACGGGCCACCAGTGGGGGAGTTGCTGCGCGACTGGCGCCGGACTCGCGGGATGAGCCAGCTCGACCTGTCGATCGAGGCGGGAGTGTCGGCGCGGCATCTGAGCTTCGTCGAGACCGGGCGATCCCGGCCGAGCCCGGACCTCATCCTGCGGCTGGCCGAACACCTGGAGATGCCGCTGGCCGAGCGCAACACGGTGCTGCTGGCCGGCGGCTATGCGCCAGCCTATCCCCGCCACGAACTGGGTGACCCCGAGCTGGCACCGGTACGGGCCGCCGTACGGCAGATCCTCGACGGTCACAGCCCGTACCCCGCGCTGCTCGTCGACCAGCACTGGCACCTCATTGAAGCCAACCCTGCCGTCGCCCTGTTCACCATGGACGCGCAGCCTCACCTGCTCACCCCACCGATCAACGTGTTGCGCCTCAGCCTGCACCCCGACGGTCTGGCACCGCGCATCGTCAACCTGCCCGAGTGGCGCACCCACCTGCTGAAACGGCTGCGCCAGCAGGCGGCGACGACAAACGACCCGATCCTGTACGACCTGCACGAGGAGCTGCGGGGCTATCCCGGTGGCGACGTCGACACGACACCGGCCAGCGATGCCCTCTCACGTGTTCTCGTCCCGTTGCGCTATCGGCACGGTGACCAGGAGCTGTCCTTCGTCAGCACCACGACCCTCTTCGGTACGCCGCGGGAGGTGACAGTCGCCGGGTTGGCCGTCGAGGCGTTCTTTCCCGCTGACTCGGCGACCACGCAAGCCCTCCGAGCTCGTGCCGACTCGTGACCAGCGCCGCTGCCGTCACCCGGTGGGAATGGGCGGCGGCTGACGGAGCGCGTCGTCGATGATGCCGGGCATCCGTCGGGCCACTCCCGCGAGGAGGTCCGCGACCTGGACGCGCGGATCGTCGCGGGAGTCGACCATCACCAGCCCCGCCAGGGGTGACACCCCGTTCGGCAACGCCCCGGCCCGGTCGACGCCGGCCGCCGACGCGTCACCGTCGGCCAACACCCGCTGGAGGCGGGTCAGCCGGTCGGCCGTCAGGGCGCTCTGCTCGTCGTGGGTCACCAGCACCTGCCGCTGGCCGCCGCTCCAGGACAGGACCGTCTCCGCCAGCGCCGGCAGCAGCGGTTCCAGTGGAGGTGGGACCGTGCGGTCGTCGACGTCGAGTCTGGCCACCACGGCCCGCACGCGGCTCGGGCTGAGCTCGTCGAGGACGGCGTCGGCCACCGTGCCGAGGCCGTGTCGCCGCAGCGCGTCCCGGGCCTGGAAGAACCTCTGCACGGTCTGGTCGACCGGAAGTCGCCGCTTCATCCGGACCAGGTCGACGAACGCCGACAGGAAGGTGCCCCAGTCGCTGCCGGTCGAGCGTCCGGCCTCGTGCAGGGCGAGAGCCGCCGGATGGTGCTCGCGAGCCAGGCGGGTGCCCGCCGCGTACGACGGCTCGGTCAGCAGGAAGTCCACGATCCGGGTGACGAGGAAGAACTCCTTGTCGATGAGGTGGACGTGCGCGCGGCCGGCCAGCGCCGCCAGGAACCATTCCAGTGCCTCTTGCGCACCCGAGCCGCGCAGGAACCGGCCGGACTTGAGCTCGTGCGGTGCGATCCGGAACCCGGACCGCAGGGCCGTGATGAGCGCGACCGCCTCGTCGACGGCCAGGTCGACGCTCGCGTGGGTGATCACCGGGGCGGTCGAGTGCAGCAGGTTCGTACCCGAGAATCCCGACTCGTCGCAGGCGATCTCCACGACGGCCCCGACCACCACCGCGCCGCCCGGCGGCAGTCCACCTTGAAGTGGCGATCTCACCTCCGAGCTCCCGCCATGCCGCCCATGGTCACCCGTGCGCCGGCAGAGAACAACCCGATTGCGGAACGGGAGCCGCAGTCCTCAATGGGCGCGCTCTTGAACCCACTGCGGTTGCGCTGCCGCTTCGCGGCGCACGTCGGAGCTGGTGCGCGGGTGGCTCGGCTGCCCGCCTGCGTACATCTGATGTATGTCCATCGGGATGGGTGATCGTCGGCGTGATTCTGGCGGATTGCCGTGCGGTGCCGCGTCGGTCCGCCGCTGCTCACCCGTCCGTTCGTCTCGCTGACCGGCCAGAGGGGTGCGGCGTCCACCCATCGATCGACCGTTGCCTATTCTGTGGCCCCGGAGTAACCTTCCCGAAACACATCAGATGTCTGGCTCGCCAAGGCCCGGCGTCGGCCTGCTCAGGCAGGGTCCCGGTTGGCCCCACCAAGCGGATCCCCATGTCGAGTCCCATAGTTGTCACGCTTCGGGGTGGCCGGACTGGTCACCGTTTGGAGGATCGATGTCAGACCTGACCCGACGGCAGGCTCTCAAGATCGGCGCAGCCGGCGCGGGTGGTGCTCTCCTGCCGGTGCCCTGGACCGCCGTGGCACGAGCGGACTCGGTGGCGCCGCCGCAGGTGTTGGCCGCCGGGGACCTCGCCCTCTGGTACGACGAAGGTGCCGGGACCGACTGGCTGCGGGCGCTGCCGATCGGCAACGGCCGGCTCGGCGCCATGGTCTTCGGCAACGTCGACACCGAGCGACTTCAGCTCAACGAGGACACCGTCTGGGCCGGTGGGCCGCACGATCCCAGCAACCCCAGAGGCGCGGGAGCACTCGCGGAGATCCGGCGGCTGGTCAACGCGAACCAGTGGACCCAGGCCCAGGATCTGATCAACCAGACCATGATGGGTAACCCCGGCGGCCAGTTGGCCTACCAGACCGTCGGCAACCTGCGGCTCGCGTTCGGTTCCGCCAGCGGGGCGTCACAGTACGACCGGACGCTCGACCTGACCACCGCCACCGTCACGACGTCGTACGTGCTCAACGGCGTTCGCCACCAGCGGGAGGTGTTCGCGAGCGCGCCGGATCAGGTCATCGCCATGCGACTGACCGCTGACCGGACCGGCTCGATCAGCTTCACCGCCACCTTCGACAGCCCGCAGCGGACGTCGGTGTCCAGCCCCGACGGCACCACCATCGGCCTCGACGGCATCTCCGGAAACATGGAGGGCGTCAACGGCCAGGTCCGCTTCCTGGCCCTCGCCAACGCGACAGTCAGCGGCGGCAGCGTGTCCAGCTCCGGCGGCACCCTGCGGGTGACGAACGCCAACAGCGTGGTCCTGCTGATCTCCATCGGCTCCAGCTACGTCAACTACCGCAACGTCGGCGGCGACTACCAGGGCATCGCCCGGCAGCGCCTCACCGCCGCGCGGGCCAGCAGCTACGACCAGCTGCGCAGCCGGCACGTGGCCGACTACCAGGCGCTGTTCGGCCGGGTCACTCTCGATCTGGGCCGCACGTCCGCGGCCGACCAGACCACGGATGTCCGGATCGCCCAGCACAACAGCGTCAACGACCCGCAGTTCTCCACGCTGCTGTTCCAGTACGGCCGCTACCTGCTGATCTCGTCGTCGCGGCCCGGCACCCAGCCGGCCAACCTCCAGGGCATCTGGAACGACTCGCTGGCCCCGGCGTGGGACTCGAAATACACGATCAACGCCAACCTGCCGATGAACTACTGGCCGGCCAACACCACCAACCTGGCCGAGTGCCACAACCCGGTCTTCGACATGGTCAGAGACCTCGCCGTCGCCGGAGCGCGGACCGCCCAGGTGCAGTACGGCGCCGCCAGTGGCTGGGTCACCCACCACAACACAGACGCGTGGCGGGCCACAGCGGTGGTGGACGGCGCGTTCTGGGGCATGTGGCAGACCGGCGGCGCCTGGCTGTCCACGTTGATCTGGGATCACTACCTGTTCAACGGCGACATCGAGTTCCTGCGCACGAACTACCCGGCCATGAAGGGGGCGGCGCAGTTCTTCCTCAACACCCTGGTGACCGAGCCGACCCTCGGTTACCTGGTCACCAACCCGTCGAACTCGCCGGAGCTGAGCCACCACGCGAACGCCAGCGTGTGTGCCGGCCCCACAATGGACAACCAGATCCTGCGGGACCTGTTCGACGCGTGCGCACGGGCCAGCGAGATCCTCAACGTGGACAGCACATTCCGGGCGCAGGTTCGCGCCACCCGGGACCGGCTCCCACCCATGAAGATCGGCTCGCGCGGCAACATCATGGAGTGGCTCTACGACTGGGTGGAGACCGAACCCAACCACCGGCACATCTCCCACCTCTACGGGCTGGCCCCCAGCAACCAGATCACCAAGCGCGGCACCCCGCAGCTGTTCGAGGCGGCCCGGCGGACCCTGGCGCTGCGCGGCGACGACGGCACGGGCTGGTCGCTGGCCTGGAAAATCAACTTCTGGGCTCGGATGGAGGAGGGCAAGCGGGCCCACGACCTGATCCGCTACCTCGCCACCACCGCGCGGCTCGCGCCCAACATGTTCGACCTGCACCCGCCGTTCCAGATCGACGGCAACTTCGGCGCCACCGCCGGCATCGCCGAGATGCTTTTGCAGAGCCACACCGGCGAGCTGCACGTCCTGCCCGCGCTGCCGCCGGCCTGGCCGAGCGGACGGGTGACCGGCCTGCGCGGTCGGGGTGGGCACACGGTCGGCATCACCTGGGCGAGCGGTCTGGCCACCGAGATCCTCATCCGACCGGACCGGGCCGGCACCGTCCGCCTGCGCTCCCGGATCCTGACCGGCACCGTCACGGTGGTCGACACCGCCGACGGTACGACGGCCCGGACCACCCGGATCGAGTCCGACCTGATCGACGTCACAGTGCAGGCCGGACGCACCTACCGGGTCACCAGCTCCGGTGCCACCACGCCGACGCTGGAGCAGAGCTTCAGCAACGTCGGCATCACCAGCGACAACAACACGAACGTCGGGAACTTCGACGGCGGCGGGGCCTCGCTCTCCGCACAGGCCCTGGCGCAGGCCGGGGCCAACCCGGGCGGCACGATCAGTCGCAACGGGGTCAACTTCCGCTGGCCCAACGTCAGCTCCGGGGCCGCCGACAACGCCATCGCCTCGGGCCAGACAATCGGTGTGACCGGCACCGGCAGCACGCTTGGCTTCCTGCTGACCGGCACCTACGGTGCGGTGTCGGGGACCGGCACTGTGGTCTACGCCGACGGCACCCGTCAGACGTTCACGTTGAGCACGCCCGACTGGTACGGCGGGCCGCACTCCGGGGGAACCGCGGCCATCGTGTCCGCGTACCAGAACCGGCCCAACAACGGCCGCCAGGCCACCGCCGCCTGCATCTACTACGTGGGTGTCGCGTTGCAGAGCAAGGCGGTGGCCTCGGTCGTGTTGCCCAACATCAGCGCCCGGCCCGCCACGAACGTGCCGACCATGCACATCTTCGCCATCGCGATCGGGGGCTGACCGCGGCCGAGCCCACCACCTGGTGAACGCGTCCGGGCCCGTCCCGAGTGGGACGGGCCCGGACGTCGTCGGGCGTCAGCGGATGCGCTCGCCGCGGCTCTCGATCCGGAAGTAGTCGAAGGCGACGTCGAGGTCGGTAGAGGTGCCGGCCCGGTTGAAGGCCAGCAGCCCGGCCTTCGTCGGCTCGACGTTGAGCGTCGTGGAGCCGATGTAGCGGTAGACGCTCCCGTCGGTGGAGTAGTAGGCGCGGTAGCTGTCCCCGATCTTGGTCAGTCGCAGCCAGATGACGCCGTCGGCCCCGACGATCCGCTGGGCATCCGCTCCGGTGATCTCCAGGGTGGACGCCGTGCCGTTCTGCTCGCGCAGGAAGACGATCCGGGTCTTGTTGACGGCGGCGGTCGCGTTGCCCATCTCCCAGGCGAGCTTCACGTAGTTGTTGTCGTCCGCGTACCCGAGCACACCGCCCTGCTCGTTGTTGGTGGCGAGTGGACGGGAGAAGACGACCCTGGACTCGGCCGTCCAGTCGCCGTCGACGTCCTGCAGGGCCAGGTTTCTCGCGGTGTTGGCGTTGCCCTGGAGGTCGCCCTGCTGCGCGGTGATGACCAGGGACCCGTCGGCCAGACGCCGGCTGCTCTCGTCCGGCCGGACCCACTGCCACTGAGGGCTGAGCTGAGCCGAGTCGAACTCGTCGCTGCCGGTGATGGTGGTGTTCAGGTCCACGGTGTAGACCGATGAGGCTCCGCCGTTGGTGACGGTGACCCGGGCCTGCCCGATGGGGCTGTTCGCCTGCTCGACCGCGACCGTGGCGGCGGGGTCGGCGGCGCTGGCGGTGACCGTCGGCGCGGTCGTGGTGCCGGCCGGCGTGAGGGCGTTGTAACGCAGCACCGTCGGCGCGAACGACGCCAGTCGCTTGCCGTCGACGCGCAGGGCCGTCAGCGTCGTGTCGGGCACCAGGTTGAAGACGTAGTTCTTCACCAGGGGGCCGAAGAAGCTCTCCGTCGTGACCTTGACGACCGCCTGACCGGGTACGCCGGCCGCCTGGGAGATGATCTCGTAGCGGGCCTTCCGATCGGCCGTGCGCACCTTCGTGATGGTCGGCGACGCCCCGGCCGGCACCGGGATGGTGTACGAGGTGTCCGACAGGTTGAAGCCGCCGAACCTCTTCCCGTTCACCACGATCGTCGCCGACAGTGGCGCGTCGTCGACCGGGATGTCCCGCCCGCTGAACTCCTTCCAGTAGTTCACCGAGGTGTCCCGCCAGTCGGCGGCGTCCGCCTCGTGCACCGCCAGCTTGGCGCGCACCTCCGCGAACCGGCGTGCGTCGATGTCGGGTTGGAGCGTGTCCCAGGTCTCCCGCATCCAGGTCACGTACTGGACGCCCATCTGGTAGCGGTAGACCAACTCGTCCCAGAACGTCCGGCCGCTGTCCATCCGATGGCCCCACGGCACGTGGTGGAACCACATCAGCAGGTTCTCCGGGACCGAGTTGATGTTCCCGTAGCGCTGCTGCAACCGGGGAAAGTACTGGGCGGCCAGGTTGCTGCCGGTGGGCGAGCGGTCGAAGCCCAGACCGACGCTGTCGGCCTTGTTGTAGTAGATCGGGCTCCAGTCGTCGCGGCCGGCCCAGTCGGCGGGGTCGGGACGGTAGTGGGCGCCCTCGGCGAACTGGTGGCCGATGCCCAGCGGCGTCTGGTAGCTGACCAGCGACTCCCACGAGCCCATCATCATCGCGCGGATGGTGTCGACGACGCGCCGGTCGTTGCTCCAGGTCATCCGCGTCCAGTCGGTCGCGATGTCCGCCGAGTCGAGCGTCCAGTCCCAGGCCTGGCGTCCGAAGGCGAACAGGTTCGCCTGGGAGAAGTGGTGCCCGGTCAGGTTGTCCGCGTTGCCGAGGTTGGCGACACCCACGATGGCGGTGTCCGGGTGGTGCTGGGCGGTCCCGTCGACGATGTTGCCGACCAGGCGCTTCTTGAGCAGCTTCCCGTTCGCGTCGGTCGCGTACGTGTCGGTCTTGAGGATCTCCTCGTACATCGGGCCGAGGTAGGCCAGCATCCAGTTCTGGCCGGTGTACTCCTGCGTGATCTGGAGTTCCAGGGCCTGGTTGGTGTTCTCCATCCGGCCGAACATCGGGTGGATGGGCTCCCGGGCCTGGAAGTCCAGTGGCCCGTTCTTGGTCTGGAGGAACACGTTGTCGGCGAAGCGTCCCCGGCTGCCGTCCGGCTGGACCTCGTCGTCGATGGGCCCGAACTCCAGGTAGGCCCGCTTGAGCCGGTCGTTGTCGACCTCGGCGTTGTAGACGAACGTCCGCCAGTGCACTGTCATCCCGAGCGGCGCCACCGCGGCGGCGATGGCATTGGCGCCGTCACCGTGGTCGTACCCGAAGTCCTGTGGCCCCGGCTGGCCCTCGGAGTTGGCCTTGACGGTGAGGCCCATGAAGTCCGGGATCGCGGCCTGGATCTGCTGGGCCCGGCGGTGCCACCAGCCCCGGAAATCCGCGCCGTACGGATCGAGCTGGCTGTTGGTCAGGGTGTCCGGCGCGAACCGGCTGTCGGTGGGCGCGGTGTAGCGGATCGACAGGCCCAGCCTGATGCCGTACGGACGCAGCGCGTCGGCGAGGGCCGCCTCCTGCGCGATGCGGGTGCTCGTCAGGTACGCGTTGTCGGCGTTGACGTTGTTGATGGTGATCCCGTTGATGCCCAGGGACGCCAACGCGCGGGCCATGACGAGGTAGCGGTCGAGAATGACGGGCAGGTTCCGGCCGGCACTGGCACCGGTCGCGGCGAAGTTGAAGATCGCCCCGCTCTCCCCGTTCAGCCCGCCCAGGCCGGAGGCGTTGTTGCCCGCGTAGAGACGCTCGGTCTCCCAGTTGTTCAGCAACCGATGCTTGATCTTCGGTGACTCCGCGACGCGGAGGTGGTCGATGGGTTTCTGGGTCTGTAGCAGCCGGAGGAAGGCGAAGGTGCCGTACAGCGCGCCGAGGTCGGTGTTTCCGGCGATGACGGTGAACCGTGCCCTGCCCTTCGACACCGACCGGACGAGGTAGCCCTCGTCGCCCACACTGGCCAGGTCGCGGGTCGTGACGGTGCGGCCCACCAGCGGCGAACTCGTCGGCGTGCCCACCACGACCGCGCCGTCCGGGACCGTGCCGGCGTCGACTGTCGCCACGGGTGTCGGTTGACCGAGCAGCCCGCCCAGACCGCGGACCAGTTCGTCCCGGGCGGCGCCCAGCGTGGTCTCGACGAGCTTCTCGCTCGAACCGGGGGCCATGGCGAGGTCCGTCGTGTGCCGATGGACCTTCGTGGCGTCGGCGTTCTCGACCACGATCGTCGTGGCCGCGCGGCGGTAGTCACGCAGCAGCTTCGCGTCGTCGACCGGCACGTACCGCAGCCACAGGTCGGAGCCGTTGTAGTCGTCCGGCGACGGGGCCGCGGCGACCGGCGTGGTGGTGGCGACCGTGAGGGTGGCCGCGACGGTGGCCAGTGCCGTGCCCAGCACGATGAGGGTTCGCCGTAGCCGGGGCACCGAAGCTCGGTTCATCACCATCTCCTCGTTCGTTCACTGGGACGCCGTTCGGCCCGTCCCGCGAGCGCAACGACGTTGCTGGATGGATGCGCGTCGATCCTTCCCGGCGTGGCTCCGCCCCGGCAACGAGTTGTCGTTTCTTGTCGCGGGGCCGCTCGGCCCTCACGGCAGGTGGGCCGCCGGGCCGGGAACAGGCCGCTGCCGCACCCACGCTGGTCGGGCCCGACCGGGGCTCGGGTTGCGCACGGCCGTCGAGTCGCGGACCACGAGGCGTACCGGCAGGACCATCGGCCGGCCGGTGTGCCCGGGCGCCCCCTCGATCATCGTGAGCAGGTGCCGGGTGGCGGCCGAGCCCTCCGCGTAGAGCGGAGCCGCGACGGTGGTGAGCCCGGGCGTGACGATGTCGGCGGCGAGGATGTTGTCGAATCCGACGACGCTGACGTCGCCCGGAACGTTGACGCCCATCCGGCTGAGGCCGCGGATGATCCCGATGGCCATCTGGTCGTTGAAGGCCAGGACCGCCGTCGCGGGACGCGCGCACAGCTCCTGCGCGGCCCGCTCACCGCCCGCCAAGGTGGGGCTGAACGGCCCGATCTGCCGAACCTTGATCTCCAGCTCCATCCCCGCCTCGAGCAGCGAGCGCCAGCGCACGCCATTGGGCCAGGACGCCTGCGGCCCCGCGACGTAGGTGATGTGGTCGTGTCCCAACTCGCCGAGGTGCTCGGCGGCCCGCCGCACCCCACGACTGTCGTCCGTGACGACGCACGGCACGTCGGCGAGAGCGCGGTTGAGGACCACCACCGGCCGCTGCTTGGCGACCATCCGGATGGCCGAGTCGGACATCCGGCTGCTGGCCAGCACGATGCCGTCGACTGTCGACATGGTGCGTTCGACCGCCGCCCGTTCCAGCCGGTCGGACTCCTGGGCGTCGATCAGCACTGTGGTGTATTCGCCGTCGGCCGCCACCTCCTGCGCACCGCGCACGATCTCGGCGTACACCGGGTTGGTGATGTCGGCGATGACCAGCGCGATCATCTGCGTACGGGACGTGGTGAGGGCACGAGCGAGGGGGTTGGTCCGGTAGCCCAATCGCTCGGCGACCTGCCGGATCCGTTCGGCGGTCTCGGAGTTGACGCGACTCGGTCGGGAGAAGGCGCGGGACACCGTGGACGGTGAGACGTCCGCCTCATGGGCGACGTCGTAGATCGTGACTCGCTGTCCCGGCGGCCTGATGTGGTCGGGCATCTGCATGCTCCTCCCGGCTACGCGCCGTGATCATGGTATGGCGGCGGTGAATACTCGGCAATGCCCCCGCAACAATCCAGCGGCCCGATCAGATTCGCGCGAGGCAATACATGGCAACCCGTTGCCGCCGCGGCGCGCCGGCTGCCTCAATCAGCACTGATGACACCTGGCGGAGGGAACGGCTCATGGGTATCTCGCGGCGCGGCGCTCTCCTGGTCACGGCATCGTCGCTCCTGGTGGGCGCGGTCGGGTGTGGGGCACCCGAGGCCCCCGGCGACAACACTGGCGACAGCACCGGTGAGGTGCCACAGCGGCCCGGTAAGGCCGTCACGCTCAACGTCCTCGACGTGGCGGGCAACCTCCAGCTGACCCAGGGGATGATCGACGAGTTCGTCTCGAAGAACCCCGACGTGATCTCCCGGGTGACCTATTCGAAGGCTCCGGCACCAGAGCTGGCCGGGAAGATCAAGGCCCAGCAGGGGGCGGACCGGGTGGACATCGGTCTCGTGCTGACCGGCGTCGACGGCCTGGCCGCCGGGATCGAGCAGGGGCTCTGGATCGACGTGTTGCCGACCTTCCAGGACCGCCTCGGCGGCATGAGCAACTACCTGGAGCCGGCCGCCGCGATGCAGAAGCTCGCCGGCAACGCGGGCGTCACCGTCACCTACTACCCGTCAGGTCCGCTGCTCGAATATCTGCCGTCGCGCCTGGCGACGCCACCCACCAGCGCGGAGGCGCTGCTCGCCTGGGCCAAGGCCAACCCCAGGAAATTCCAGTACGCCCGCCCGGCCAACTCCGGCCCGGGCCGGACGTTCCTGATGGGTCTGCCCTACATCCTGGGCGACTCGAACCCCAAGGACCCCACCGCGGGCTGGGACAAGACGTGGGCCTTCCTCAAGGAGTTGGGCCAGTACGTCGACTACTACCCGTCCGGCACCACCGAGACGATGAAGAACCTCGCCAACGGCACCGCGCACCTGATCGTCAGCACAACCGGTTGGGACATCAACCCGCGGGTGCTCGGCACTGTGCCCAAGGAGGCCAGGATCACCCCGATCGACGGCTTCCACTGGGTCACCGACGCGCACTACGCCGTCCTGCCCAAGGGCGTGTCGACCGACACCCAGGCCGCGGTGCTGGCCCTGCTGGCGTTCATGCTCACCCCCGAACAGCAGGCGAAGGCGTACGACGAGGGCTACTTCTACCCGGGCCCGGCGATCAAAGAGGTCCAGCTCTCGTCGGCGCCGCAGAAGAGCCAGGACGCGATCCGGGAGTTCGGTCGCCCGGAGTACGACGCGCTGATCGCCGGAAACCCGACCGAGGTCCCGCTCGACGCGAAGAGCCTGGTGGCCGCGTTCAGCCGCTGGGACCGCGAGATCGGCGGCGGCAAGGTCAAGCAGGGATGAGCGCCTTCACCCAGCTGCGGCTGGACGGGGTGTCCCGCCGGTTCGGCGGCCAGGCCGCGCTCACCGAGCTGGACCTGACGATCGAGGCGGGGGAGTTCATCGCCCTGCTCGGCCCGTCCGGCTGCGGCAAGTCGACGGCGTTGAACTGCCTGGCCGGGCTGCTGCCGTTGACGGCGGGGAGCATCTGGCAGGACGAGCGCCGCATCGACACGCTCCCACCGGAGCGGCGCGGCTTCGGCATGGTGTTCCAGAGCTACGCCCTCTTTCCGCACCTGACGGTCCGGGCGAACATCGCCTTCGGACTGCGGATGCGGCGGCTGCCCAAGGAGGAGACGCGCCGGCGTACGGCGGAGGCGGTGCGGCTGGTGCGACTGGAGGACCACGTCGACAAGCTGCCCGGTCAGCTCTCGGGTGGTCAGCAGCAACGCGTCGCCATCGCTCGCGCCGTGGTGTTCGAGCCGTCGCTGGTGTTGATGGACGAGCCGTTGAGCAACCTCGACGCCAAACTGCGCCTGGAGATGCGGACCGAGATTCGCCGGCTGCACCAGTCGTTGGGGCTCACCACCGTCTACGTGACCCACGACCAGGAGGAGGCGCTCTCCCTGGCCGACCGGCTGGTGGTGCTGCGCGAGGGCCGGGTGCAGCAGATCGGCTCCCCCCGCGACCTGCACACCCGACCGGCGAACTGGCACGTCGCCGACTTCATGGGCTACCGCAACCTGTGGCGGGGGCGGGTTCAGCAGGTGGACGGCGACCGTGCCACCGTCGAGCCGTCCGGCCATCGCCTGCTCGGCGAGGTGGTGGGGGGCCTCCAGCCGGGGGCGGACGTCGTGGTCGCGGTACGCCCCGAGGACATCCGCGTCGACCAGCCCGGCGAGACCCGCAACGCCATGTCGGCGACGGTCGAGGTGGTGGAGTACCAGGGCCGCGAGTTGGCGGCCGAGGCCCGCACCGACACCGGACTGCTGCTACACCTGCGGACCGAGCAGCGGATCGCGCCCGGCGACCAGGTCAAGCTCGCCGTCGACCCGCAACGGCTGCTCGTCTATCCCGCCGACGCGTCGACGCAGCCCGACCGCCTCGCGGACGCCCCGGGGGCGACGCGGTGAGCGGCGCCGGGCCTGGGAAACCGCTGGCGCACTGGCAGCACCGTCTCGCCGAGCGGGGCATCGACCGTCAGCTCTGGTTACTGGTCCCGGCCCTGGTCTTCGTCATCGCCCTGTTCCTCTACCCGTTCTTCTACGGGCTGACGCTCTCGTTCCAGCCGACCAACGGCGGGCCGTTCAGCGACTACGCCCGGTTCTTCTCCGACTCCTACGAGCGGGGCACGATCTGGATCACGCTGCGGATCGCATTGCCCGCCGCGCTCCTGAACGTCCTCGCCGCGGTGCCGATCGCCTACCGGATGCGTGGCCGGTTCCGGGGCAAGCGGCTGGTCACCACGCTGCTGGTAGTGCCGATCACGCTCGGCACGGTCCTCACCGCACAGGGGTTGCTGAACTTCCTCGGCCCGACCGGCTGGTTCAACCGGATCCTGTTGGCGAGCAACCTCGTCGACGAGCCGGTGCGGCTGACCCACAACTACTGGGGCGTGTTCTTCTCGCTGGTGATCACCGGCTTTCCGTTCGCGTTCCTGCTGGTGCTGTCGTACCTGTCCGGCATCGACCCGACACTGGAACGGGCGGCCGCGACGCTGGGCGCGGACTGGCGTCGTCGGTTCACCCGGATCACCCTGCCGCTGCTGATGCCCGGCCTCGCCACGACCTTCTGCCTGACGTTCGTCCTGGCGTTCAGCGTGTTTCCGTCGGCTGTTCTGGTCGGCAACCCGGCCGGTGAGACCCGGGTCATCTCCCTCGCCGCCTACCAGGCGGCCTACGAGCAGTACGACTACCCGTACGCGTCGGCGATCGCCATGATCATGGGCTTCGTCGAGCTGGTCATCATCGCTGTGGTGCTGGCCGCTCGTAGCCGCTTCTACACCGGCTCCACCGGAGGCAAGGGCTGATGGCAACGACCACCCAGGCCCCACCAGCGCGGCCCCCCGCCACCAGCACCGACCGGCGGCGGCGCATCGTCGCGCGCCCGGCCGCCTGGATCGTGTGGGGCGTCGTCATCTTCTTCTTCCTCAACCTGCTGGGCGTCGTGGCGTCCGTGCTGGTCAGCTCGTTCGGCCAGCGCTGGTTCGACACCTGGCTCCCCGACGGCTACACCACCGACTGGTACGCCCGAGCCTGGGACGAGTTCGCGCTCCTCCAGGTCATCGTCGTGACGCTGGAGGTCTCCGTACTCGTCGTGGGCCTCTCGCTGGTGATCGGCGTGCCGGCCGCCTACGCCCTCGCGCGGCGCTCGTTCCCGGGCGAACGGCTGATCTTCCTGGTGTTCCTGCTGCCCATTCTGATGCCCCCGATCACCTACGGCATTCCGCTGGCGACAGTCCTCTACAAGTTCGGCCTGGCCGGGCACATGTCCGGGGTGGTGCTCGCCAACCTCGTGCCGTCGGTGCCCTTCGTCATCCTGACCATGACCCCGTTCATCGAGCAGATCGACCCGAGGATCGAGAGCGCCGCGCGCATGTGCGGCGCGGGCCTGCGGACGGTGTTCCTCCGCGTCCTCACGCCGCTGCTCGTGCCGGGCATCCTCGCCTCCGCGATCCTCGTGCTGGTCCGCACCGTTGGGATGTTCGAGCTCACCTTCCTGACCGCGGGGCCGGACTCGCAGACCCTGGTGGTGGCGCTCTACTACTCGATGTCCGCGTCCGGCATCAGGGCGCAGCAGTCGGTCGACGCCATGGCGGTCATCTACACCTCGATGATGCTGGTTCTCCTCGTCGTCGCGCTGCGCTACGTCAACCCGACCCAGTTGGTGGCCCAGGTCAAGGACGAGCCGGAGCACTGAAGCCGGTGGTGGCCGCCTCGTGGAGGATCTCGCCCAGGCGACCCGCGACGGTGAGGAGCGCGGGCAAGCTCGTCCGCAGACCGCGGTAGGCCGCGACGAGAGCCGGGTCGACCGCGACGGGCTCGCCGCTGGCGACCCCGGGATCGAGCTGAGTGACCGCCTCCTTGAGGTCGGAGGTGTGGCCGATCGCGAAGAGCCCGAGCGCCGCCGCGCCGAGGGTGACGTGGTCCGCAGCCCCCGCGACGCGGACCGGGCAGTCCAGGACCGCCGCCATCACCGCGCGCCACAGCGGAGACCGGAAGGCGCCTCCGGTCAGGCGGACGCTGCCGATCGGCGTCAGCTCGGCCAGACGGTCCCGGATACCACCGAGTTGCAGGCAGACGCCCTCCACGGCGGCCCGGACCAGGTGACCGCGCGAGTGCTCGCTGCGCAGTCCCAGGAACGCGCCCGGCGGGCCGCACCCCTGCGGCGGGGCCTCGTCGGCCCGCAGATAGGGCAACATCACGAGACCGTCGCTGCCCGGTGCGATCCGCTCGGCGAGATCCAGGAGCGCCGGCGCGGCACGGTCGTCACCGAGGACCCGTCCCGCCCACCGCACGACATTGCCGCCGTTGCTGACCGCCCCGCCGACGACCCACGCGTCGTCGGTCAACGCAGCGCAGGAGAACGTCTCGACCGGATCGGTGAGGGGTGCCTCGACGACCGTCCGCAGGGCCCCGGTGGCCCCGAGCGTCAGGCCACCGACGCCGCGGTCGATCGCCGCCGCGCCCAGGCTCCGCAACGGACCGTCGCCCGCGCCGACGACGACCGGTGTGCCCGACGGCAGGCCGACCGCGCGCCCGGCCGCCGGTGAGAGCCGCAACACCGCCGTCGTGGGCAGGACCGGGGGTAGCTGACTCTCGGACACCCCGGCGAGATCGAGTACGGCAGAACTCCACACCCGACGGTGCACGTCGCACATTCCGGTGCCGGACGCCGAGGACAACTCGGTCACCAACATCCCGGTGAGCCGATGGACCACATAGTCCTTGAGGCCGACCCACCACCGGGTCGCCGTGCAGAGGTACGGCTCGTGGCGGGCGAACCACAGGAGCTTGCAGAGCGGGTTCATCGGGTGCACGGGCGTACCCGTCATCCGGTGCAGCTCCCGGCTCTGGCCGGACAACCGCAGCTCGCGGGCCGCCTCCGACGACCGCGTGTCGCGCCGGGTCAGCAGCGGCGTCACCGGCGTCATCGTCGCGTCCAACCCGATCAGGCCGTACCTGGCGGAGCTGAGCGCGAGGGCGACCACCTCCGCCCCGGAGGTGCCGGCCACACATGCGGTCATCGCGGCCAGGGTGGCCGCCATGACCACGTCGGGCTCCTGTACTTGCCAACCGGGCATCGGCGCAAGCAGTGGGTACTCCCGCGTCGCGACGTGTCGTGTGGTGCCGTCCAACGCGAACGCGGCAGCCCGCACGGCAGTGGTGCCCACGTCGACTCCGACGATCACCCGACGCTCCGGCCCCATCCGCACATGGTCGAGCGGTGTTCGACGGGCCGGCAAGCGGTTGCGCGCAGTTGTCGTCGCGCGTGGCACGAAAATCGACATCCGGAGTGACGGGTATGATCGATCCGACGCACGCAACCGACCCGCCGGTCGTCAGGCGGTTGCGCTGGCTTCCCACCCCATGCGGGGCAAAACCGGGAACTCACACCGAGGGGCGAGCCCCGCCCCTGGCCTGTGGGTTCCTCTGCTGTCTCTGGGGCGGAACAGGATCAGGCATGGTGATCAATCACCGCTTGTGCGGCCACCCTGCCACCACGAAGGCCCGCACCGCGTGCCGAAACCCCGGCGTGCGGTGACATCGTCTCTGCGACCAACTGAAGACCCTTAGCCAGCGCCTCCCACCGTCACGGTCGGGGGTGTTGGCTAGTCATCAGCGCTTGAGCCCTCGGACGAACGTCGACCAGGCGGACGGGTTGAAGGAGAGCACCGGTCCCTGCCGGTCCTTAGAGTCCCGCACCTGTGCGGTGTGGTCCGCGTACCGAGCCTCGACACACGCGCCGTTGCCACCGCTACGGGTGCTGGTGCGCCACTGGTTATCGAGCGCCTTCATGGCGTCTCCTTGTCACGAAGCTTCCTGATCAATGTGGTTGAGGCCGTAGGTGAAAGTGCGGCTGCCCGCAGGTTGCTGAACACCCGTGCACACCTGTCGACGTCCTCGCCCTCAGCGTAGAGGTCACCGGTCAGTCCCTCGATGTACACCACCCCGGGACCTTCCGCAAAGCCAAGGATATGGAAGCTGGACACCATCGACGCGTAGGCGCCCTCGCGAAACGGGATGACCTGGACGGTGACGTTCCAGCGCTTCTGCGCTTCGAGCAAGGTCGTGAGCTGTTCAGCCATGACCTCCGGCCCGCCGATCTGCCGGTGTAGTACCGCCTCGTCGATGACCGCTACGAGCTTCAGTTGACCATCGGTTAGCAGCTTCTGCCGTTCCGTCCGGGCGGCTACTCGCTGGGCCACACCATCCGGGGTCGGCTGCGAGGCGTCGGCGCTGATGATCGCTCGGGCGTACTCGGCGGTCTGGAGCAGGCCGGGCACTACCAACGTTTCGAAGTTGTGGATCTCTGACGCTGCGGATTCCAGGCCGATGTACTGGCGATAGGAGTTCGGGAGGTCGCCGTACTTTGCCCACCAGCCGCGTTGCTTGCCGCTGCGAGCCATGGACAACAACGTCTCCCGCAGCTCAGCATCAGTGACGCTGTACAGGTCGAGCAACGCGTTGAGCGCTGGACCCTTCAAGCCGACGCGACCCTGCTCGATCCGGCGCAGTGTGCTCGGTGAAACCTCGATCAGCGCGGCGGCTTGTTCGACGGTCACGCCTGCTTCCTCGCGTGCCCGCTTGAGCTGTGCGCCGAGCTGGAATCGCAGGAACGTCGGGCTCTCCATGAGCGCCATGATGCCTCCCCTCCCTCGCGCTTCGTGCGACCACACGCCGTGCGTCATCGACAACCGTAGGCCATTGACCCCGTATATCTGCGCGCGCAAAATGGCGGTGTGAGCAATGCCACGCAAATGCGAGGGGGCGAACATGTCTAGGCACGTGCCCTACGGCGAATACCTGGCAGCGGTAGCGATGACCCTGGCCCGAAGACATAAGCCGGTGTGGTCGTGGATCAAGTGGCGGAACGTCTGCAAGTGCGGGAACGAGCTGCCGTGTCGGGCCAGGCACAAGATCCCGATCAATCGAGGTCACTGGCCAGGTGAGAGCTGATGACCAAGCACGGGCCGGTCCTGCCGCTATGGCTCTGCGAGACGTGTCAGCGCCCCTGGCCCTGTGCCGCACGCCGCGTCGAGCTGCTGGATGAGTACGCCGCTTCGCCGGTCGCGCTGGCTGCTTACCTCGGGTCGTACCTCATCGCAGCGCGCCAGGACATGACCTGGGCACCCCCGGACACCTTGAATCGCAGGTTCCTCGGGTGGTTGGGGTGAAGGCCGGGGACGTGTTGATCGTGGACCGAGCGGCTAGCGTGCAGTTCACCCGACCAATCAGGCTCCGCCTCATCCGCGTACTCGACTGGATCACCTACGACGGGTGGGTTTGGCTCGACGGGTATGAGTTGGACTCCCGTGGCGACGCGTTGGCGCGACGGTCGATCTTCGTCATGAAGGCCGGGTTGCGTTCCGCCCCGGCACCCGTGGCTGTCGGGCAACCGGGGCGGAAGAGGGCTCCCAGCCGTCGCGTAATGGCCTAAGCCGTACCGGCGGGTGCCAGTGGACGGGTTCGCGCGTTGGGGTCGCCTCCGGACCGGCTGAGAACGCCTCGGATGGTCGAGCTGTGCCACCGGTCGCCACCGTGCGTGGTCGGGCTCCTCCTGGCGCTCAACGCCGAGACGTCGGCCTGCCCGGTCGCTGGAGATGCGGGTGTGGATCATCGCCGTTCGCTCCATGCGGTCATCGCATTAGGTAACCCGTGGTCACGGCGGCGCGTAGCCGACCCGTTGCTTGGAAGATCGGGCAGCACCGACGCGACTGGTGACAGGATTGTCGGCATGCCTGCTCGCGCACTGAGCTTCGGGACGGTGGCGGAACAGTACGAACGGTACCGACCGGGGTACCCCGCCGAGCTTGTCGACCTGGTGCTGACGTACGCGGGTCGGCCTGTTCGAACGGCCCTGGAGATCGGCGCCGGAACCGGCAAGGCGACCCGGCTGTTCGCCGGAGCGGGCGTCACTGTCACCGCGACCGAGCCGGACGGGGCCATGCTCGCCGAGCTGCGCAGGCACGTGCCAGCAGGCGTCGAGACCGTGCGGGCCGCGTTCGAGGACCTGCGGCCGGGCGCGAGGTACCACCTGGTCTACGCGGCGGCGGCTCTGCACTGGACAAAACCGGAGGGGCGATGGTCACGGGTGGCCGCGCTGCTGGAACCCGGCCGCGTGTTCGCCTCGTTCGGTGGACCAACCCGGCTGGTCGACCCGGCGGTGGCGGACGCTGTCCGGCTCGCCCGGGCGCCCTTCCTGGAGAGCGACGAGATTCCCTCTCCCGACGGCACGCCCCCGGGGCAGGCCATGCAGTGGCCCGGCACCGAACTCCAACGCTCCGAATTGTTCACCGATGTGCGGCAGACCGTGATCGAGCGTCGACTGACGATGAGTGCGCGCGACTACGTCGGACATCTGTCGACGATCTCGGCGTATCTTGAGCTGCCGACCTCGAAGCAGGAGCAGGTCTTCAGCCAGATCGAGCGGATCCTGCCCGAGAGGGTCGAGCTTTCCGCAGACGTCATAGTGCATCTCGCCCGCCGGCGCCCCGAGCAGTAGCGCCCGCTGGCGCTCAGACCAGGAACTCCTCCCGCATCCGCGCGCCCAGGTTGATCCCGCCCACCGCCCGAGGGCCGGCCGGGTCGTGCACGGCGACGGTGTTGTTGCGACGCATCAGCTCCCGCACCGCGGGCGGCAGTCGCGGCGGGTCGTCCATCGCCGCGAGGACCTGCCCGGCACTGACGATCAGTCGATCGGCCAGGGTGGCGGCGTCGGTGTCCACCCGCACCCGGCCGTACTCCCAGCCGGAGGTGGTGAGGTCGAGCACCTCGAACACGCGGGTCACCAGCGGGTTCGGGTCGGTCACCCGGTCGAGCCGGGGCGCCCGGTTGCCGACCACAGTGACGGCGGCGGCCACCTGCGCGTACGGGTGGAAGCCGCACGGCAACGCGAACAGCGGCCAGCGTAGGGCCTGGCCCGCCTCCTTCCACAGCGGCCGGTAGTTGCGGCGGTGCACCAGCAGCCGTCGGCCCGTCCGTCGGTGGATCTCCTGGGCCTGGGCCTGAAGGTCCACGTGGGCCTCATCGGCGACCTGGCTCACGATCCGGGTCGCCACCACCAGGCCGTCGTCACTGTCGAGCGAACCGGTGAGCGCCTCGACCTGCTCGTTGAACCGGATCCGCGCGTGGGAGCCGTACCGGGACTGGACGTCGTGCAGCAGCGCCTGCTGGCGTCCCGGGTCGAGCTGGACCCGCCTACCGCCCAGCAAACGACGGAGCCAACGCATGTCGCCTCGATTCAGCAGAGCCGTCGCGGACGGCGGCAATGCTAGTGCGTCGGCCCTCCCTCATGTTCCCAAGGGGGGGTTGATCAACTCCGCTCTCGGAGACGGCGATCACCGCCGACGCGGCGTGATCAGCCCCGACTCGTACGCCCACACGACCAGCTGCGCCCGGTCGCGGCAGTGCAGCTTCGTCATCGCCCGGTTGACGTGTGTCTTCGCGGTCAGCGGACTGATCACCATGCGCGCGGCGATCTCGTCGTTGGTCAGCCCACGGGCGACCAGCTCGACGACCTCCTGCTCCCGGGCGGTCAGCACGTCGCGTCCGGCTGTCGGCACGGCCGGCGGTGGGCCGGCCACGAACTCACTGATCAGGGTGCGGGTGACGGTTGGCGCGAGCAGCGCGTCGCCGCGCGCGACGACGGTGACGGCGTGCAGCAGGTCGGCGGGGTCGGCGTCCTTGAGGAGAAAGCCGCTGGCGCCCGCGCGGAGGGCGGCGAACACGTAGGAGTCGAGCCCGTAGTTGGTGAGGATGAGAACGCGGATCGCGGTGAGGTCGGGATCGGCGGCGATGCGCCGGGTGGCCTCGATGCCGTCGAGGCCCGGCATCTGTACGTCCATCAGCACGACGTCCGGGCGCAGACAGCGCGACAGGTGGACGGCCGAGGTGCCGTCGGTCGCCTCGCCGACGACCTCCAGGTGGTCCTCGGCGTCGAGCAGTGCCCGGAAGCCGGCTCGCATCAGCGCCTGGTCGTCGGCGAGCAGCACGCGGATCATCCCGGCTCCTCCCCGCGGCGGGCGGTCATCGCGGGCGGTTCAGCGGAAAGGTGGCCCGTACGGTGAACCCGTGGTCGTCGTGCGCGGCGGTCCGCAGCGTGCCGCCCAGGGCGCTGACCCGCTCCCGCATGCCGCGCAGGCCCACGCCCGGGGTCAGCGGCTCGGCCGGCGACGCCTGACCGTCGTCGGTGACCGCGACGGTCAGTCCCGCCGGGGCGTACTCCACCTGGATGTGCGCGGTCGCGGGCCCGGCGTGGCGGGCCACGTTGGTGAGCGCCTCCTGGATGACCCGGTACCCGGCCTGGTCGACCTCGTCGGGCAGGTCCCCGCGCTGGCCGGTGACGGTCACCTGCACCGGTACGCCGACCGCCCGGGTCCGCTCGGCCAGCTCGTCCACCCGGGCCAGCCCGACCCGATCGGCGTCGGTCGGTGCGCGGAGGACGTCGAGGGTCGTGCGGAGTTCCCGCATCGCGGCGCCGCTGGCCTCCTGGATCGCCAGCAGCGTTGCCGACGGCTCCTCGCCGTGCTTGCGGGCCAGGTGTACGGCGATCCCCGCCTGCACCTTGATCACCGAGATGCTGTGGGTCAGGGAGTCGTGCAGGTCGCGGGCGATGCGCAGGCGCTCCTCCCCGGCGCGCCGCAACGCCATCTCCTCGCGGGTGCGTTCGGCCTCGATCGCCCGCTGCTCAACCTGCTCCAGGTACGCCCGGCGCTGCCGCGCGACGAGCCCGGCGACGTTGGCCGCCACGAACCAGCCGAGCAGCAGGGCCGTCCGCTCGGCGACCAGTTGGCCTGGTCGGCCAGCCGGCGCCATCGAGATGTCGCGGGCCAGGAAGCTACCGAGGAAGGCGAGGCTCGCCACGGCGGCGGCCGACCGGTGTCCCTGCCAGGCGCTGACGTAGACCGCGCAGAGGACGGGGAACGCGGCGGACACCCCGGGGTGCACCCGGACGTGAACGGCCAGCATGGCGACGGTGACCACGCCCAGCGCCACCACCGGGTGGCGCCGGCACGCCGCCAGGGCCACCACCGTGGCGAGGACCAGGGCGACGTCGAGCACCTCGACCGGCGCGGCGTCCGGGGTGAGCACGGCGTTGCCGAGCAGGAGGACGCCGAGGGCGAGACCGCCGAGGGCGTACGGGAGGTCGCGGCGCATGGTCGCACTGTAGAACGGCCGTCGTCGGTGGAGCATCCCGCGCGCGTGGTACCTGCGGCGTACCACGGGCGCGGTATGAGCGGCGGGGCAAGTGTCTACGGCGGCACGACGTTTTCCCGGCCCGCCGGAACAAGCATCGAGCCCATGACATACCGCTTCTTCACCCCCACGCCGACGAGGGCGGCCACCGGCCGCACAGCGGCCGTCTACCAACAGTTGCGCGACGACTTTCTCGGGCCGTTGCCGACCTTCCAGGCGCTCTCGGCCGTGCCGGAGGTGCTGGCCGCGACCTGGGCGCTGATGCGGGAGGCGCTGCTCGCCGGGGACGCGCCCCGGGTCGAGCGCGAACTCGTCGCGGCCGCGGTGTCCCGGGCCAACCGCTGTCAGTTCTGCGTCGACGCCCATGTGCTGCTGCTGCACGCGCTGGGCGCACCGAAGCTGGCCGAGGCCGTCGCCCGGGGCGAGACGCCCCCCGAGCCGAGGCACGCCGCGCTCGTCGGCTGGGCGCAGGCGAGCCGCAGCCCCGGAGCCGCCGACTGGACCAGCACCCACGGCCCGGAGATCACCGGCACCCTGCTCGCCTTCCACTTCATCAACCGGGTCGTGTCCGCGTTGCTCGACCCCGATCTGCTCCCCGGCGGCCTGCAACGCTCCCCGCTGGTGCGCTCGGTCGGGGGCCGGCTCTACGCCAAGGCGGTCCGGGAGTCCAAGGAGCCCGGCCGAAGTCTCCCGCTCCTCGACGCCGACCCGACGGCATCACCTCCCGTCTGGGCGGGGGACAGCCCGGTGGGCGTCGCCTACGCGTCGCTGCGGGACGCCGCCGCCCGGGGTGGGGACCTGCTGCTGGGCGACGTGGCGCGCGAGACCGTCACGGCCACTGTGCGCTGGGAGGACGGGCGGTTCCCGGCCCGGCCGGCGGACTGGGCCGTCGACCTGGTGCGGGACGTGCCGGGCACGGACCGCATCGGGACGCGGATCGCGTTGCTGGCGGCGTTCGCGCCCAGCGCGATCAGCCCGGGCGACGTCGCTCTCTGGCGGCTCTCCCACCCCGCCGACGCCGACCTCGTGCGGTTGGTCGCGTACGGGGCGATCACGGCCACCGATCACGTCGCCCGGGCCCTCGCCTCGGCGCGCCTCTAGGAGGTAACCCATGCGCAAGGCATTCGTCATCGTCAGCGCCCTGCTGCTCGTCGCGTTCGCCGTGCAGTTCGTCCTCGCCGCCGTGGGCGGGTTCACCAGACCCGCCGGCGACGACGCGTACGCGCTGCACAGCGTCAACGGCATGGCGGTCATCCCGATTCTCACAGTGCTCACCGCCCTGTTCGCCGCGCTGGCGAAGGCGCCGGGAAAGATCGTCGGCCTGGCGATCCTGCCGATCGGCCTCGTCGTCCTCCAGCCGCTCATCGCCATGCTGGCCGAGGCGTCCACTGACGCGTCGGGTGTCAGCACCCCGCTCGGCCTGACCATCGGTGGGTTGCACGCGCTCAACGGAATCATCGCGGTACACGTCGTGGTCGGTGTCCATCGGGCGGCGCGACAGCTGACCGTCCCGGTTCCCGCCGGCGCGGCTCGGCTGGTCACCCGGGAAGGAGAGCCGGCGTGACCACCGGGTCCCTGCTCGCGGCCGACCTCGTGATCGCGGTCCTCGCGGCCGCCGCCTGGCTGGGCGGTGGCGCCGCGTCCGCCGCCCGTCGCCGCCCGCTCGCACTGGGACTGGCGGCCGTCGCGCTGCTCGCCACGCTTGCCCGCGCGGTCACGATCACCGCTCTCGCACGCGCCGGCTGGTGGTTCGCCGCGGAGAAGGTCCTCATCGCGGCCCCACTGTCGCTCGCGGCGGTGGGCGTCGCCGGTCCGCGGTTGCTGCGGGCCCGGGTTGACATCCGGGCCGTCGCGGTTCCGCTGCTCTTCGCCGGGTACGCCACGAGCAGCGCCCTGCTCGTGACGATCCTGCACGGCTATCCGGCGTCGGCCGGGGCGGGGCTGCTCGCGGTCGCCGGAGTCGTGGCGGCGACGGTGCTCTCGGGGCGTGCGCTCGGTGCGCACCCGTCCCGGACGGTGTCCCGGGTGGCCCTCGTGGTGGCGGTCGCGGCGCTGCTGACCGGAACCGGGCTGACCGTCGCCCCGGGCGCCGCGCCCGCCGTACCGCATGATCATGGTTCTCCGGCGGCCCGGATCGCCGACGAACCCACCCGGCGGTTCACCCTGACCGCCGCAACCGCCACTGTGGACGCGGGCGGCCGGAACGTCGCGGCGTGGGCGTTCAACGGGCAGGTCCCCGGACCGGAACTGAGCGCCACCGTCGGCGACGTCCTGGAGGTGACGCTGCGCAACCGGGACATCGGGCGCGGCGTCACAGTGCACTGGCACGGGTACGACGTGCCGAACGATCAGGACGGGGTACCCGGGGTGACGCAGGCGCCGGTGCGGCCCGGACAGGAGTTCGTCTACCGGTTCCGCGCCGACCAGGCCGGAACGTACTGGTACCACACGCATTCGGCCTCCGATGTCGGCGTACGGATGGGCCTCTACGGCGTGCTGGTGGTGCGACCGGGCCCGGTGACCGGCCTCGACGTCACAGTGCCGGTGCACACCCTGGCGGGCCGTCCGTTGCCCGCGCCGAAGGTGGAGCAGGTCGAGGCCGGCCTGCCGGTGCGGTTGCGGCTGATCAACACCGACGGCACGACGCACCGGTACGCCCTGGCCGGGACCGCGTTCCGGGTGGCCGCGATCGACGGCGTCGACCTACGCGGCCCGACGCCGCTGGTGGACACCGCCGTGCTGATCCCGGCCGGGGGCCGCTACGACCTGGTCTTCGACGCGCCGGCGACCCCGGTGGCGCTGTTCGTCGATGGACGCGCGGTCTACTCGACCGGCCCGGTGTCGACGGCGACCGGCGCCTGGCCGGTGCTCGATCCGCTCGGCTACGGCGTGACCGCTCCGGTGCCCTGGTCCCGGTTCGACAAGACGTTCACCCTCGTCCTCGATCGCGGCCTCGACCTGCGCGGACTGCTACCGCGGTACGCCCACACCGTCAACGGCGCGGCTGACCCGGACATCCCACCGCAGGTCGTACGCCTGGGTGACGTCGTGCGGTTCACGATCGTCAACCGGTCGCAGATCGTGCACCCGTGGCACCTGCACGGCCACCACGTCCTGGTGCTGGCCCGCGATGGCGAGCCGGCGACCGGAAGCCCGCTGTGGCTGGACTCGTTCGACGTCCGTCCGGGCGAGGTGTGGGAGGTGGCGTTCCGGGCCGACAACCCGGGGATGTGGGCCAATCACTGCCACAACCTGGCGCACGCCGATGCCGGGATGACGCTGCATCTCATGTACTCGTGATCGCGGAGGCCTGTAGTTTTCTGTCATGACTGAAGACACCTTCCGTTCGGTGGCGATCGAGCGCACCAGCCTGGGCAACTACGTCGTGCGGAACACCCGTGGCGGGTCGGTGTCGTTGGGCACGGGCGATGACGGCAGTTTCACGCCGGTGGAGTTGCTGCTGGCCGCCATCGGCGGCTGCACCGCGGTGGACGTGGACCACATCACCAGTCGTCGTGCCGAGCCGACCGAGTTCGCCGTCGCCGTCACCGGTGACAAGATCCGGGACGAGGCCGGCGCAAACCGGATGCGGAACCTGCGGGTCGAGTTCAGCGTGACGTTCCCGGAGGGCGCGGAGGGCGACGCGGCCCGTGCGGCGCTGCCCCGGTCGTTGCAGCAGTCGCACGATCGGTTGTGCACGGTCTCCCGTACCGTCGAGCTCGGCACTCCCGTCGCGATCGCCGAGGGCCCCGGGCCCACCGGGGACTGACCGGCGCTGAGCACGGCTACTCAGGCCCCGTGCGGTTCGTTCGGGTGAGGATGGCGGCATGCGTCGACTACCGGTGCCACTGCTGATCGTCCTCACCATGGTGGTGGCGTGCGCCGACCCGAACGCGAAGCCGGGTCGCTCGGACCCGACAGTCGCGCAGCCGGCGCCCACCGAACTGCTCGCCGACGGCAGCGTGCCCTGGGCCGACCTGAAGATCACCGGCGAGGACCTCAACGGCCGCCCTGCCGCGCCGAGAACGCCGGCCACCGGCAGCGAGCCGTGCCGGGCGGAGCAGCTGACCGGCCGGCTCACCACCTGGACGCGGCCCGGCACCGGCGGTGAGACGCCTCGGGGCTTCGACGCCGCCATCGGCAAGCTCATCGGCGAAGTGGACGTGCGGAACTCGTCGACGGTCGAATGCACCCTGCAGGGCGAGGTGCCCACGACCATGCTCGCCGGCGGCCGCGAGGTCCCGATGCTCTACACCCACGGCATCAACGAGGAGGGCCGCACCCGGGTGGTCGCCGTGCCGGCGGGCGGCCACGCCAGCCTGCGCCTGGACTGGTCCGGGCCGTTCTGTCAGCCCGTGAAGGGGTTGTTGGAGCTCGCGATCGAGCTGCCGCACGACGGCGGCAGGTTGCGCGCACCGGTCACCGCCGACGAGCGTCCGGGCTGTCCGCAGGGGGAGGGGGTCCACCCTCGCGCGCGGGGGACGCTGTCCGCGAGCGGGTTCACCGAGCCGGTGACGGTGTCGAAACCCCCGTCATCGCCGCTCGACAAGCTCACCGTCGCTGTTCAGGGGCCGACGACCGCCGTCGCCGGGTCGCGGCTCACCTTCCGGGTCACGCTGGGCAACCCGACCGACGGCTCCCTGGCGCTGGACCCCTGCCCGGGGTACCTGATGGAGCGGTTCTCTCTCGGCGACGCGACAAACGACGCGGTGAACTCGGCCCAGCTGTACCGGCTGAACTGCCGCGCACTCCCGCAGATCCCCGCCGGCGACAGTGCCGTGTTCGAAATGGTCGCCGAGGTGCCAGCCTCGATGCGGGCCGGGCGCGAGCTGAGCGTGACGTGGAAGTTGTATCTGCCGCACTACGTGCAGCGGGGCAACCAGTTCGGTGTCCTCACCCTCACCGTCGTCTGAGGAAGGTCGCTGCCGGGTCGGCCGCACCGGCGAAGTTGACGTAGGCGAGAACAAGGGATAGATGCTGTTGAGGGTATGGGAGCGCTCCCGTAACATACCTGACGCGGCCTGTTAACGCTCACAATCGGTCACCGCACAATGACCACCACCAATGCATGGGCCGCCGTCCCGCGAGGAGGGTGCTACATGACCAGATCCAGAGCCACCAATGTCGGTCTGGTTGCGGCCGGCGTCGGCTTACTGATGTCGTCGACAGTTGTCGCGGCGCTGCCGGCCGGTGCCGCGGCTGAGGGTTGTTCGGTGAACTACGCCGTGTCGTCGCAGTGGCAGGGCGGCTTCGGCGCCAACGTGGCGATCACGAACCTGGGTGACCCGTTGAGCAGTTGGACGTTGACCTGGTCGTACGGCGCCGGGCAGACGGTGACGCAGGCCTGGAACACGTCGCTGACGCAGAGCGGGTCGGCGGTGACGGCGAAGAACGTGAGCTACAACGGTGGGGTGCCGACCAACGGCACGGTGTCGTTCGGGTTCAACGGGTCCTGGACGGGCAGCAACCCCGACCCGACGAGCTTCGCCCTGAACGGCGTCACCTGCACCGGTGGCACGACGACTCCGCCGACCGACCCGCCGCCGACCACCCCACCGCCGACGACCCCACCGCCGACGACCCCGCCGCCGACGGGCACGTGCAACCTTCCCTCGACGTACCGGTGGTCCTCCACCGGGGTGTTGGCGACCCCGAGGTCGGGCTGGGTGTCACTCAAGGACTTCACCGTCGCCCCCTACAACGGCCAGCAACTCGTCTACGCCACCACCCACGACAACGGCACCCGGTGGGGCTCGATGAACTTCGGCCTCTTCACGAGTTACTCGCAGATGGCCTCGGCCAGCCAGAACGCGATGAACAACGCGACCGTCGCGCCGTCACTGTTCTACTTCGCGCCGAAGAACATCTGGGTGCTCGCCTACCAGTGGGGTGGCCCGGCGTTCTCCTACCGGACCTCGACCAACCCGACCAACCCGAACGGCTGGTCCGCGGCACAGACCCTGTTCAGCGGAAGCATCACCGGTTCGGGCACCGGCCCGATCGACCAGGCGGTCATCGGTGACGACACGAACATGTACCTGTTCTTCGCAGGGGACAACGGCAAGATCTACCGGGCCAGCATGCCGATCGGCAACTTCCCCGGCAGCTTCGGCTCCAACTACACGACCATCATGAGCGACACCACGAACAACCTGTTCGAGGCCGTTCAGGTCTACAAGCTCCAGGGCCAGAACCGTTATCTCATGATCGTCGAGGCGATCGGTTCGCAGGGCCGCTACTTCCGCTCGTTCACGGCCACCAGCCTGGGCGGCTCCTGGACGCCGCAGGCCACCAGCGAGAGCAACCCGTTCGCCGGCAAGGCCAACAGCGGCGCCACCTGGACCAACGACATCAGCCACGGTGAGCTGCTGCGCACCAACGCCGACCAGACCATGACCGTCGACCCCTGCAACCTGCAACTGCTCTACCAGGGCCGTTCCCCCAGCTCCGGCGGCGACTACGGCCTCCTGCCGTACCGGCCGGGTCTGCTGACCCTGCAGCGCCCGGTTTGATCACGGCTGACCCGGAACGGGCGGGCTCGGCGTCACGCCGAGCCCGCCCGCACCACGCCGGGTGCGGTTGAACGCGAGTCGATCAAGCAACGGCAGCGTTGAGGCCGGCGGCGACGTCCGTGTAAGGATGCCGTGTGAGCTGCGAATCAACAATTTCTTCGGCGGTCGATCCAATCGCCTCCCCTCTCATGCTGCAAGGGGAGGGGATTGTGCTGCGGGACTGGCTCGACGCCGATCTGCCGCACATGCCGGGCCTCTTCGACGCGCCGGACATCGCCGCGAACACCGATATTCCTTCTCCATTCGACGCGGACGCCTTTCTGGTCAGAATTCGGCGGCGCCGTGCCCAGGGCATTGTCGACCTGGCCGTGACACGCGACGGCGGGGAGCCGCTTGGCCTCGTCGCACTGCACGTGGCGAGCGGGGTGCTGGGGTACGCCATCGGCCCCGCGCACCGCGGTCGAGGCCTGGCGTCGCGTTCTCTGCGGTTGATGACGACCTTCTGCCACGAAGAACTCGGCTTCACCCGACTGCGGCTGAGCATCGTGCAGGGCAATGTGCCCTCGCAGCGGGTCGCCGAGTCCGCCGGATACGTCCGGAGCGACGATGACGTCGTCGAGAGGACGAATGGGTTGGGGCAGCCAAAGCTGCTCGAAACGTGGCATCGGACCGCTCCCGTGACGTCTGGCTGACAAAGACGGGATACGACACGCACCATCGGGGCGGCCTGTGGCTGACGAGTTTGGGACGATGCGCCGGTCGACTACCGACATCACATCACCCCGACCCGAAGGGATCCCCCGCGATGGCAGAGGTCATCTCCACGCTGTTCATCTCGGCCGACGGTGTGGCCGAGATCGACCCTGACTGGCACTTCCCGTACTTCGACGAGAACATGGGCCGCGCCGTCGCCGAGGACTATGACGCCGCCGACGTGCTGCTCATCGGCCGCGAGACGTACGACAGCTTCGCCGGGGCCTGGCCCGGCCGGGAGGCCGCGGGTGGCGACGACGCGCCGTTCGCCAAGCAACTCGGCGACATGCGCAAGATCGTCGTCTCACGCCAGCCGCTGGAATTCTCCTGGCGCAACTCCGAGCTGATCAACGGGGACCTCCTCGACGCCGTCACCGCGCTCAAGGCCGATACCGGCGTCCGGGGAATCCTCATCCCCGGGTCGATCTCCGTGGTGCAGCAACTGCTCGCCGCGGGCCTGGTCGACGAGCTGCGTCTGCTGGTGCATCCGGTGGCCGCGCGCAAGGGTCGCAAGTTGTTCGACGAGGGCGACGCGGCGTACCACCTTCGACTGCTGGCAACGGAAGCGTTCCCGACCGGCGTCCTGCGGGTGATCTACGCGCCGGGCACGGCACCGACTCCGGTCGGCTACGACGAGATCAAGGACCAGGTGCCGGCCGGAAAGTAGTGCGGGTGGAGTGGAACCGCAAGCAGTCCCGTCGGATCCGGGTCACCGGTGCCCGGTGGTACGCCCCACTGGATTGACCACCACCGATTAATCCCACACTTCGGATCGGCATTTAGTGAGGCTCATCGATATTGACGGTGGACGTTGACGGCGACAGGATCTCGGGCACCACCACCCTGATCCCTCCTGGGAGGCGCCATGACCCGTCCCCGCCTGCCCCGCCTGCGGACAGCCACCCGGTTGGCCGCACTCGCGCTGGCCACCGCCGGCGTGCTGCTCACCGTCGCCACCCCCGCCAGCGCCGCCGTGCCCACCGGCCGTTACGTCGCGCTGGGCGATTCGTACACCGCAGGTCCGCTGATCCCCACCCAGGTCGACCTCAACTGCCTGCGCTCCAACCGCAACTACCCGTCGCTGGTGGCGGCGTCCGCCGGCTCGTCGTCGTTCGCCGACGTGAGCTGCTCCGGCGCCACCACGGAGGACATCCTCTACGGCGGTAGTGGCCAACTGGGCATCACGTTGCCGCCGCAGCTCAACGCGGTCACGGCGAACACGTCGCTGGTGACGGTGCAGATCGGCGGCAACGACATCGGCTTCTCCGGCATCATCGGCGACTGCGCGGAGGCGAGCGTCAGCAGCCCGCTCGGATCTCCGTGCAAGAACCGGTACACCGCCGGAGGTGTCGATCAGTTGCAGGCGCGGATCGTCGCCGCCACGCCGAAGATCACCGCCGTGCTCCAGGCGGTCCGGCAGGCGGCGCCGGGCGCGCGGGTAGTGGTGCTCGGCTATCCGGCGATCCTGCCGGACAGCGGTTACGGCTGCTGGCCGGTCGTTCCGATCGCCTACCAGGACGTGCCGTACCTGCGTGGCGTCGAGAAGTCACTCAACGCGATGCTGGCCAGCGTCGCGAGCGCCAACGGCGCCACCTACGCCGATGTCTACACCCCGTCGATCGGCCGCGACGCGTGCAAGGGCAGCGGCACCCGGTGGATCGAGGGTCTGGTGCCGCAGAACTCGGCCGCGCCGTTCCACCCCAACGCCCGAGGCGAGCAGGGCATGGCCACCGCCCTGATTGCCAGGCTGAACAGCTGACCGGGCCGTAGACGGTTGAGCCCGCCCCGCCGGCAGCGGCGGGGCGGGTGACTCCTGCGTGCGCCGCGCGGCGGTGCCCAGACTCGCTGTGCTTGAGATCGAGGAGTCCGGGGTACCGAAAGCTATGCCGAATGTGGGGCAAGTCATCGGAGACCGTTACCGCCTGGTCGAAAGCATCGCCAGCGGTGGAATGGGTGACGTGTGGCGGGCGGTCGACGAAACCCTCGACCGCTGCGTGGCGGTGAAGATGCTGCAACCTCGGCTGGCTACCGACGGCGGCTTCGGTGAGCGGTTCCGGCGCGAGGCGCGGGCCATGGCAGCGCTGCGTCACCCGGGTGTCGCCCAGGTCTACGACTACGGTGAGGTGTCCCAGTCCGGAGCGCCGGTCCTCGCCTACATCGTGATGGAATGCGTGCAGGGGCAACCCTTGTCGGAGCGGATCGCCGAGGTCGGCCAGCTGGACGTGGCCGAGACGATGTCGATCGCCGCGCAGTCCGCCCGTGCCCTGCAGGCCGCGCATGACGCCGGTGTCGTCCACCGGGACGTCAAACCCAGCAATCTGATCATCGAGCCGGACGGACACGTCGTACTCGTCGATTTCGGTGTCGCGGTGACGCAGGAAGCGACGAGCCTGACCGGAGCGAACCAGATCGTCGGCACCGCCCTGTACATGGCACCCGAGCAGGTCGCGAAGAACGAGACCACACCGGCGATCGACATCTACGCGCTGGGGGCTGTCGTCTACCACTGCCTCGCCGGTCGACCGCCGCACCAGGGCGAGAATGCCGTCGCGGTGGCGCTGCGGCATCTCGAAGAGGAACCGTCGCCGCTACCCGAGGACGTTCCGGCGGAGGTCCGGCGTGTGGTCGCCACCGCGATGGCCAAGGAGCCCGCCCGTCGCTTTCCGACGGCAGCGGCCATGGCCGGGGCGGCGCAGGCACTCGCGGACCCGTCTGACCACCTGCTGTCCACAGCGACCGGGGCGACCGAGATCGGGGTGCGGACCGAGGTCACGGGTGCCCGGCGGTCGGCCCTCGGCGGCACGGTGAGCCGGGCCGTCACTCCTGGGCCCAGAGCGCTCGCGGTGCTTCTCGGATCGTTGGCCGCCGCAGTTGCCGTCCTGGTGCTCGCCGAACCCATCGGAATCATGCCCGGCCCGGCCGGGCGACCGTCGACGCCTCCCGTGGTGCCACCCGCGGTGTCGCCAACGGTGCCGCCGCAGCGGGAACCGGGCCCCGGCGTCGGCGGCGGTGAACCAGCCACCCGCAGTTCCGCGGGCATGCCGGTCCGAGCGCCCGGCTCCCCGACCCCGACGCCCACCCGGGCAGAGGGGACGGTGGATCCGTCGACGCCGTCCGGTGGAAGCACCACGGATGCGCCCGGTCCCACCGCGTCCGAGGGCGCTCCTGCTGAGCCGACGGCAGCCCCGACGAAAGCCCCGACGGCAGCCCCGACGGGCGGAACGACAGTGGCACCGACCGCGGGGACGACGGAGGGCCCAGCCGCGGACCCAACCTCGGAACCGTCGGCGGAGGAATCGTCGGCGGAGGAACCGTCGGCGGAGGAATCGACGGCCGAAGGAGAGGCCGCGGTGCCGCAGGTGTAGCGGACGGCGGCAGCGACCATGGTCTCGCAACTGGGCGTGCCGCGAGATCCGCCCTTTGCTCTGCACCCGCGGAAGCGCCACCCAGCTGTAGGCCGGTGGTGCCTCGGCGGGTGCAGAGCAAAGGGCGCGTCGAGCGGGGTCGGTCCGAGGCCTTCATGGACGCCGAGGCGGACGGGGGTTGCCTGCGCAACGCAGACTGGCGTGGCGACCGAGGCCGCCACGCCAGTGGTGCGATGTCAGGAACTGATCGGGGTCAACTGGTACGGCAGCTGATCGTCGGCCAGTTCCAGTTGCCGTTGGCCATGATCGTTACGCCGAAGTTGTTGCCGTTGCCGTTCGGCGTCGCGGTGACGGTGCCGCTGTTGCCGTTGACGGCGGCGTTCCAGCTGTTCTGAATGCTCTGACCGCCACCGAGGCCGAGGCTGACGACCCAGTTGTTGGTGCCGCTGACCGCGACATTGAGGTTGAACCGGTCACCCCACTGCTGGCCGGCGGAGATCGTCGCGTTGCAGTTTCCGGTCCCCGGATTGCCGGTGGTGGGCGGGGTGGTCGGGTTGCCGCCGCCGCTGCCCTCCCGGACGGTGATGTCGGAGCTTCCGCTGCTCTGGTAACCCTCGGTGGCCATGACCTGGTAGCTGTGGTTGGTGCCGAGGTTCAGGCCGGCCCGGGCCCAGGCGTCGAAGTGATTGGCGGTGGTGATCGTGCCACTCGAGCGCTTCTGCTGGCGGACGCTCCAGAACTGGTAGAACGTCTGGTTGCCGTCGATCGACGGGGCGTTGACCCGCTGGCTGCGGAGGATGTCGTAGGTGCCGCCGTCAGTGGTGACCGTGCCCATCCGCTGCGCGCCGCTGCTCGGGTTGTAACTGCCGAAGTTCTCCACCACGTAGTACTCGATGAGCGGGTTGCGCGTCCATCCGTACAGGGCGAGGTAGGTGTTGTTGTTGCCGGGGTTGTAGCTGCCCGAGTAGGTGACCGTCCGACGGTTGCCGGTGGCCCAACCCTTGCCGCCGACCCAGTTGTTGGTGCTCCTGTCCCAACTGCTGGTGTATCGGCCGTCGGCGCGCAGCGTCATGCTGGCGTTGCCGCTGTCCTTCCAGAACGAGAAGTAGTACCCGTTGTGCGTGCCGGTGAGGTTCGACGTGAGGGTCCGGTCGGCCTCGGCGTACGCGTTGGTGGCCGTCATCGTGCCGGCGACGGCCACGACGGCGGCGCATGCGGCGCCCAGGAGCAACCGCATGCGGCCGCGGCCTCTCGGTTTGGTGTGGCTGGTGTCGGTCATGGAACTGTTGCCTCCTCTGACGGCTGGCGGGGGCCAGCGGCGCGGTACGCCTCGGCAGGCTGCCGGTGGTCGGGTAACGGCCACGGCGTCGTACCGCTCGGTGGTGGTGGGACGGTCGTCCTGCACGACGACCGGAGAGGTGGGTCGTGGTGGCTGGTGCTGACGACAATCGAGCGCCGTCGATGGCGACCGTATTAACCCAGCCGTCTACTTGTCAACAATTTTCGGAAACAAGGTGGCAACGCCGCTGTCGTCACCGAGCGGCATCAATCCAGGTCAGTAGTCGATCAGAGCTCAGGGCCGTCGTCACGGAGTCGTGATGGCGGAGCGCCGGGCCAAGTGGGGGTCGCCGAAACTTCCGGAGACTTTCCGGACCGCATGCCGGTCAGCGACGCCGCAGGGCGTTGAGCCGGGCGGCCTGGCGGGTCAGATGGTCGCGTTCGGCGAGGTTGGGGGCCTGCTGGGCGGCCTTGGCGTACAGCCGTGCCGCCGTTGCCAGATCGCCGTCGCGCTCGTGCAGGTACGCCGCCACCGCCGTGTACCGGGGCAGCGCGTCGTCCACCGCCGCGAGCGCCGTCAGGCCGGCTCGGGGGCCGTCGGCCTCACCGACCGCCACCGCGCGGTTGAGTCGGACGACCGGGTTCCCGGTCAGGCGCGCGAGTTCGTCGTACCACTCCACGATCTGCACCCAGTCGGTCTCCACGGCGGTCGGCGCGTCCGCGTGCAGTGCCGCGATGGCCGCCTGGGCCTGGAACTCGCCCAGCTGGTCGCGGGCCAGGGCCGCCTGCAGGATCTCGACGCCCTCGGCGATCGACCGGGTGTCCCAGCGCCTGCGGTCCTGCTCCGCGAGCGGCACCAGGCTGCCGTCGGGCGCGGTCCGAGCGGCGCGCCGGGCGTGGTGCAACAGCATGAGGGCGAGCAGCCCCGCCACCTCGGGGTGGTCGATCGCGGCCGCGAGCTGCCGGGTGAGCCGGATGGCCTCGGCGGCGAGGTCCACGTCACCGGAGTAGCCCTCGTTGAAGACCAGGTAGAGGACGCGCAGCACGGTGGCGACGTCACCGGGTCGGTCGAAGCGCAGCCCGGAGACGGTGCGCTTGGCCCTGCTGATGCGCTGCGCCATGGTCGCCTCGGGCACCAGGTAGGCGTGGGCGATCTGTCGGGTGGTCAGCCCGCCGACGGCGCGCAGCGTGAGCGCGACCGCCGACGACGGCGTCAGCGACGGGTGGGCGCACAGGAAGTAGAGCTGGAGCGTGTCGTCCACCGTGCGGGCCGGCCCCGGCGCCGGCTCCTCGTCGACCAGATCCTCACGCCGGCGGCGAGCGGCGTCGGCTCGGGCCGCGTCGAGGAACCGTCGCCACGCCACAGTCGTCAGCCAGCCCTTCGGGTCACGCGGCGGGTCGGCCGGCCAGACCCGGACCGCCTCGACCAGGGCGTCCTGCACGGCGTCCTCGGCCGCCGCGAAGTCGATTCCGCGGCGGACGAGGATCCCGAGGACGCTCGGCGTGAGGCTTCGCAGCAGCGTCTCGTCCATCGGACCGTCACTCCGTGATGGTGGGCGGCTCGCTGAGGAAGGGGCGCAGCTCCAGCCACTCGTGGATCGGCTTCCCGCCCGCCCCGGGAGCGGCGGACAGCTCACCGGCCAGCTCGACGGCCCGGTCGTAGCTGTCGACGTCGATCACCATCCAGCCGGCGATGAGATCCTTGGTCTCCGCGAACGGGCCGTCGGTGACCGGCGGGCGACCCTCGCCGTCGTACCGGACCCACGCTCCCTCCGGGGCGAGCGCCTGACCGTCGACGAACTCGCCGGTGCCCTCGAGTCGGGTCGCGAAGTCGCGCATGTACTGCATGTGCGCCGAGATCTCCGCCGGCGTCCACTGGTCCATGGGCACGTCGTTCACCCCGGCCGGGCCGCCCCGGTAGTGCTTGAGCAGCAGGTACTTCGCCATCGTGATGCTCCTCGGGTGCTGGTGGTGACCCATCGTGGTCACGTTCACTCCGGGGACGAAGCCGGTCGGCACTTCTCGACATGGCTGTCCGGTTTTTCTCCTCCCGCAGGTTAACCTCGGGTGAATCGTCCGCCGTTGGGGCACCGCGAGCGGCGCAAAACTTGATTCGTTCCAAAATAGTGAGCTAGTGTTCGTACCCGTGATGTCCGACTTCGAGGCGCAGCTGCGGGCTGCCTCGTTGCGCGTGACCCGGCCCCGGTTGGCGGTGCTCGCGGCGCTGCGCGACCACCCGCACGTCGGCACCGACGCGGTGATCGAGCTGGTCCGCGCGGACCATCCCGCGGTCTCCCACCAGGCGGTGTACGACGTGCTGCGGGTGCTCACCGACGCCGGCCTGGTGCGGCGCATCCAGCCGGCCGGGGCGACCGCCCGCTACGAGTCCCGGATCGCGGACAATCACCACCATGTCGTGTGCCGCTCCTGCGGCGCCATCGCCGACGTCGACTGCGCCGTCGGTCACGCACCCTGTCTCACCGCCTCCGGCGACCACGGTTTCACGGTCGACGAGGCGGAGGTCGTCTACTGGGGCACCTGCCCCGACTGCGCGACCGAACGCACGCCCCAGAGATCCGCAAGCTCGGAAGGAAGTACATGAGCGACACCCAGGACAACGGCCCCACCAGTGCGCAGGGCGTGGACCAGAAGGCAGCGGCCGGCTGCCCGGTCGCGCACGACTCGGTGACCGCGCACGGCAGCGAGAGTGAGAACCCGGCGATCGACTCGCCGACCCCGAAGACCGGCGGTCGTCCGCGCACCAACCGGGACTGGTGGCCCAACCAGCTCGACCTCTCGGTGCTGCATGCCCACTCGTCCAAGGGCAACCCGCTGGGCGAGAACTTCAGCTACGCCAGGGAGTTCGCGAAGCTCGACGTCGAGGCCCTCAAGCGCGACATCGTCGAGGTGCTCACCACCTCGCAGGACTGGTGGCCGGCCGACTTCGGCCACTACGGCGGCCTGATGATCCGGATGAGCTGGCACGCCGCCGGCACGTACCGCATCGAGGACGGTCGGGGCGGCGCCGGCGACGGTGGGCAGCGGTTCGCGCCGCTGAACAGCTGGCCGGACAACGCCAACCTGGACAAGGCCCGCCGGCTGCTCTGGCCGGTGAAGCAGAAGTACGGCCAGAAGATCTCCTGGGCCGACCTGCTCGTGCTCGCCGGCAACGTCGCCCTGGAGTCGATGGGCTTCAAGACCTTCGGCTTCGGCTTCGGTCGCGAGGACGTCTGGGAGCCCGAGGAGATCTTCTGGGGTCCGGAGGACACCTGGCTGGGCGACGAGCGCTACGCCTCCGAGAAGGAGATGGCGGCCGGCGTCGGCTCGACCGAGATGGGGCTCATCTACGTCAACCCGGAGGGCCCGCGCGGTAACGCGGACCCGGCCGCGGCGGCGCACTTCATCCGCGAGACCTTCGGCCGGATGGCGATGAACGACGAGGAGACCGTCGCCCTGATCGCCGGTGGTCACACCTTCGGTAAGACCCACGGTGCCGGCGTCGCCGACAACCACGTGGGCCCGGAGCCCGAGGGTGCCCCGCTGGAGGCGCAGGGCCTGGGCTGGCTGAGCACCCACGGCAGCGGCAAGGGCGGCGACACGATCACCAGTGGTCTCGAGGTGACGTGGACCGACGTGCCGACGCAGTGGAGCAACCGCTTCTTCGAGATCCTCTTCGGCTACGAGTGGGAGCTCACCACCAGCCCGGGTGGCGCCAAGCAGTGGGTCGCCAAGGACGCCGAGGCGATCATCCCGGACCCCTTCGACCCGGCGAAGAAGCACCGTCCGACGATGCTCACGACCGACCTGTCGCTGCGCGTCGACCCGGCGTACGAGAAGATCTCCCGCCGCTTCCTGGAGAACCCCGACGAGTTCGCGCTGGCCTTCGCCAAGGCGTGGTACAAGCTGCTGCACCGCGACATGGGCCCGATCGAGCGCTTCCTCGGGCCGTGGGTGGCCGAGCCGCAGCTGTGGCAGGACCCGGTGCCGGCCGTCGACCACGAGCTGGTGGGTGACGCCGACATCGCCGCCCTCAAGGCGAAGGTCCTCCAGGCCGGTCTCACGATCGACCAGCTGGTCTCCACCGCCTGGGCCTCGGCTGCGAGCTTCCGGTACACCGACAAGCGCGGTGGCGCCAACGGGGCCCGCATTCGCCTCGAGCCGCAGCGCAGCTGGGAGGTCAACCAGCCCGAGCAGCTGGCGACCGTCCTCGCCACCCTGGAGGGCATCCAGCAGGAGTTCAACTCCGCTGGTGGGGCGACCATCTCGCTCGCCGACCTGATCGTGCTGGCCGGTACGGCCGCCGTCGAGAAGGCCGCGCGGGACGCTGGCGTCGAGGTGACCGTGCCGTTCCGGCCGGGCCGCACCGACGCGACCCAGGAGCAGACCGACACCGACTCCTTCCGGGTCATGGAGCCGCGCGCCGACGGTTTCCGCAACTACCTGCGCGCCGGCGAGAAGACCCAGCCGGAGGTGCTGCTCATCGACCGGGCCTACATGCTCAACCTGACCGCGCCCGAGATGACCGTCCTCATCGGCGGCCTGCGCTCCCTCGGCGCCAACGTCGGCGGCAGCCAGCACGGTGTCCTCACCGACCGGCCGGGCGTGCTCACCAACGACTTCTTCGCCAACCTGCTCTCCCCGGGCACCCGGTGGAGCGCGTCGAAGTCCGACGAGCACGTGTACGAGATTCGCGACCTGGCCACCGATGAGGTGAAGTGGACCGCCACCGCGGTCGATCTCATCTTCGGGTCCAACTCGCAGCTGCGTGCCCTCGCGGAGGTCTACGCCAGCCAGGACGCCCGCGACAAGTTCGTGGCGGACTTCGTGGCCGCCTGGACCAAGGTCATGGAGCTCGACCGGTTCGATCTCGCCTGACAGGTAGCACCGACGAGCCCCGGCCGACCCCAGTGGTCGACCGGGGCTCGTCGCCGTTCGCGTGCCGTTCGACGCGGCACCAGCGCCGTCCACCTCGATGTCACCCCCGGTGCCATTCCCTTCGCGACGAATCCCATGGATGATTTTCCTGTCTCATTGATCAGCTGGCGGACGGGCCCATCCATGGCAAGGTGTTGACCCTGCCCGGGCGGCGGGCGCGGACCTAGTCACGCAGGGAGTCAACGTGGCCCATCCCGACCTGCAGGCCGAGGACGTGGACCAGCACGCCGCAAGCCCTGCGATACCCCGGCAGCGGGTGGTCCCCGCCCGGCGGTCCCGAGCGGGCGTCGCCGACAGCGCCGTCGCCTGGCGTCCGCTGCGGATCGCGATGATCGGCCAGAAGGGGATGCCGGCGACCTACGGCGGGATCGAACGGCACGTGGAGGAGATGGCCAGCCGGCTCGCCAGCTACGGCCACGAGGTCACCGTCTACTGCCGTCGGAGCTACGGCGAGACGCCCGCCGACGGCTACCGGGGCGTACGGCTGCGCCAGACCCACACGATCGCGAGCAAGCACCTCGATGCCATCGTGCACGCGGCGACCTCGACCATGGCGGCGATGGCCGCGCGGCCCGACATCGTGCACTACCACGGGCTCGGGCCGGCCCTGGTCGCCCCACTTCCGCGCGCCCTGTCCCGGGCGCGCGTGGTGTTGACCGTGCACGGGCTGGACAACCAGCGGGGCAAGTGGGGGCTCGCCGCGCGGGCGGTGCTGGGCAGCGCCCACTGGTTCAGCGGGTACGTCCCGCACCAGCGGGTGGCGGTCTCCCAGGGGCTCGCCGCCCACTACTCCGCCCGGTTCGGCCGCCCGACGACCTACATCCCGAACGGAGTGAACCCGGCCCGACCAGCGCGGACCCGTCAGATCAAGGACCGGTTCGGGCTGACCCCCGGCGGCTATCTGCTGCTGGTCGGTCGGCTGGTGCCGGAGAAGGCGGCCGACCTGTTGATCCGGGCCTTCCGCCGGACCGAGACCCCGATGCGCCTGGCGATCGTCGGAGGGTCGTCGTTCACCGACGACTTCGTCGACCGGCTGCGCCGGGAAGCAGGGGCGGACGAGCGGATCGTCTTCACCGGGTTCGCCTACGGCGATCTGCTCGCTGAGCTGTACGCCGGTGCCGCCGGCTTCGTCCAACCGTCCCGGTTGGAGGGACTGCCGTTGACGTTGCTGGAGGCGGCCGCGTACGGGCTACCGGTGGTCGCCAGCGACATCGCGCCGCACGTCGAGGTGCTCAAGTCCGACACCGTCGGCGGGCGGTTGTTCCGCGACGGCGACGAGGACGACCTGGTCCGGGTGTTGACGTCGCTGCTCGCCGACCTGCCGGCTGAACGGGCCGGTGCCGTGGCGCTGGGCGAGCGGATCACCAACAGGTACAGCTGGGACACCGCCGCCCGCGAGTTGGAGCAGCTCTATCTCCGGCTGGCTCCGGAGCCGAGCCGCCGGGTCCGGGCACAACCCACGGAGGCCGCCGACTGACCGGACGGCCTCAGCCGGGGGAGTGTCGGATCAGCCCCCCGGGGGACGGAGCAGTCGGTGCAACGGCCCCTTCTGCCGTCGAGGTGACAGGACTAGATTGAACCGATCTTGTGCCGGGAGGACATCGGTTGGCCGCGCCCGGCAGCGGCCGGGCAGCGTCGATTCAGTTCAGTGGGATCAGTGGAACAACACACGCAGCAGGTCACTCCGCTCATGACCAAGCGGCTCGACCCGACCCGCCTGCTCACCGGCGGGGCGGCGCTGGCCGCCGCGGTCGTGGCGGTGGTCGCGGGTGTCTCCATGGCGGCCGGTGACCGCAGGGGCATGGTGCTGCCGCTCGCGGCGGTCGCGGGGATCGCGGTGGCCGTCCTCGCGCTGACCCGCTTCGCCGGGTACGTGCTGCTGATGCTCGCGGTGCGCTCCTGCGTCGACCTGTTCAAGCTGACCGGCCCGAGCGCCGGCCAGGCCGACTCCGCCGGAACGGCCCGGGCGGTGGACCCCTCCACCCTGCTCGCGGTGCTGTTCCTCCTCGCCGCCGGGCTCTGGCTGGCCGCACAGCTCAGCCGGCACGGGCGGCTGCGCGGCTCCCCGCTCAGCTGGGCCATGCTGCTCGTCGGAGCCAGCAGCGTGGTCAGCGCCCTCGGTGCCAGCCGGCCGGCGAACAGCCTGTTGGAGGCGTTGCGGATCCTCACCGTGGTGGTGATGTTCGTGGTGCTGGAACAGCTCATGCCGGACACCGCGGCGATCCGTCGGGTCCTGCTCGCCTGCTACGCCTCCCTGGTGCTGGCGCTGGGCTACACCGTCGTCATGTCGCTGCTCGGCAACCCGCCAGCCGAGGTGAAGGGCGACTTCACCCGGATCAGCGGCACGTTCAGCCAGTCGACCACGTTCGGCCGCTACCTGATGTTCATGGTGATCTTCGGGTTCGCTGTGTACCGCTTCCTGGATCGTCGCCTGCGGGCGTCCCTCGGGGTGCTGCTCGCGCTCTCGCTGCTGTTCCTGCTGCTCAGCAACACCCGCAGCGCCCTGCTCGGCGCGGCGATCGGCCTGGTGGTGGTCGCCGCACTGCATCGCAGCAAGCGGATGCTGGTCACCCTCTGCGTGGTGGCGGTCGCCGGGGTGGCAGTGGTGCCCGCCGTCGGCGAACGCTTCGCCCAACTCGGTACGTCGCGCGCGGTCGGCGGAGACCCGACCGGAAACACCCTGGCCTGGCGGATCGGCTACTGGACCGAGATCGTGACGCTCGCCGACCGGAACCCGGTGACCGGCATCGGGCCGAACATGACTCAGCGTGAGACCGACGAGGCGAAGAAGCCGCACAACGACTTCCTGCGCGCGTACGTGGAGACCGGGTTGCTCGGTCTCGGGGCGTACCTGCTGATGCTGTTCGCCTTCCTGCACACCGCGCGGAACGCGCTGCGGCGCGCGCCTCCGGGCAGCTTCGAGCGCGGCGTCGCGGTCGGGTTCACCGGGTGCGCCGCCGCGTTCGTGGCGGTCAGCGCCGCCTCCAACGTCATTTCCAACGTGGTCACCCTCTGGTACTTCGTCGCGTTCGCCGCGGCGGCCAGCGTGATCGCCCGCCAACCGGCTCCGAACCTGACCGGCGAGCAGCCACGAGGCACGTCCGTCCCGGTTTGACTGAACGACAGCATTGGGGAAAAAGTGGAGATCGTCGACTACCTGCGGGTCGCCCGGCGGCGCCTCTGGGTACTCGTGGGGGTGCCGGTGCTCGCCACCGGCGCCGCGGCCGCCATCGTCCTGCTCGCGCCACAGCAGTTCAGCGGGACCGCGTACGTGGCGGCGCCGGCGCTGGTGGGCGGCGCGGCCGGGACGCAGTACACCGGTACGCAGGCGGCGAACCAGTTCGTCGCGGCGTTCGGCGCGGCGGTCACCTCACCCCGCGTCCTCGCCGACGTGGCCACTGACACCGGGGTGTCGCCGGAGCGGTTGCGTGACGGGCTTGCCATCACCCAGGTCGGCGCGAGCAGCCAGTTGGAGGTGACGTACACCGCCGGCGACCGGGCGACTGTCGCGCCGGTGCTGACCGCGACCACCACCCGGGCGCTGGCCTTCCTCTTCTCCTCCCAGGTCGGCATCGCCACCGGTGAGGTCGAGGCGGCCAACGCCGACGTCACAGCCGCGACCAAGGCGATCGGTGAGTGGGAGAAGGCGAACAAGGTCTCCCAGCCGGACCGGATCTACCAGGCCACGCTGGGCGAGCTGACCAGTCTGCGCCAGCAGCAGCTCTCCATGCAGGCGGTCGGCAACGGCCGGGGTGTCGACGCGGCGACCGCCGCGATCACCGCCGCTCAGAAGAAGCTCGACGAGCTGGGGCCGAAGCTCCCCGACTACCAGGCCCTGCTCGCCCAGCGGGACGCGGCCACCAACGCCCTCTCCCAGGCGCGGGAAGGGTTGCAGGCGGCGCGGGCGCAGGCCCAGGCCGCCGATCCGTTGCAGGTGACCAGCATCGGCGAGGCGCACGAGGTGAGCCGGATGACGGAGCTGGTGCGCACCGCCCTGCCGGTGGGCGGTGCGGGTCTGCTGCTCGGGGTGCTGCTGGTGGGCGTACTCGAACTGCTCTCCCGGGGTCGTGCCGCCGCCCGGCCGGTGGCCCCGGCGGCGACCACCGCGGCCCCCTCGGCGCCGGCGGAGACCGTGACCGCGGCACGGCCGTGACCGTCGGAGAACGGGCCGCCGGGTGCGCGAGGTGACCGGCCGGTCGCCGGCCGCGCCGGAGGCCGGCGACCAGCAGGTACGCGGCATGGCCCGCGGCGGTGTGCTGAACCTGGGCAGCGCCGTGCTCAGCCAGGTGGCGCTCTTCCTGGTCATGCTGTTGCTGGCCCGGGTTCTGGGTGTACGCGAACTCGGCCGGTACGCCCAGGTCTACGCCGTGCTGTCGCTGCTGGGGCTGCTCTCGCTCTCCGGTTTCCGGGCCGGGCTGACCCGGTTCGTGGCGGTGCACCTCGCCGACGACGAGCCGGCCGCCCTCCGGGGCACGATCCGCCTCGGGATCGGCATCTCGGCCGTGGCGTCCACAGTGATCGCCCTCGGCCTGGCGGTCGGCGCGCCGTGGCTCGCCGACGCCCTGCACGACCCGCAGCTCACCACCGGGCTGCGGTTGGCGGCGCTCTGCCTGCCCGCCGCGACCGTCTGCGAGGCCGCGCTCGCGGCCACCCGGGGGTGGCGCACGCAGCGGGCCTACGCGCTCATCGGCCAGGTCTACGAGCCGGCCGCCCGGCTGGTGCTCACCGCGCTGGCGCTCGTCCTCGGGGCGGGCCTGACCGGTGCGTTCTGGGCGCTGGTGGCGGCGAGCTGGAGCGCGGCCGGGCTCGCCCTCGTGGCGCTGGCGCGGATGGTGCGCCGGGTGCCCGCCGCCCGGCCCGCGTACCGGCCGGGCGAGCTGTTCCGGTTCTCCACAGTCAGCTGGGTCTCCTCGTTGTCGTCCACCGGGCTGATCTGGGTGGACGCGTTGCTGCTCGGCTTCTTCGACTACGGTCCCGACGCGATCGGCGTCTACCACGTGGCGACCCGGCTGGTCACGATCGCGGTGTTCGTGCTGGCACCGGTGAACGCCTCGTTCGGTCCGCACCTGGCGCACCTCTACCACCAGGGTCGACTGGACGAGGTACGCCGGATCTACCGGGTCGCCACCGGTTGGGTGCTCCGGCTGTCGTTGCCGGCCTTCGTGGCGTTGCTGGTCTTCCCGGAGCAGTTGCTGCGGCTGGTCGGCGGGCCGGGTCTGGCCGGTGGTGCGGCGGTGACTGTGGTGCTGGCGCTCGGCCAGCTCGTCAACGCCGCCACCGGGCCCTGCGGGACGCTGCTGAACATGTCCGGCCGGGTCTCGGTCAACATGGTGGACAACCTCGCGGCCCTGCTGCTCAACGTCCTGCTCAACCTCTGGCTCATCCCGGCGTACGGCATTCTCGGCGCGGCGGTGGCCTGGGCGGTGTCGTTGGCGACGGTGAACGTCGCCCGGGTCTGGCAGGTGCGCGCGCAGGTGCACACCGTGCCGGTGACGGCCGGCATGGTCAAGGGCCTGATCGCCGCGCTGGTCGCGATGGGCGTCGGGTTCGGTGTGCGGTGGTTGGTCGAGGGCGGGACCGCGCAGCTCGCGGTCGGTCTGGCCGCGATCGTGGCGGCGTACCTCGCCGTGGTGCTCGCCCTCGGGCTCAGTCGGGAGGACGTCATGGTGTTGCGCTCGGTGACCCGCCGAGGTGGTCGACGCGCCCCAGCCGACCCGGCCGGCCCCGCCGACGGTGCCGGTGTGGGCGCCGGCCGTCCCGTGGTCCGCTCGTGACCGGCGTCGCGCGGCGTCAGGTCACCGACCGGCTGCGTCGGGGGGTACGCGCGGCGCGGGCCTGGGGACGCGCGGCCCGGCCGGGAGAGCCTGGTCCGCTGCCCGACTTCCTGGTGATCGGTGGGCAGCGCTGCGGCACCACGTCGCTGTACCACCATCTCGCCGCGCATCCCCAGGTCCGGGTGGCCAGCGGTAAGGAGTTGCAGTACTTCAGCGTCCACCATGGTCGGGGGGTGCGGTGGTACCGGGGGCACTTCCCGCGCCTCGCCCCGGGTGAGCGCACGTTCGAGGCGAGCCCCTACTACCTGTTCCATCCGAGGGTGCCGGCCCGGGTCGCGGCGACCCTGCCGCAGGCCCGCTTCGTCGTCCTGCTGCGGGATCCGGTGCAGCGGGCCTACTCGCACTACCTGCACACCCGCTCCTACGGCTTGGAGTCGCTGTCCTTCGCGGACGCGCTCGACGCGGAGGAGGAGCGGCTGGCCCGGGCGACGCGCGGCGGCCCGGACAGCGCCGCCGCGCACCGGGCGTTGCGTAATTATTCGTACGCGGCCCGGGGTCGCTACGCCGAGCAGTTGGACCGGTGGTTCGCGCAGGTCCCGCGGGAACGGATCCACGTCGCCCGGACCGAAGACCTGCACACCGACCCGGCCGGCACGTACGGCGACATGCTGCGCTTCCTCGGCCTGCCGGCCTTCACCCCCGAGGCGTTCACCAGGCACACCCGTCGCGTCGACCACGGCGTCTCGCAGCTGACCCCGGCTCTGCGCGAGCGTCTGGGCGCGTACTTCGCGCCGCACAACGAGCGACTGGCGGCCCTGTTGGGCTGGCCCGATCCCTGGCCCGCCGCCTAGCGCGCGTTTCGGACGTGTCGCCCGGTCCAGGCCGGGCCCACCCGCCGCCGCAGCCCGCCGATCTTGCACTTTCTGCCCCGACATAAGTCACAGAAGCCGTGAGACGGCGACAGAAAGTGCAAGATCGGCGGGGTGAGGTCGACACCTGCCGTTCGTCAACCTTCGTCAGGAATGGGTTAGCGGACGGCGGCGAGGATCCGGTCCACCGGCTGGTCGGCGCGGAGCAGGACGGGGACGTCGGTGACTGTGGTGCCGCCACCGGCCGCGCCCAGCGGGGAACCCACCGCCCCGGTCCGTCCGCCCGGTGTCGCCGGCACGGTCACCGGCGTGTTCGACGCCGACCAGAGCACCAGCGTGCTCGTCCCGCCCCGGACGAACGCGACCCCGTGCAGCCTGCCGGCCACCGGGGCGGGCAGCGGGGTGACGGTGGCGTCCCGGGCCGCGTCGGCCAGGGCGGCCAGCATCCGGCCGGCCTCCCGTTCGCCGCCGTCCGGGTCGAGCAGGCCGTAGCGGACCTCGCTGCCGGCGGCGTTGTTCGGGTTGTACGCCAACGGCAGCCAACTGATCTCGCCGATCCCGCCGCCGACCAGCAGGGTGACCGTCTTGACCATCTCCGCCGCCCGGCTGGCCGGGTCGCCGTCGCCGTCGCGCCAGAACTGCCCGACCTCCCACGCCTGGATCGGCACACCCGGCGGTGTGGTGGCGCGTAGGTAGTCCAGCAGCGGGGCCACCCCGCTGAAGTGCTCGTAGAAGTGCACCTGACGGACGTCGACGGTGCGGTCGGTCAGCAGCGACTCGGTCACCGCCAGGAAGCGCAGGCTGCGGCTGTTGGTCTCGGTGGCGAGTGCCCGGCGCAGCTGCGCCTCCCCGGTCACCGCCGGGATCTGCTGCCCCCGGGTGCCGACCCGACGTTGGAAGTACGCCTGGTAGGCGGCGATGGCCTCGGGCACCCGACCGGCGCGTACCAGCCGGTCGGCGACACCCATGCCGTACGCGACGCTGCTGATGCCGGAGTCGACCACCCGCGCCTTCGGGTCGGTCGCGCGGATCGTCTCGGCGGCGGCCCGGACCAGCCGCGCGTACTCCTCGGGGCTGCCGGCCCAGTAGCTCGGCGCGTTGACCTCGTTCTCGATGGCGTACTCCCGCACTCCGTACGGGCCGTAGCGCTGCACCACCGAGCGGACGAACCGCTGGTACGCGCCGAGGTCGGTGGGCATGGCCGACTCGGTCTTGTTCGCCGCGCCCCGGGTGTAGCGGGCGGTGCCACCGGTCGCCCAGCACACGCCGGTGCGGATCTTCAGGTGCACTGTGATGCCCAGCTCCCGGCTGCGCGACGCTATCTCGTCCAGCGCGGCCCAGTCGGCCTGCCCCGAGGTCCGTTCGATGTCGCACCAGGAGATCTCCTCGTACGTCGCCGAACCGGCGAGCCGGCGCAGGTACGGCTCGAACTGCTCATATCGCGACCAGTCCCAGTGCGCGCCGAACGGGTTGCTCACCTGGTCGGCGGTGCGCCCCGGCGTGCCGGCTCCGGGCGCCGCCGTCGCGGAGGGGGTGGCCGCAGGTGGCGGATCGTCGCCGCCGGCGGTGCAGCCGGCGGTGAGCAGAAGGGTGGTGGCGACGGCGGTGGCGACCGCGCGCAGCCGGCCGGGGCGGGTCACCGGTAGCCCAGCGCGCGCAGGGTCGGACCGGAGAAGACCCAGACCAGCAGGCGGAGGAACGGGTCGAGTTCGCGGCGGTAGCTGCCCACCCGGGAGCCGTAGATCGGCGCGGTGTCGCCCACGGCCGCGCGTCGTCGCTCCGCCTCGGTGGTGTACTTCTGGGCCACGTCGTGCTGCTTGCTGTCGTAGTCGAGGATGCCGTCCTCCCAGGGCTCGCCGAGGAACTCGAAGAGGCCCCGCATCGCCTTCTCCGGCTCGCTGACCGCCTGCTCGTACCGCAGCTCGTAGTAGCGGTCCGCCGGCAGGGTGGCGCCGACGGCCCGCGCGGCGCGGATGTAGCGAGGCCACTTCACCACGCACTTCACAGCGGACCAGTAGCCGAACCGTTTGCGGTGCGAGACCACCACGTCGCGTCCGTCCCGGATGAGGTGCACGATCTGGGCGTCCGGGAAGACCTCGGTGACGAAGTCGAGCGACATCGCGTACAGCGGGGTCTTGTCGGCCCACCGGGTCTTGCCCCGCGCGGCGGCGTAGTCGGCGTGCACGCCGCCGAAGAAGTCCCGGATCCGACGCAGCCAGTCCTCGCGCGGAAAACCGAAGCGGGCCAGTCGTTCCCAGTCCCGGCCAACGATCCGTCGCAGGTCCGGCAGGAACCGGGTCTCCGGGCCGCAGCTGATCCGCGAGTGCGAGTCCAGGACGAGGCGCACCATCGTGGTGCCCGACCGCTGGCAGCCGACCAGGAAGATCGGCGCGGTACTGGTTCCGGTCTCACCCACTGTCAACCGCCTTCGTCGTCTCGGATGGGGTGTCGGCCGCGGCGCGGTCGAGCCGGTCGGTCAGCTCGTCGCAGCGGGCCCGGACGCGCGGGTCGATCGGTAGCCGTCGGTGGCCGGCCGCACCGTGCGACGTGCGTGGGGCGATGTGCGCGTGCAGCCGGGGATGGTAGGGGAAGTCGAGGAAGGCGCAGAGCCGCCGGAGCTGCGCGGCGGGATCGGTGACCAGGCTCTCGTAGCGGCAGAGCAGCACGTCGGCCCGCCGGTCCAGGCCGAGCTGGAAGAACAGCGAGTTGCGGACGTACCAGAACAGCGCGGCGCCGCTGTGCGGATCCAACCGTTGCGGGTCGTGGACCCGGATCAGCTCGATGGTGTCGGCGTCGAGGCGTTGCCCCTGCCACCGGCGGCCGATGCTGCCGTCGGCGATGGCGCGCAGGGCCCGCAGGTTCGCGTCACCGAACTTGGCGACCTCGGAGCGGGCCCGGTCGTCGACGTCGCGGTAGACCCAGAGCGCGCGCCCCGGCGTCACCCCCGGCAGGGCCAGCAGCTCGTCCACGCGGTGGCTCTCGCAGAGCGGCTTGACCAGGACGTACGCGTGCCGGCTGCGGTGGAGGGTGGCGGTCAGCACCGGGTCGGGGCGCAGTTGGAAGCGGCGGAAGAGGGTGCTGTCGTTCTCGTTGCGGACCTCGACCTCTCCGGCGGCGTCCAGGCCCCGGACCAGCATGTTCGTGCCGGAGCGTTGCAGACCGACCAGGTAGACGGGCATCGCCGAGCCGGGCGTCCGGCCGGCTCGGCGGCGCCAGCGTCGCTTCGCCAGGGCGGTACCGATCCGGTCGACCGGGTTGAGGCGGTCCTCCTCGATCAGCCGTCCGATCCCCTCGGTACGCGCCCAGCGCAGATGCCGCCGGACCCGCCGCGCGGTGTACGCGAGCGCGGAGACCTCGTCGTCGGCTGCCACGGTCCTCCTCGTCGGACACCGGCCCGCCCCTGCACCAGGGCGGGTGCGACCGGCGGCAGCCAGGCTATCGGGAGATCATGGCGGGAGGCCAGGCTGCGGACCGCACGGGCAGACGAAGATCACCCGTTCAGCCACATGCCAAATGTGAGCTGGACTCGCCGACCCGCCCTGCATACCGTGGGCCCTGGCCGGGGCGGGCAGACCCCGGTCACCACCTCCGGGCCCGGTTCGCCCGATCGACGTGAGCAGGCCGAGTCGATGCGCGTGCTGCATGTGAACAAGTTCCTCTACCGCCGTGGCGGCGCGGAGGGGTATCTGCTCGACCTCGCCGACCTGCAACGGGCCGCGGGTGACACGGTCGCCTACTTCGGGATGAGCCACCCGGAGAACGAGTCACCGCTGCCGTACGCCGCGCGGTTTCCGTCCGAAGTGGAGTTGGAGCCGGTGCCGAGCGGGGTGCGGCCCCGCGCCGTGGCCGTCGGTCGGATGCTGTGGTCACCGACGAGCCGCCGCGGGCTGGCCCGGGTGATCGACGACTTTCGGCCGGACGTGCTGCACCTGCACAACATCTACCACCAGCTCTCCCCGTCGGTGCTCGCCGCGGCCCGCGCCGCCGGTGTGCCGTGCGTGCTGACCATGCACGACTACAAGCTCGCCTGCCCGAGCTACCAACTGCTCGACCGGGGCCGCCCCTGCCAGGCGTGCGTCACCGGTGGCCCGTTGCAGGCGGCCCGTCGCCGCTGCAAGGACGGATCGCTGTCGCGCAGTGGCCTGCTCGCCGTCGAGTCCTGGTTGCACCGTCAGCTCGACGCGTACGACCCGGTGCAGTTCTTCGTCAGCCCGAGCGGGTTCCTGGCCGACGTGATGCGCCGCGCGGGCGTCTACCCGGACCGGCTGCGGGTGGTCAACCACTTCGTCGACCTGACCGGCGTGGCGGCCAAGCAGACGCCCGGCGGCGGTGTCGTCTTCGCCGGCCGGCTGGCGCCGGAGAAGGGTGTCGACGTGCTGATCGAGGCGGCTGCCGCGCTGCCGCCCGGGGTCAGCGTGGACATCGCCGGAGACGGCCCGGCCCGCCCGGAGTTGGAGGCGCTCGCCGCGCGGCGGGTGCCCGGCCGGGTCCGGTTCCACGGCCGTCTCGACAAGCCGCGCCTGCACGAGCTGATCCGCTCGGCGGCGGTGGCCGCCGTCCCGTCCCGGTGGCACGAGAACCAGCCGATGGCGGTGCTGGAGGCGTTCGCCTGCGGTGTGCCGGTGGTCGCCACCGACCTGGGCGGACTTCCCGAGCTGATCGAGGCCGAGCTGGATGGCCACGTTGTCGCCGCCGATGCGCCGACGGCCCTCGGCGACGCGCTGAACGACCTGCTGGCCGACCCCGAACGGGCGTACCGGATGGGCCGGGCCGGCCGGGCGAAGATCGCCGCCCAGTTCGCCCCGGACCGGCACCTGGACCGGATCCGTGGGCTGTACGCGGAGGCCGCCGAGGCGCTGCCGTCGCGGCGGCGGGCCGGCCGGGCCACCGCCGGTGGGGGAGCGGCCCGGTGAACCCGGTACGGGTGCTCTACCTCGCCGGCAGTGGTCGCAGTGGCAGCACGCTGGTGACCACGGTCCTGGGACAGTTGCCGGGCTTCTTCGCGGCGGGCGAGCTGCGATACCTGTGGCGACGCGGCCTCCTGGAGAACCGACCCTGCGGCTGCGGCTCCCCGGTCGCCGACTGCCCGCTCTGGGCCCGGGTGCGCGCCGACCTGACCGACGCCGACCCGGCCGGGATCGCCGCCCGGTTGGCCCAGCGGCTGCGGCTGCGCGGAGTACCCGCACTGCTGCGCCGCCAGCGTCGGGGGCAGCCGCCGGTCGCGGGCCACCCCGACGACACGCAGCTGGCCCGGCTCTACGCCTCGATCGCCGAGCACGCCCTGGCCGGCCGGTCGGACGGTGTCATCGTCGACTCCTCCAAGCTGCCGCCGTACGGCGCCCTGCTCGGCAGCCTGCCCGGCATCGACCTGTACGTCCTGCACGTGGTGCGAGACCCGCGCGCCACCGCGTACTCCTGGCGTCGCCGACGCCCACTGGACGGGCGCGCCGACGATGAGCTGATGAGCCGGCCACCGGTCGGCAAGGCCGCGCTGCTCTGGCTGGTCTGGAACACCGCGACGGTACGACTGTGGGGCGACCGCCGCCGTGCGCCCGGCCGCTACCTGCGGGTGCGGTACGAGGACTTCGTGGCCGACCCGGCCGGCGCCACCGCCCGGATCGCCGGCTTCGTCGGCGCGACCCCCGACGAGCTTCCGTTCCCGACACCGGCCACGGTGCGGCTCGCCCCCACCCACTCGGTGGCCGGCAACCCGTCGCGGCACCGCACCGGGCTGGTCAATGTGGTCGCCGACACCGAGTGGTTGACCCGGCTCCCCACCCGCGCGTACGCAGTGGTGACCGGGCTGACCGCAGTGGCCCTGCCCCGCTTCGGTTACCCGTTGCGCCGCCCGGCGGGCACCTCTCCCGCCGCCCGCCTCGCCGCGGACCCGACCGTCTCCCCGTCACCCGCCACCCGGCAGGAAGGCTGAACGATGCTCTCACTGGTGGTGGGCACCGGTCGCTGCGGTTCGACACTGGTCCAGGAGTTGCTCTCCCGGCATCCAGCGGTCGGCTTCGTCTCCGGCCTGGACGACAAACTGGCCCGGCTGAATCCCAAGGGCAGGTTCAACGGAGCGCTCTACCGGCGTTCGGCGCCGCGCCCGGCGGGGATGACCTCGTTGCGACACAGTCGACGGTTGCTGGAGCGGGGCCGGCTCCGGGTGGCGCCGTCGGAGGCGTACCACCTGCTCGACCGGCAGGTGCTGGCCGGCTTCTCCCGACCCTGTCGGGACCTGGTGGCCGAGGACCTGACCCCGTTCGTGGCCCGGCGGCTGCGGGCCTTCTTCGACGAGCGGATCGCGCGGCAGGGCTGTCAGCAGTTGGTGCAGCACGTCACGGGGTGGCCGCGAACCGGCCTGCTGCACGCCGCGTACCCGGAGCTGCGGGTGGTCAACGTGGTGCGCGACGGCCGGGCGGTGGCCAACTCGTGGCTCCAGATGGGCTGGTGGGACGGCTGGCGCGGGCCGGACAACTGGATCTACGGCCCGCTCCCGTCCGACCTGCGCGAGGAGTGGGCCGAGTCCGGTCGCTCCTTCCAGGTGCTCGCCGCGCTGGGCTGGAAGATGCTGATGGACGCCTTCGCGCAGGCCCGGCTGCGGCACCCGGCCGGCCAGTGGTTGGACGTGCGCTACGAGGACCTGGTCGAGCAGCCGCGCGAGCAGGTCGGCCGGATGCTCGACTTCCTCGGGCTGAGCTGGTCCACCACCTTCGAGAAGGGCTTCTCCCGGTACGACTTCACAGTGGGCCGGGCGGAGGCGTACCGGGACGAACTCAGCCCGGCGCAGCTCGCCGCGATCGAACGGGTGCTGGAGAAGTCGCTGGCCGAGTGGGGCTACCCGGTCTAGGGGCGGGTGTCGAAGCCCTCGCTATCGACTGACGTCACGGGGGGCGGCTAATCTTTGGCCCCACACCATCGATGTGAGGAGATGCGATGGCGCGCCGTACCGGCCGACCCTCCTACCAGCTGGACAAGGCCGACGTGCGCCGCCAGCGCACAGTGCGCTTCGCGGCCGTCGCGGGCGTGATCGCCCTGGTCACCGCGTTGCTGGGTGGGTTGATCGGCTACCAGTTGGGCCGCCCGGACGCGACCGAGGCGACCATCGCGAGCATCAAGCAGGACGAGGCGAAGCGGGACGCTCAGCAGATCGTGGAGCTGATCGAGACGGCCCGCCGCGTTCGCGACCAGGTCGCCCCGGTGCTGGCCGCCCTCAAGACGGAGACGACCGCCGGACGTGCGCCGGACGCGGCGAAGGCACGCCAGTGGCAGGAGGTCATGCGCCAGGCGGCCGAGCCGTTCGCCGACCCGCCGTCGGGGACCACCGCCACCAACGTGGCGCGCGGAGGGCTGCGCGGAGCGGTCCAGCAGGCGTCGCTGGCCGTCGACGCGTACGCGCTGGCCGCCGGTGTTCCGGCCGCCCAGCGTGCGGCTCTGCTGGACGTCACCGCGCGGCAGGCCGCCGAGGCCGCGACGATCTGGTCGGTCGCGGCGACCCAGCTCGACCAGATCAGCGTGGACGCCGGCCATGGCCACCAACACGTGTTCCTGGACACAGACCCCCACGGAGGGGCGCTCACCCCGGACGGGGCGGCCGAGGGAACCGGTGGCTGAGGCACGTTGCTGCGTAAGTGTCCGGTTTGTCGGCGGGGGTCGGTCTGCCGCGTCGGCTGAACGGTCGCAGCGTGATCTGGGGGCGACCCGCCGGATCGGGTACGGTCGCTTATCGCAAAGTCTATGAACCAGATTGGCTTTCTGTGTATTGGAAGCCGAATCGGAGGGACACAGCCGTGAGGTTCCCAAGCGCCGTCCGTCAGGCCGGTCTCGTCGTGGCCGTCGCCGCCCTCGCGTTGACCGCGGGTTGCGCGAAGAAGGACGACAGCGAGGTCCAGGCGAGCGGCGTCAAGCTGGTCGCGGCGGGCAAGCTGACCGTCTGCACCCACCTGCCGTACCCGCCGTTCCAGTCCAAGGACGCCAGCGGCAAGGTGACCGGCTTCGACGTCGAGATCATGGACCTGGTCGCCAAGGAGCTCGGCGTCGAGCAGACGATCATCGACACCCCGTTCGAGGGGATCAAGTCCGGCCAGGACCTGAACACCGGCAAGTGCGACGCGGCCGCCGCCGGCATGACCATCACCGAGGAGCGGCGGAAGGTGGTCGACTTCTCCGATCCCTACTTCGACGCCACCCAGGCGATGCTGGTGAAGACCGGCAAGACGTACAAGTCGCTCGACGACCTCAAGGGCAGGAAGCTCGGCGTCCAGGCGGCCACCACGGGTCGTGACTACGCCAAGAAGCTCGAGTCCGAGAAGGGCCTGAAGCTCGTCGAGTTCGAGGATCTCGCCGCCCTCCAGCAGGCCGTCTCCAACGGCCAGGTCGAGGCCGCCATCAACGACCTGCCGGTCTGGACCGAGTACCTGAAGAAGAACCCGGGCGGGTTCGAGGTGGCCGCCGAGTTCGACACCGGCGAGCAGTACGGCTTCCCCGTGAAGAAGGACGCCAACCCGGAGTTGCTCAAGAAGATCAACGAGGTGCTGGCCAAGGCCAAGCAGGACGGCACGTACAACACGATCTACGAGAAGTGGATCGGCAAGCAGCCGAGCGCCTGAGCCGCAGAGCGGCCGAGCGCCTGAGCGCCACGCACTACCGGAGGGCGCGCGTCCCGCGCGCCCTCCGACGTCGGTAACCTCCGGGAAGGCAACGAGCGAACGTGAAGCTGCGACGCCGCCAGCGGGAGCGGCTGTCCCTCGGGCTCCAGTACCTGGTCTTCATCGCCATCATCGCCACGGTGCTCGTCGCCGCTGACTGGGACAGGTTGGCCGACGCGTTCTTCCGCGTCGACATCATCAAGTCGATGTTCCCGACGATCATCACCGTCGCGCTGCGCAACACCATCCTCTACACGCTGGGCGCGTTCGCCTTCGGCCTCGTGTTCGGCACCATCCTGGCGCTGATGCGCCTGTCCCGGGTGGCGCCGTACCGCTGGGTGGCCACGGCGTACATCGAGCTGTTCCGGGGTCTGCCCGCGCTGCTGGTGCTCTTCCTCGTCGGGTACGGCATCCCGATCGCCTTCCCGGAGCGCGAGATTCCGGGCGGGGTGTTCGGTTCGATCGCGATCGGCCTCGGATTGACCGCCGCTGCGTACATGGCGGAGACGATCCGTGCCGGCATCCAGGCCGTGCCGAAGGGGCAGATGGAGGCGGCGCGGACCCTCGGCATGTCGCACTTCACCGCCATGCGCACGATCGTCATCCCGCAGGCGTTCCGGATCGTGATCCCGCCGCTGACGAACGAGCTCATCCTGCTCACCAAGGACTCGTCGCTGGCCTACGTGCTCGGGGTGACGGCGCAGACGATCGAGATCACCAAGTTCGGTCGGGACATGCTCAACGACCGGGTGAACGCGACCCCGCTGCTGGTGGCCGGCCTCGCCTACCTGGTGATCACCCTGCCGCTGTCGCAGGTGGTACGACGCCTCGAACTCCGCTACGCCAAGGCTCGGTGACCCCGATGACGACCACCCCCTCCCGCCCTGCCGTGGAGATCCGCGACCTGCACAAGTCCTTCGGGCCACTCAAGGTGCTCAAGGGCATCGACTTCGAGGTCGGCCAGGGCGAGGTGGTCTGCGTCATCGGGCCGTCCGGCTCCGGCAAGTCGACTTTGCTGCGCTGCGTCGACCTGCTGGAGGAGCCGACCGCCGGCAAGATCTGGGTGAACGGGGTCGAGATGACCGACCCGGACGTCGAGATCGACGCGGTCCGCCGCGGCATCGGCATGGTGTTCCAGTCGTTCAACCTGTTTCCGCACCTGACCGTCCTGAACAACCTCACCATCGCCCAGCGCCGGGTGCTCCGGCGAGGTCGGGCCGAGGCCGAGCGGATCGCCCGGGCCAACCTGGAGCGCGTCGGGCTGACCGACAAGGCCGACGCCTTCCCGGCGCAGCTCTCCGGTGGGCAGCAGCAGCGGGCGGCGATCGCCCGGTCGCTGTCGATGGAGCCGAAGCTGATGCTCTTCGACGAGCCGACCTCCGCGCTCGACCCGGAGCTCGTCGGCGACGTGCTCACCGTCATGCGCAAGCTGGCCGAGGACGGCATGACGATGATGGTGGTCACCCACGAGATGGCGTTCGCCCGCGACGTCGCCGACCGGGTGGTGTTCATGGATGGTGGCGTGGTGGTCGAGCAGGGGCCGCCGCAGAAGGTGCTCGGCGCGCCGAAGCACGAACGGACCCGGGCGTTCCTCTCCCGGGTCCTCGACCCGACCCACGTCGCGCAGCTCGGTGAGCCCGACCAGACGGGCCCACAGTCGGCCGGCTGACCCCCGCCACGATCCCTGACCACAGCTTCCGTACGTCTGCCCGCCGGGCTGCCGCATTGACGGCAGCCCGGCGTCTGCTTGTGTGTCAGGTCTATGTCAATCGACCGACGTCGTGATGTCAAGGTAATCTTTTTGCAATCAGAGCTGTACTTTCGTCGATGGATTACATAAGTTGCTGTTATCCATAGAAAGCTTTGAGTCTTCCGAGCAAAGTTCGCGACGAGCCTCACCCTCAGTCGTGCTACCGCCCCCGTGCTCGGGTCGATGCACCCTGCCCTCGTCGCGTCTTCGCCCGGTTGGGAACGGAGACCCATGGACGATCACGCTGGTGGCCCTCACCGCCACCTGTCCCGCAGATCGCTGATCGCCACTGGAGCGCTCGCCGCCGGGGCGCTGGGCGCGTCCGCCCCAGCGATCGGCAGCGCGTTCGGAGGCAGCCCCGCCCGGGCCGCCGCCGGCGTCACGAAGAAGATCACCATCTACGCCGAGCAGCTGCCCGGCAACCTGTTCGGGTACGGCCTGGCACCCGGCCAGGCCACCGTTCCGGGCCCGATCCTGGAGATGTACGAGGGTGACACCCTGGAGATCACCCTGGTCAACACCACCACCCAGCGGCTCTCCATCCATCCGCACGGGGTGGACTACAGCACCGAGTCCGACGGCAGCCCGTTCAACGCCTCGTTCAACAACCCCGGCGAGACGCGGACGTACGTCTGGCGCTCACACGAGATGGTGGCCGCGGCCGGCCGGCGGTACATGCCGGGCAGCGCCGGCTACTGGCACTACCACGATCACGCGATGGGTACCGACCACGGCACCGGCGGTGTCGCGAAGGGACTGTACGGCGCGCTGATCGTGCGGCGGCGCGGAGACATCCTGCCGTCGAAGCAGTTCACGGCCGTGTTCCACGACATGATGATCAACAACAAGATGGCCCCGGCGACCCCGATGTTCGAGGCGAATTTGGGCGAGCGCGTCGAGTGGATCGCCATCGGCCACGGCAACCTGTTCCACACCTTCCACCTGCACGCGCACCGCTGGGCGGACAACCGCACCGGAATGTTGGAGGGGCCGAGCGACCCGAGCCTGGTGGTCGACAACAAGGACCTCAACCCCGGCAGCTCGTTCGGTTTCCAGGTGCTTGCCGGGGAGGGCGTCGGACCCGGCGCGTGGATGTACCACTGCCACGTGCAGACGCATTCCGACGGCGGCATGGCCGGGATCTTCCTGGTGCGCAACGCCGACGGCAGCATGCCGCCGGGTGCCGAGGAGGCGATCCACCGGTTCCAGGGCCACACCCACACGCACGACAGCTGACCGAACCGAAAGTGGGGACGGGCATGACCAGAAAACTACGACGAACCCTCGCCGCGGTAGCGGCCTTCGCGACACTGATCCCGGCATCGACGGCGGCCGCGGCCGCACCACGAACGGCGGCCGCCCCGCAGGCGGCGCAGCAGCAGAAGACCGCGGTCCTGGTGTTCCACGGCCCGGTGGCCGAGCAGCAGGACCCGGTTTCTCGCGCGGTGGACACCATCAAACAGCTTGGTGCCGGTCATGACATCGATGTCACGGCCACCACGGACCCGGGCGCCTTCACCACGGCCGGGCTGTCCGCGTACCGCAGCGTGGTCTTTCTCTCCGCGACGGGCGCCGCGCTGAATCGCGACCAGGAGTCGGCGCTCCAGAACTACGTCAAGGCCGGTGGCGGTTTCGTCGGCATCGCCGACGCCGCCCGCGCCCAGGTCGACTCCACCTGGTTCACCGGGCTGATCGGCACCCGCCCGGCCGGCGCCATCCCGGTCGCCGAGCCGGTGGCGCGGGTGACCGCCAGTGGCGAGAACCCGCCCAACGAGACCAAGGAGAAGCTGACCGACGGCGACGCCAACACGAAGTGGCTGGTCCGCACCCCGACCGCGTGGGTGGCGTACGAGTTGAGCGCACCGAAGAAGATCACCGGGTACGCGCTCACGTCGGCCAACGACTCGGCCGGTCGTGACCCGAAGGACTGGACCCTGCAGGGCTCCACCGACGGTCAGAGCTGGACCGACCTGGACCGCCGCACCGGGCAGACCTTCCCGGACCGGTTCCAGACCCGCCGGTTCGACATCGCCACGCCGCAGGAGTTCTCGCGCTACCGGCTGAACGTCACCGCGAACAGCGGTGAGCCGCTGGTCCAACTCGCCGATCTGCGCCTGTTCACCGGCAGCACCACCGCCCCGGAGCCGCCCGCGGTGAACCGCGCGGTGGTGAACATCCTGGACCGCAAGCACCCGGCCACCGCGTCGCTGCCGATGACCCTCACCCGGTCCGACCGCTGGGAGAACTGGGACCCGAACCCGATCGGCACCGTGCACACGCTCGCCCAGGTCGAGGAGCGGCACTACAACCCGGGGGCGGCCGCCAACGGCGCCTTCCACCCGGTGTCCTGGTGCCGGGACTACGACGGCGGCCGGTCGTTCTACACCGGCATGGGCCACACCGAGGGCAGTTACGGCGAGGAGGCGTTCCGCACGCACCTCGCCGGCGCCCTCAACTGGACCACCGGTCGGGTACGCGGCGACTGCCAGGCCACCATCGCCGCGAACTACAAGGTGGAGCGACTCACCGCAGCGAACCAGACCGGCCAGCTGGACCAGATCGGCGAGCCGCACGGGCTCACCATCGCGCCCGACGGCACTGTCTTCTACGTCGGCAAGGCGGCCTGCCCGAGCGGCCCGATCGCGGACTGGAACAACCCGAAGGTCGGCCTGGGCTGCGGCACCATCCACTCCTGGGACCCGCGCACCAAGCAGGTCAAGCTGCTCACCACCCTGGAGGTGATGGGCAACCGGGGCAGCGGCTCCGAGCTGGTCAAGAACGAGGAGGGTCTGCTCGGCATCGTGCCCGACCCCAAGTTCGCCGAGAACGGCTGGCTCTACGTCTACTGGATGCCGCACGACTCGGTCGACCGGGTGAAGCGGGTCGGTCAGCGGACCGTCTCGCGGTTCACCTACGACCGTCAGGCGCAGACCATCGACCAGGCCACCCGAAAGGATCTGTTGCAGTTCCCGGTGCAGGTCCACAGCTGCTGCCACGCTGGCGGCGGTATGGCGTTCGACGCCAAGGGCAACCTCTACGTCGGCTCCGGCGACAACAACTCCTCCGAGGGGTCGCAGGGCTACGCCGGCAACAACTGGACCCAGGAGTACCAGGGGATCTCGTTCCAGGACGCCCGCCGCACGTCGGGTAACACCAACGACCTCGCCGGCAAGATCATCCGGATTCACCCGGAGGCGGACGGCACGTACACCATCCCGGAGGGCAACCTCTTCCCACCGGGTACCGAGAAGACCCGACCGGAGATCTACGTGATGGGCGTGCGCAACATCGCCCGTCTCCAGATCGACCCGGTGCACCAGTGGCTGACCGCCGGCTGGGTCGGCCCGGACGCCTCGTCGCCCAGCCCCACCCTGGGCCCGGCGAAGTACGAGACAGCCACCATCATCACCTCGGCCGGCAATCAGGGCTGGCCGTACTGCATGGGCAACCGGCAGCCGTACCGCGACCGCAGCACCACCGACGCGACGGTGCTGACCGGCTGGTACGACTGCGACAACCTGAAGAACGAGTCGCCGCGTAACACCGGACTCGTGGACATCCCGGCGGCCCGGGACAACATGATCTGGTATTCGCCGGACGGCGGCGGCCCGGTGTTCCCGAAGCGGACCGACGGCAGCGGCCTGCCGACCTACGTGGCGGCCGACGCCACCTACACCCAGCCGTACCTGCGCGGCGGCGGGCAGGCCATCATGTCCGGCCCGACGTACCACCGGAGCCTCGTCGACACCGCCAGTGGCGTGGCGTGGCCGGAGCACTGGGACGGCAAGTGGCTCATCGGCGACCAGTCGAACGCGTCCAACCGGATCGCGGTCACCGTCGACCCGGCCGGCGTGCCGCAGGCCGCCCCACCGGTGTACGCCGAGTCGCTGCGGGCCATCATCCCCGGTGGCAACGGCGACACCCGGTTGCAGAGCTGGATGGACGCGAAGTTCGGCCCGGACGGCGCGCTCTACCTGCTCGACTACGGCGGCGGGTTCTTCAGCCTGCACGCGAACCAGAAGCTGATCCGGATCACCTACACCGGCGGGGCGCCCACCCCGGCGCCGGCGGCGACCTCGGTCGCCGTGCAGAACAAGCCGCTGACCATCGCCTTCAACGGCTCCCGCTCCGGCGGCGTCAGCCACCGGTGGGAGTTCGGCGACGGCGCCACGTCGACCGAGGCGGACCCTCGGCACGTGTACGCCCGGGTCGGCACCTACACCGCGAAGCTGACCGTCACGTACGCCGACGGTCAGACGGCGACGGTGCAGACCACTGTGACGGTGGGCTGCGCGGTGCCCGACGACCGGTCGACGGTGTGGCTCGGCGACACGGACACCGGGGTGCCCAGTCGCACGGTCGGGCAGGGCTGCACGGCCAACGACCTGATCGACGACGAGAGCACCTGGGCCGACCACAACGGTTTCGTCCGGCACGTGACCGATGTGGCCCGCGCGTTGCAGGACGACGACCTGCTCAGCACCCGCGAAGCGGGCACCCTCACCCGCCTGGCCGCCGCGTCGGAGATCGGCCGGGACGGGCACACCGGGTACGAGCCGCTCTTCGACGGCACCGCCGAGTCGCTGCGCGGTTGGCAGCAGGCGCCGACGGGGTCGTGGGCCATCCAGCCCGACGGGGCGCTGCGCTCCAGCGGTGGCCTGGGCATGCTCTGGCACACCAAGGAGCTGGGCGACTTCTCGCTGAAGGTGCAGTTCAAGGACATCGCGCCGGGCACCGGCCGGGCCAACACCGGAGTCTTCGTCCGGTTCCCGGACCTGCGAACCCCCCTCGACCAGCGGCCACCGGACAGCTGCGGCACGGTCGGGTCGGCGCGGACCTCACCCGCCTGGATGGCTATCTACTGCGGACACGAGATCCAGATCTACGACGGTGACACCGGTGAGCCGCAGAAGACCGGCTCGGTCTACAACTTCGACCCGGTGCCGCTGGCCCAGGCCGGCGTGACGCCGAAGAACGAGTGGAACGACTACGAGATCCGCGTCGTCGGGCAGCACTACACGATGATCCGCAACGGCGTGGTGATCAACGAGTTCGACAACACGCCGGGCAAGCAGTCGTCGCGCGCCGGCGACCCGCCGACCGACCTGCGGCAGTTCCTGCGCGGCTTCATCGGCCTGCAGAACCACGGTGACAACGACCTGACCGAGTTCCGCAACATCCGTGCGCGGGAACTCTAGGAGTGACGATGACCCGACGACTGACGGCCGCGCTGGCGGCGCTCCTGCTCACGGTGATCCCGTTGGCAGTGGCGCCCGCCTCCGCCGCCCCGCGTGTCGCCGCCGACCAGGTGCTGACCTGGACCGCCGACGACAGCATCACCCAATACAAGTCCGCGCCCGCCACGGCGGTGGCCGGAGCGACCACGATCATCTGGGAGAACAGCGCGGCCACCGGAAACACCACCGGGATGCCGCACACCCTGACCTTCGACACCAGCACCGAGGGCTACAACCACGACGTCACGGTCAACATCCTGGCCAGCCCGTTCGACGCGAACGACGGCCGCCACCAGGCGACCGTGACGCTGACCCCGGGCCGGTACCGGTACTTCTGTTCGATCCCGGGCCACAGCTCGATGGTGGGTGAGCTGGTGGTCACCGAGGGCGGTGGCGGCGGCGACACCACCGCGCCGACAGTGACCGCCGCGGTCTCCGGCGACCAGGACCAGGACGGCAACTACCTCGGCGCGGCCACTGTGACAGTGACGGCCACCGACGCCGACTCGGGGGTACAGACCGTCGAGTACCAGGTCGACGACACCAGCTTCCTGCCGTACACCGAGCCGGTGCGGGTGACCGCGATCGGCGACCACGCGGTGCAGTTCCGCGCCACCGACCAGGCCGGCAACACCAGCGCCGTCGGCTCGGTGTCGTTCCGGGTCGTCGAGCCGGGGGAGGAGGACACCACCGCGCCGGTGGTCACGGCCGCACTGGCCGGCGACCGCGACGGCGACGGCAACTACATCGGTACGGCCACCGCCACGTTGACCGCCACCGACAGCGGATCCGGTGTCGCCACCATCGAGTACGCGCTGGACGGGGCGGCCTTCACCGCGTACACGACGCCGATCGTGGTGAACGCGACCGGGATGCACATGCTGCACTACCGGGCCACCGACGTCGCCGGCAACACGTCGGCCGAGCAGATGTCCCACTTCACCGTCGTCGAGCCGCAGGCCGAGGACACCACCCCACCCACTGTCGCCGCCACGGTGGCCGGTGACCGGAACGACGACGGCGGGTACGTCGGCGGAGCGACCGTCACCGTCACGGCCACCGACGCCGAGTCGGGGGTGGCGAAGATCGAGTACGCGCTCGACACCGGAGGCTGGACGGCGTACACCGCTCCGGTCGCCGTCCGCGCACCCGGCGCGCACACAGTGCGCTACCGGGCGACCGACACGGCGGGGAACTCCTCCACCGAGCAGTCGACGTCGTTCACAGTGGTGGCCGACAGCACCGACCGCTGCCCCGGCTCCGACACCCGGGCCACAGTGGTCATCGACGGCAACGACAGCGGTGTGGCCAACGTGGACACCGGCGACGGCTGCACCATCAACGATCTGATCGACGAACACGCCGACTACCCCGGCCACGCCGAATTCGTCCGACACGTCGAAGCGGTCACCGCCGCTCTCGTGACCGGCGGCACGCTCGACCGGCGGCAGCAGGGCGCCATCGTCCGGGCCGCGGCCCGATCGGACGTCGGCGCATGAGTCCTCGAACCTCACCGACAGGGAGTACCACGATGCCCGGACGTACCGTCGCCAAGCTCGCCACCGTGAGCGCCGTCATCGCGGCCTCGGTGCTGGCCGTGGCGCCCACCGCACACGCCGACCTGGTCACCCACTGCATCGGCACCGGCGGCGCGGTGACCGTGCCCAACGACCTGCTCGTGCCCGCCGGCGAGTCCTGCGCGCTCACCGGCACCACGATCACCGGCAACGTCACCGTCGCGGCCGGCGGCAACCTGGTGGTGACCGGTGGCCGGGTCAGCGGTGAGGTACGCGTCGCCACCGACGGGTACCTCGACGCCACCGAGACGACAGTCGACGGACAGGTGGTGCTCGCGGCCGGGGGGTACGGCATCTTCCTCAAGGACGCCCGCACCGGCACCGTCACCGTACGGCCGAAGGGCTCCACGACCATCGACAGCTTCCTGTTCGCCGAGGCGTCGACGGTCACCGGACACGTCAACGTCGGTGCCGGCGAGGTCCGGCTCGACCGGGGCACCCAGGTGCAGCGCAACATCAGCAGCACCGGCACCTACTACACCGACCTGCACGACTCGTTCGTCGACGGCACGCTGTCGGTGCTCAACAGCGCCACCGGCAGCGTGGTGTGTGGCAGTGCGGTCCAGGGCCGGGCCACCTTCGCCGGCAACCTGGGCGGTGTGCAGCTCGGCCCGAACGGCACCCTCGACAGCTGTGCCTCCGGCGGCTACTGGGGTGGGGACGTGAGCATCACCAGCACCACCGGTGGGGTCACCGTCGACGACAACATCATCAACGGTCAGTTGGCGGTGACGTCCAACGACCCGGCCGCCCAGGTGGCCGCCAACAACCGGATCCGTGGCGGGGTGACCGGTGACCAGGCCGCGGCGACCGCCAACCGGGCGGCGCGAGTGGCCGCTCCGGATCGTGAAGAGGCCGGCGACCAGCGAGCCGAGCTTCGCCGTACCTCGGCCGTGCAGGAGGCCACCGAGGCGGGCGCCGCCCGGCTCTGACCGACCGACGCGACGGTGACCGGTCACCCCGAACCGTGGGGGTGACCGGCCACCGCCGTCGTAACGGGTCGGACCGTCGCGAGCCGCGCTTGCCTGGCGTTGTGCCCCATCGACGCGGAGCTGGCCAGCCAACTCGTCGGGTTGGGGAAGCCTGCCTGGTCACCTCTACCGTCACGCCGTCTACTGCGACTACTGCCTTTACCTGACTTCGTTCACACTGAAGCAGTCAGCCTGTTGCTGTCACAGCAACAGGCCGATCAGCGAGCTTCGAAGCCAGCCAGCGACGGACCAACCCCGACGTCAGAGGTGTGTGCGGACGGGGTCAGCCGGAGCGCCCAGAACGTGTAAGCGAGGGGTTATGAGGATCTTGGCTGCTCGGTAGCGTTGATGCAACGTCGGCCCTGGATACGGCTGGTGCTTCCGCGCTACGAGGAGGTTCGGGATGGATTCCCTGCCGGAACTGACTTTCGGGCAGCGGTTGAAGGCCTACCGTGAGCGGTCCGGCAAGACCCGTGCGGTGCTTGGCGGACTGGTCGGTCGCAGTGCCGAGTGGGTCAAGGCGGTGGAGACCGATCGGATCCTGCCGCCGCGTATTCACATGCTGGACCGGATCGCGCGTGCTCTGAAGGTCGAGGTGTCCGCCCTCGCCGGCGAGTTGGGGGCCCGGTCGGCTGTGGTCAACGGGCCCGAGCATCCGGCGCTGCCGTCCGTCCGGGACGCGGTCAACCGCTTCGCACTATCCGACGATGTTTCCCCGGAGCCGTTGACGAGCCTGAGGGACCGGCTCGCGATGGCATGGCGTGCGCGTCATCAGGCGTCGGACCACCGCACCGTGCTGGGCGGGTTGTTGCCGGGGTTGCTGCGCGACGTGCAGCGCGCCGTGTTGGCGTACGAGGGTGATGAGCGTCGGCAGGCTCAGGCCCTGTTGGCGGAGACGTTCGGGCTGACGCAGATGTTCCTTGCCTACCAACCCGCTGCCGAGGTGTTGTGGCGGGTCGCGGACCGGGCGATGGTGGCGGCGCAGGAGTCCGGCGACCCGGAGGCGGTGGCGTGCGCGGGGTGGTTCCTGTGCCAGGTGCATCGGGATGCCGGTGACTGGGACACCGCGACGTCGGTGACAGTGGACCTCCTGTCGGCGCTGGAGTCGCGTGCGACCGACGGGAACACGAACCTGTTGGCGCTCTGGGGTGCGTTGAACTTTGAGGCTGCCTACACCGCCGCCCGTGCTGGTGAGGAAGGTAGGGCCTGGCGGTACTGGGATCGCGCGGATCAGGTGGCGCAGCGCCTGCCAACGGGTTTCTATCAGCCGCAGACGTCGTTCTCGCAGGTCATCATGGGCGCTCACGCGGTGACCGTGGCGGTGGAGTTGCAGAACTCCGGGGAGGCGGTGCGACAGGCACGCCGCCATGATTCCGCGGCGATCCCGTCGAGGCCGCGCCGGGCACGCCATCTCATCGAGGTCGCGCGGGCGCACTACGGCAAGGACGACAAGGAAGCGGCCGTGATGACCCTCCGGCAGGCGTACGAGTCGGCCCCGGAGACGATTCGCTTCAACGGGTACGCACGCCAGATCACCTTGGACCTGCTCGATGGCCCACGTTCCACTCGTGACGACGCCCGAGACCTCGCGATAAAGGTTGGGCTGCTCTCCTGATTCAGGGGTAGAAACCGTACCCATTCCGCCCCGCGACTCACCGTAGCTTCTTGCTCAAGGGATGCGGCGGGCGGTGCGGATATCGCCTGGTCGCCGCGTCCCCTCAGCGTCGAGGGCGGGAAGTCGTCCTCGTGCTCGAACGAGGGAGAGGTCCGTGCGGCGCGTCTCGTATGACGAATACCTCTCGGCCGTCGCGCTGACTCTCGCCCGCAGGCACCGGCCGGTGTGGTCGTGGCGGCTCTGGCGACATGTCTGCCGCTGCGGAGTCGACTTGCCGTGCCGTGCCCGGCACCGGATTCCGATCAGTCGTGGCCACTGGCCGCGGGAAGGCGAGCAGTGAGTAGCCAGCAGCAGAAGGCGATCGTCGCGGTTCGCGTCCGAGGGCTGGGCGGCAGGTGTAGCGGCTGCCGGACGTGGTGGGCCTGGCTCACGTCGTACCCCTGTTGGCAGGTCGAATGGGCGACCGGTCGGCGGACGCTGACGAGCACCGCGACTTCTGGCGGGTGCGCGGTGACTGTCCACGGCCCGGTCATGCCGATCCGGAGCTGCGGTGGCTGCGGCCTGCCCTGGCCCTGCACGACCCGCAAGCGCGAGTTGCGCGCGGAGTATGCCGATGCGCCAGTGTCGCTGGCCCTCTACCTCGGGTCCTACCTGGTGCAGGCGACCGAGGACATGCGGTGGACACCGGCCGGTGTACTGCACCGCCGATTCCTCGGATGGACCAGGGATGCCGAGCTGCCGGATGCAGCGGCACCGCAGGCGTGCCAGTCCGACCGAGCCAGGCAGTAGTCGACCAACGCCCTGGTAAGGAGGACCCGCGCCGCCACCGTTCGGCAGGCGTTTGCGTGGGGCGCGTTCCCGGCGGCTGTCGACTTCCTCAATGTGCTGTGAAAGTAGATAGTCAGTCGGCTGGCGCGAGGTCTCCGGCATCGGGTGTGGCCCGGTCGATGAACCCGTCCACCGGAGACCTCGCTGGGCGTCGTCGCCGAGCGGCGACGACGCGCGGGCCAGGTCAGCTCAGAAGTTGCCCGCCGAGTTGCACTTCATGCCCTGGTCAAGGCAGTTGCGCACCCGTGCGGCGAGCGCCTCGTCCTTCCACGCGTTGAAGAAGTCCGCGTGCATGGAGAACGACGTGCCGGACGCGAGGGTGATGCCGTCCGTGTTCGCGCTCAACGGGTACGAGATCACGAAGGACACCGACGGGACGGGCACCGGGTGGCTCTTGGGGCAGGCCCCGGTGTGGTCCCCGTTGGCCATGTGCGCCTTGTGGTCGGGGCTGTCCAGGTGCCTGCCGTCCCAGCAGTCCGGGAAGGTGATCTGCCGGACGATGTTCGCGGTCTTGGCGCAGACCGGGAACGTCTTGTCGGCGCTGCGGCCGATCTCGCCGCCGATGCCGGCGCACCAGAAGTGATTGCCCTGCTTGTCCGGGGTGTCGACCTGGTTCTTGGCGTCACCGGTGATCATTCGCAGGCCGAACGGGAAGGGCTGGGTCCTGCTCGGGTCCTTCAGGCGGGAACCGTAGTAGACGGTCACCTCCTTCGGGTCCACGACCTTGCCGTTCTGGTACATCGTCGGCACCCAGTAGGCGGACTGGTCGTCCGGCGAGTTGCAGGTGGTCGCCTTGGACGCCCGCAGCGAGTCGGCGGTCGCGTTGGCGCCGGTCGACCTGTTGCCCCAGAACGTGTGGTTGTGCGAGCCGCCCACCAGCTTCGGCAGCACGATCGGGTCGTCGCTGTTGTGGTGGCTGATCGTACAGCCGACGTTGAATTCGGGCACCTTGACGGGGTTGCCGGTCACCGGCTTGGGCTTGCGCGCGAAGAACGCCTTCGTCGCGGCGGCCTGCGCGGCGGCGTCGATGGTGATCCAGCCGCCGGAAGCGGTGGGCGGGGCGGCGCTGGTCGCCGGCGTTCCCGGCTTGCCCGGCGCAGACGGGGTGGCCGAGGTGCCCGGAGCGCTCGGCGTGGCCGACGGGTCACCCGGGGCGGTGGCAGTCGGCGAGTCCGGGCCAGGCGAGCCGATGCCGGTGTCGCTGGACGGGCCGGACGCGCCGGGGCTGCCCGGCGCCTCCCTGCATCCGCCGGCGAGCGCCACGCTCACCAGCAGCAGGGCGGTTACGGAACGACGGTGTCGAGGGGTGGATCGGAGATCTATCAACGGGGGCGCACCTTTCTTCCGAGCACGAAGAATACGAGTCGGCCCCCTGCTCGTTTCCAACTGAGACGATTAATTCTCCTTTAAATAGCGCTCAGCGATTGCCTGGTCAGCTCTGTGGAGCCGGCGCGGTATCGGCTCAATCTCAATTCTTTGATTCTCGCCGAAAACTGTAATCGGCGGCTGCGGCGGCGCTCTGCTTTCCTGCCGGGTCCCCCCACCGCCGTCCCGCTCAGCACTTGTCGCGTGCCTTGTGCAGGAAGGCTTCCCGGGACATGACCTTCGTATCGTCATGTCCGCGCGGCGCCAAGACCTGGTCCGGGCCGATGCGCGGCAGGTCCGCGAGGGTGAAGTCCACCGGGATGGCCTTACGGCGACTTGACCCGTCGAGGCTGTAGGTGACTCCGGGGCGAAGTTCGGTGAGCAACTGGACGTCCACCTCCACGCCTGGTTCAGGCCCCGGGAAGTCGACCGGCTCGTCGACTTCCCAACCCTGCGGTGGTTGACCCAACAGGGTGACCTCCACGACCTCACTCGTGGGTTGGCCGCTGACGTCCCACTTGATCAGCGGTCGCCGGCCCGGCTCGTCCTGGTGGTCGTTCTCGAACACGCCGAGCTGCGCGAAATCGTCGTCGCACGTCACCAGCACGCCGACCGGCCGGCCGTCCTGAACGGCGAGAGCGACCAGCGGCTCATCCGGCGGGGTGCAGGCGGTAAGGAGGAGGGGGAGTGCTAACAGAATCCACGGACGTTGTCTTCTGCGCATGTCCGCAGCATTCCACGTCAGCATCACGCTTCAATGCCCCGAGGATCACGAAAGGGAGGCGCGACCGGACGGGTGCCGCGCCGAACGTTCCCCCCTTCGCGGCGTGATTTCCGAGAAACGGCGCAGGGCGCCGCCGACGCGGAGAGAATTGCCGCCACGGAGCACACGGAAGCCGGGGGACGTTGGATGGGGTTACGAAGGCGCATGGCGCTCGTGGCGGTGACCGTCGCGGCGACACCGCTGGTCCTCGGCGGGTGCACCACCGAGCGGAAGCCCGCCGCACGCCCCGCGGAGCAGGTGGTGCCATCGCCCGAACTGACTCTCACGCCCGCCGACCTGTCCCGGAACGTGCCACTCAGCGCCGAGGTGGTTCCGCTCGTCACGGGCGGAAAGATCACCGCCGTGCGCATCGTCGACGACACGGGCACGCTGGTCCGGGCGGAGCCACGCGAGGACGGCTCGGCCTGGGTGCCGACCACTCCCTTGCGGCCGCAGCACACCTACACCGCGGCGGTGACCGCCACCGCCGACTCCGGGCGGACGACCACCCGCACCACCACCTTCACCACCGCGGCGGCGTCGACGAAGCCGCAGGTGACCAGCACCCTGTACTTCGCCGACAAACAGACGTACGGCACGGCCATGCCGGTGACCATCGGCTTCGATCCGCCCGTCGCCGGGGCGGCCCGCGCCGACGTGCAGCGTCGGTTGTTCGTCACCACTAACCCGCCCCAGCCGGGTGTCTGGTCCTGGGTGGACGACGGCAGCCAGGTCTACTACCGGGCTCCCGACTTCTGGCGGCCGGGCACGACCATCAGTGTCCGGGCCGGCCTGGAGGGTCTGCCGATCGGCAGAAGCCACATCGGTGACGCCGACCGCACCGCGACGTCCCGGATCGGACGGCAGGTGGCGCTCGAGGTCCACAACGCCACCAAGCAGATGCGCGTGCTGCGGGACGGCAGGCTGATCCGCAAGATCCCGGTCAGCCTCGGCAAGCGCAGCACCCCCACGTCCAGCGGCAAGATGGTGATCATGGAGAAGCACCAGCAGACCACGTTCGACACGCGCGGCGAGCCGAACGGCGGCTACGTGGTGAACGTCAAGGACGCGCAACGGCTCACCTGGGGTGGCGAGTTCATCCACGGGGCACCCTGGTCGGTGTCGGATCAGGGACACCGCAACGTCTCGCACGGCTGCACGAACATCTCGCCGGCGAATGCCGACTGGCTGATGGGCGTCACCCACGTCGGTGACCTGGTCACCTTCATAGGCACCGAGGTCCGGCTCCAGCCAGGCAACGGCTGGACGGCCTGGAACACCAGTTGGGACCAGTTCGTCAAGGGCAGCGCACTGCCCGTACCCGCGGATCTTCGACCGGCCCCGGCGTCGGCGACACCCGCGCGTTCGCTCGCCGGTGGCGTGCCGACGCCGGGGCCGTCCGCCGGCGGCTGAACCACCTGGCGCCCGGCAAGCTCTCGCCGCCTGCCCGGCAGCCCGTCTGCCAGTGAGTCAGCGCGCCGTCTCGGTGTAGAAGTCACTCGGATCGTTGGCCAGGGATGCCTTGACGTGCGCGCTCCACTCGTCGGCGAGGACCTCGATCCGGCCGGCTTCGATGCCGTCGAGTGCGGTGCGGACGACGTCGGCGGGGTCCATCTTGTCGCCGTCGTAGCTGGCCATCATGTCGGTGTCGGCGGCGCCCAGGTGCAGGCCGGTCACCAGGGTCCCCTGGCCGGCGAGCTCTAGCCGAATCCCGTTGGTCAGGCTCCACTCGGCTGCCTTCGCCACGCCGTAGGCGTTGGCCCCGTCGTAGGAGAACCACGACAACGCGGACAGGACGTTGAGGATCCCCCCTCCACCGTTCGCGCCCAGCACCGGCGCGAACGCGCGGACCATGCTCAGGGTCCCCCAGAAGTGCGTGTCGAGCTCGGACCGGATCTTGCCCAGGTCCCCGTTGACCAGGTTGGTGTAGGTGGTGATCCCGGCGTTGTTGACCAGCAGGGTGACGTCGGGTGCGGCAGCGGCAGCCGCTGCGACGGACCGCGGGTCGGTGATGTCCAGTTGGAGCTTCTCGACGCCGGGGATGTCGATCTGCTCGGGGTTGCGGGCCGTGGCGTACACCTTGGTCGCCCCACGTTCCACCAACTGTCGGGCGAAGTGCCGACCGATGCCACGGTTGGCCCCGGTGACAAGCGCGATCGAACCGATGATCTGCATGACGTGTTGCCTCCTGTCGGGTTTCAGGGAGGAGCGGTACGCGAGCTACGCTAGAACCTGACGTCAACGTGAGGGACAAGATCGTGTGACAGGTGTCACCGAACGGGGGGAGGGGCAATGCGCATCGGTGCGCTCGCCACGACGACCGGGGTGTCGGTGCGCGCCCTGCGCTACTACGAGGAGCAGGGCCTGCTGACCGCCGACCGCAGCAGTGGCGGGCAACGCCACTACGGCGACAGCGCGGTCGAGCGGGTGCACCTGATCCAGGCGTTGTACGCGGCCGGGCTGTCCAGCCGGACCATCCTGGACCTGCTGCCCTGTGTCGACGCGAAGGTCAACACGCCGGAGTCCCGGGCGCTGCTGCGCGCCGAACGTGCCCGCATCGACGAGCAGATCAGGCAACTCCGCGACGCGCGGGACCGGCTCGACGCGGTCATCGCCTCCAGCGAGAGCCCGGCCAGCGGATGCGCCCACGTGGAATCCGACGCCCTGGTGCCGTAACGGCCCGACGCGCGCGGCGCGGTCCCCGCCCACCGCCGACCGAACGCCGCGACCGTCCGCACCGGCGGCTGCCAGCGGTCGGGCCGCGACCGCCCGCACCCGGCGGCTGCCGGCGGTCAGATCGGGGCGAGTTCCGGGATGCCGTAGTGCTGGTCGAGGACCTGCATGGCGGCGCCCGCGGCGATCACGTCCGCGCCGAGGCTGGACAGGGCCACCCTGGTGCTGAGCCAGTCCGCGCGTCGGGCGTCCGCCCCGACGGCCTCGGTGACCGCCGCGAGATAGGTCTGCGGGTGTCGGAGAAGGTCCGCGCCCGCCAGCACCACGTGGGCGAGGTCGAGGGTCTGGAGCAGGTTGACAACGCCGACGGCCAGCACGCGGGCGGCGTGTGCGATGTCTCCGGCCTCGGCGGCCCGGTGGTGCACGATCTCCAGGCACCCCTGCCGGTCACAGACGCAGCGGGGCCCGGTCAGGTCGACCACCGTGTGGCCGAACTCGCCCGCGTTGGTGTGCGCCCCCCGGTGGGCCGCGCCGCCCAGCCAGAAGCCGCCGCCGATACCGGACTCGACCATGATGAGGGCCGCGTCGCCGAACGTCGCGCCGTGCCGCCAAGCCTCCGCCGTGATCCCCGCGGTGACGTCCTTGTCCAGGTGGACGGGGAGGCCGAGGTGCTTCTCGGCGATCTCGCGCAGCGGTACGTCGTGCCAGTGCCGCAGGCCGTGGGCGTCCCGGACCAGGCCGTTGGCGTGGTCGAGTGGGCCGATCATGCCGATGCCCAGCCCGGTGAGCCGGCTCCGCAGGTCGCCGATGCCGGCCATCGTGTTGATGCCGACGCTCAGGGCGTCGAGGAGTTGCTCCGGGGTGAAGTCGCGGGGCAGTGGGCTGACCGCCGAGTGGTGCACGGTGCCGGCCAGGTCGACCAGGACGAGCCGCAGCGTGCGTCGGGCCACGTGGGCGCCGATCGCGTACCGGCTGTCCGGGACGAGTTCGTAGACGACCGCGGGCTTGCCGATGCCCGGGCGCCGGACGCCGGCGGGGCGGATCAGGCCGTCGGCGGTCAGCCGGGCGATGACCTTGGAGACCGCCTGTGGGGTCAGGCCGGTGGCCTCGACCACTGTCGCCCGCTCGAACGTGCGAGCGGTACGCCCCACCGCCATGAGCAGTGCCTGGTTGTAGTCGCGGAGGAAGGTGACGTCGGCAGTGACGCGAGTCATCTCACCACCCTATTACGCAACGCTGTTGCTAAATTTTTTCGGTGATCGAGTTGAGTAGAGGTCGACGATTGGCGGCGCTTGCCGCCCTGGCACTGGGCGGCGTCGCTGTCGGCCTGACCGAGTTCGTGGCGATGGGGCTGCTGCCCGACATCGCCCGCGGTCTGCTCCCGCACGAGTACGCGCAGTCGTCGTCGGACGCTGTCGCCCGAGCGGGCTGGATGATCACCGCGTACGCGCTCGGCGTGGTCGTCGGCGCGCCGCTGATCGCCGCGTTGAGCGCGCGCCTGCCCCGCAAGAAGCTCGTCCTCGGGCTGCTCGTGCTGTTCGCCCTCGGCACTGTCGCGTCCGCGCTCGCCCCCACCTTCGACCTGGTACTGGTGGCCCGGTTCGCGGCGGCGCTGCCGCACGGCGCGTACTTCGGTGCGGCCGGTCTGCTCGCGGCGACCCTGATGGGCCCCGGTAACGAGGCCCGTGGTTTCGCCACCGTGCTCGGCGGTCTGACCGTGAGCAACCTGGTCGGCGTACCTCTCATCACGCGGCTCGGGCAGGCCGTCGACTGGCGGGTCGCGTACCTGGTCATCGCTGGCTTCTTCATGCTCACCCTGCTGGCGGTGCTGGCGGTCGTGCCGGAGGTCGCCGCGGCGGTCGACGGCTCGCCGGCCACCGAGCTGCGGGCGCTGCGGACCTCGCAGGTCTGGCTGGTCGCCGCGACCGGCGCGGTCGGTTTCGCCGGCTTCTTCGCGGTGAACACCTACATCGCTCCGGTCACCACCGACGTCACCGGCCTCTCCGCCGCGACGGTGCCGTGGGCATTGGTCGCGGTGGGTCTCGGGATGACCGTCGGCAACGCCCTGGGCGGCTGGCTGGCTGACCGTGACCTCCAGCGGAGCATGGTCATCGGTTTCGTGGCGATGATCGTGAGCATCGCCGTGTTCAGTCTCGTGGCGTCGTCCCGCGTCGGCCTGTTCGTGGGCGCGTTCCTGGTGGGTGCGACCAGCCTGTATCTCGGTCCGGTCTTGCAGGCGCGCCTGATCACCGTCGCCCCGGGAGCGCAACTGATGGGCGCGGCGCTCAACCAGTCGGCCATGAACATCGCGAACAGCCTGGGCGCCGCGCTGGGCAGCGTAGCCATCGCCGCCGGCCTCGGTTACCTCGCGCCGGCCCGGGTGGGCGTCGCGCTGGCGATCGCCGGGTTGATCCTGGGGTTGGTCAGCTTCGCCTTCGGGCGACGAGTGCGCAAACGGGTCCCGGCCACCGTCTGACGAGTGCGGGCCCGGCCACCGTCTCGATCTGAGGTGGCCGGGCCGTCCGCGAGACGCGGTCAGAAGTCGTTCACGCTGACCGTCACCCGGTCGGTGCTCGATCTCCAGTTGGGCACGTTGACTACCTCGTAGCCGCCGCCGCGTTGGCCCACGGTGATCCGTACCAGGCCGAGGTGTGCCGGCGTCGCCGGAACGAAGACGTCCATGCCGGTGATGAAGGTCTGGCTGAAGAACTCCGGCAACGGGGCCGTCAGGTCGGTGACGCCGTCGCTGCCGTCGTCGAAGGCGAAGATGCCGATCGTCCGCTTGGCGCGGGGTGTGTTCGCCGCGTTCAGGACATCCCTGCCGTTGATCCAGAGGTGGTCGCCGGCGTCGCCCTGGTCGCCCCACCACTCCTTCTGCCGTTGGATCGTGAGCGCGGTGTGCCGATCGCTGGTCTCGACCAGGCCGCTGAGGCCCTCGCCCGGCTCGCTGGTCGCCAGGCGCAGGAACGAATCCGAGCGGAGGAACGGCTGGAAGTAGAAGTGGTGCGTCGCGGCGCCCGGGCGCACGATGGCGAACTCGTAGCGAGCTGTGGCGAGCACCGGGAGAGGGCCGAACGAGCCGTCGCCGCCGAGTGACAGCCGATGCGCGGGCCGGTGTGACAGTCGGCCGCCGGTCAGTGGGCTGACCGGATAGACCTCGAGGGTCGCGCCGGTGACACCGGCGTTGCTCGGGAAGAGCACGGCGCGGCCGGAGACCCGGGCGGCGCCGAAGAGTTGCGGCACGATCCGCGTCGTGTGGGGCGCGCGGCCCCGGAGGAAGCCGAAGATCTCGGTGAACGACTCCGCCGACGACACGGTCTGGGTGTGCGACTGGTCCGGCAGGTGCACGTTTGTCGCGCCCACGACGGCGCGGGCCGGGTCACCCTCGCCCCAGATGGCCAGCGTTGGCACACCTCCCGGCGGGGAGGTCGCGGTGCGCCCGTCCAGGTTGACGTAGTGCGCGACCCGGGCGGCACGCTCCGGCGAACTGTTGAGATAGCCCTGCGAGACGAAGGTGCCCAGGGAGTGCGCGACGAGGTCGACCCGGTCCGCGCCGGTGGCCGCCAGCAGGCGGGAGATCCGGGCGTCGAGTCCCGCGTACACCTGGGGCAGGATCGTCGCGACGTTCGGTGAGTCGTACTCGTGGGCTTCGATGATGTCGATCGGGTACCCGTTGCTGGCCAGCCGTTTGGTCTGGGTCTCGAACTGCGCCGCCGATCCGGCGCTGCCGTGTACGAAGATCACTGGACGGTACGTCGGTGTGGCGGCGGCTTCGGCGGCGTGTGGAACGGCGACTGCGGACAGGCTGGCCGCGAGGGCGACCCCGGCCACCACGGAGAGCAGCCTCCGGCGAGATGTGTGCATCGATCCTCCACCAGGACGGACGAAGTATTTGCACTACTAGCGCAAGTATCGTGTCAGGGTGGGGCGCGATGGTCCACACCTTCCAGTCAGTTGACCTTTGTGGCGAGCAGGTCGCCCACGGCGGCGCGGACCGGGTCGGGGTCCGACCAGCTCCAGTTGGGGTGCGCGCGGTTGGTGAGCAGCGCCAGGACGAGTTTGCGGTCGGGCGCGACCAGGAGCGAGGGGCCGGCGAATCCGGTGTGGCCGAAGGTCCGGGCCGAGGCGAGCCTCCCCATGAACCAGCTCTGGTTGAGGACGACGCCGAGGCCGTGCGCCGAGGTCCGGTTGGGGCGCTCGGGGTCGACGGCCGGTTTGCCGGCGTTGTGGTCGGTGAGCATCCGGCGCACCGTCGCCGCGGCGAGGATCCGCTTGCCCTGGTGGGCGCCCTCGTTGAGGAGCAGCTGGCCGATGGCCGCGAGATCGGCCGCGGAGGCGAAGATGCCGGCGTGACCGGCGATGCCACCGAGATGGTTGGCGACGTCGTCGTGGACGACGCCACGGAGCAGCCCCCGTGACGAGCGGGCGTCGGTGGCGACCAGTCTGCTGGCCTTCGCGGCGGCCGACAGCCAGCTGTTCGGGTTGAAACCGGTGTCGCGCAGGCCGAGCGGGTCGGTCAGGTTGGTCTTGAGCGTCTGGTCGAGCCGCTGGCCGGTGACCTTTTCGACGATCTTGCCGGCGACCATGAGCCCGACGCTGGAATAGCGGAACGTCTTCCCCGGCACGGCGCCGGAGACCAGCGGCGTGCCGAGCACGGCGTTCCAGCGGGCCGCGTTGTCGGGCAGGCCGGTGACCTTGGCACCGACGGGAAGGCCGCTGGTGTGGGTGAGCAGCATCTCGACAGTGATCCGCTCCTTGCCCGTGCCGGTGAAGGCGGGCAGGTAGTCGCGCACCGCAGCGCCGAGGTCGACACGCCCCTTGTCGACCTGCTGCAACAGCAGGATGGCCGTGTAGACCTTGGTGACCGAGGCGAGGTCGAAGATGGAGTCCCGGCGCATCGCGACGCGATGGTTCGCCGCGAGCAGCTTCGGGCCCGCCGAATAACGCAGCGCCTCACCGACCGCTGTGTGCACCGTCACCTTCCCGCCCACCAGGACGAGAGCGACCGCACCGGGGAAACCCTTGTGTTGCACGGTCTGCGGGGTCGCGGGCAGGTGTCGCCGGAGCAGAGCGGTCACGTCCTGCGCGTAGCGGGCCTGACGGACCGGTGGGTTGCCGCCGACCGGTGCGTCCGGTGCCCTGAGCGGCGGCCCGGCGTCTCCCGCCGGACCAAATCCGACCCGGCTGCCAGTGGCGCCCTTCCCGGTCGACGCGTCGCCAGGGCCGGCCGAGCCGGGGTTCGGCGCGTCGGTGGCACCGCAACCGGTGAGGGCGGTGGTCGCGGCGGCCAGGCCGGCCCCGAGCAGAGTACGACGCGCAACGGGCATGCCGGGGATCGTGACAGTAGGCTCTCGGGCGCGCCACCTGACCCGTCCGAATGTCGAACCTCTCCGGCTCATCAGTCAACAGGCGGTCATCTGGCGGACACAGCCGGTTGCCGTTCGGGCGGTTGTGCGACGATCGGCGGGCATTACGTCGAACGACCCGTCCACCGGTCTGTCCGCGCATGGTCGCGGACAGTGACCGGGGAGGGCACACGCCCCGTTACCCCCTTGGAGAGCACGATGTCCCTCTCCCCGTCCCGGGTCTTCGCAGAGCTGAATGCGGCTCGACCCCCTGACCAGCCGTCCCCGACGATGGGCACGGCCGTCGTGGTCGGCGGCAGTGTCGCCGGTCTGCTGGCCGCCCGGGTGCTGTCCGACCACGCCGACACCGTCGTCATCATCGACCGGGACGACCCGCAGGTGACCGGCGCGCGGCCCGGCGTACCCCAGGGGACGCAGCTACACGCGCTGCTGCCCGGCGGCCTCTTCCAGCTGGAGCGGCTGTTTCCCGGATTCCGCGACGAGGCACTGGCGCGCGGAGCGGTCGAGGCGCCGCCCGCGGCCCGGCGCAACTACCTCGACGGGCGTCTGAAGGTCGTCGTCCCCGACGACGCCGACAGTCTGGCGGGCAGTCGCCCGCTGCTGGAGGGCCTGATCCGCCAGCAGGTGCTCCGACTGCCCAACGTCAAGACGATCACCGCTCGCGCCACCGGCCTCGTGTTCGACGGCTCCGCGGTCACCGGGGTCCGCTGTGAGGTTGGCGGGGTGGCCGGTGTCGAGCGCGGTGACCTCGTGGTGGACGCCATGGGGCGGTCCAGCAAACTGTCGGACTGGCTGGCGCAGGCCGACTGGGACCGGCCGGTCACCCAGCGGATGACAGTGCACCTCAACTACGCGACCGCCCTGTTCCGTCGCCCGGAGGTGACCCCGGCCTCGACGGTCGTGCTGGCGTTGAACACCGCCAGGGCCCAGGTGGACGTGGCCGGGGCTGCCTTCTTTGCCATCGAGGACGGCCGGTGGATGGCCATGATGGCCGGTTACGGCAAGGACCGCCCGGGGCGCACCGCCGACGACTTCGTCCGCCGCCTGCGCGAGCAGTTCCCACCGGAGTTCGGCGAGGTCGCCGACCAGGAGATGATCGGTGACGTCCAGACCTACCACCACGCCGACAGCCGGCGACGGGACTTCCACGCGCTCAAGCGGTTCCCGGCCGGCCTGATCAGCGTCGGCGACGCCGTCGCGTCGTTCAACCCGGTGTACGGGCAGGGCATGACGGCGGCGGCCCTGCACGCGGCCTGCCTGTCGACGTACCTGCGGTCCGGCCCGGACCTGCGGGCGCCCGCGCGCCACTACCTCGCTCTCCAGAAGGTAGTGGTCGACGCCGCCTGGTCGCTGTCCACCTCGGCGGACCTGGCGTTGCCCCACGTCGACGGGCCCTACCCGCGCGGCTACCGGCTCTCCAGGTGGGCCAGTGGGCAGATCATCGCCGCGACCGTCACGGACGTGGCGACCGCGCGGCGGTTCAACGACGTGGTTTCCATGCGCGAGCACCCGAGCTCCCTGGCCCGGCCCGGCGTGCTCCTGGGCGCCCTGCGGGCCAACCGGCGCGCACGCTGAGCGGGTGACCCGGCGGCCTCGGCAGGAGGCCGCCGGGATAGCCCATTACCGGGGGAGCTTGCGGAGGATGTCGACCACGAAACGGTGGTCGTCCAGCTGCGGCAGCCCGGACACACCGACCCAGCCCACCACGCCGGTGCCGCGCACGCGCAGCGGCACCGCGCCCCCGGCCGCCGCGTACCGCGAGGCCGGCAGCCCGAACCGCTCGGCCAGCGTCACCTGCTTGTCCTGGCACAGGCGGGCCATGTAGAGCGAGGAGTGCTCGAAGCGCATCACCACCCGCCCCTTGCGGCGCAGCCACGCGTCGTTGTCCGCCGTCGACCCCGGCAGGCCACAGTGGAACAGCTGCCGCCCAGCCCGCCACACGCCCACCGAGACCGGCAGCCGCTGCTCGGTCGCGGCGGTGACGGCGAGCATCCCCAGCTCGTACGCGTCGGTCTCGGACAGACCCGCGAGCTCCAGCTCGCCCTCCTCGCGCAGCAGCTCGTCCAGCGTCGGCCACGAGTCACGGTCAGCTGACATGTCTCTTCTCCTCATCGTGCAGGGGCGATCATCGGTCGATCACCAGGCGCAGGGCGCGTAGTCCTTCAGGAAACAGCCGTACAGATCCTCGCCCTGCTCGCCGCGGACGATCGGGTCGTACACCCGGGCCGCTCCGTCGACCAGGTCCAGTGGGGCGTGGAAGCCCTCGTCGGCCAGCCGCATCTTCGTCGGGTGGGGGCGTTCGTCGGTGATCCAGCCGGTGTCGACGCTGGTCATCAGGATGCCGTCGGTCAACATCTCCTCGGCGCTGGTGCGGGTCAGCATGTTCAGCGCCGCCTTGGCCATGTTGGTGTGCGGGTGCCCCGGCCCCTTGTAACCGCGGCCGAACTGGCCCTCCATCGCCGACACGTTCACCACGTACTTGCGGCGGGCCGACGCGGCGGCCATCACCGGGCGCAACCGGCTGACCAGCACGAACGGGGCGGTGACGTTGCACAGCTGCACTTCGAGCAGCTCGACCGGGTCCACCTCCTGGACCCGCTGGACCCAGCTGTTGACCGAGTCGAGATCGGGCACGAGACCTCCGGCGTCGATGGCCGTGGACGCCGCGATCCGTTCCGGCGAGGCCGAGCCGCTGGTCAGTGCCAGCGCGGTGAGCGCGTGCGGAGTGAGCGCTGTCGACTGTGGCCCGGCGGTCAGGCTGCCCACCGGGCCGCCCTGCCCGTCCGGCTTGGCGAACGTGATCAGCTCCGGCAGCGGGCCGTCCGGCAGGGCTGCGGCCTCGGCGGCGATGAGCTGCGCGTACGCCCCGGGGGACCGGCGGACGGTCTGCGCCGCGTTGTTGATCAGGATGTCGAGGGGGCCCTGGCTGCTGACGTCGTCGGCGAGCGCGATCACCTGGGCGGGGTCGCGTAGGTCGATCCCGACGATGCGCAGCCGGTGCAGCCAGTCCGCGCTGTCGGGCATCGCGGCGAAGCGGCGGACCGCGTCGTGCGGAAACCGGGTCGTCACCGTCGTGTGCGCGCCGTCGCGCAGCAGCCGCAGCGCGATGTACATGCCGATCTTGGCCCGGCCGCCGGTGAGCAGCGCACGCCGGCCGGTCAGGTCGGTGCGGGCGTCGCGGCGCTCCCGGTTCAGCGCTGCGCAGGACGGGCAGAGCTGGTGGTAGAAGGCGTCCACCTCGCGGTAGCGCTGCTTGCAGACGTAGCAGCCGCGCGGGTTGTGCAGGAAGCCGGCCGTCTCGCCCGCGACGGAGGACGCGAGCGGAATGCCCTGTGTCTCGTCGTCGATCCGCCCCGGAGCGCCGGTGGCGGTGGCCTCCGTCACCGCGCGGTCGGCGGCGAGGATGGCGTCCCGCCGCTCCTCCCGCCGCCGCTGCTTGATCACCTTGTAGAGCCGGGCGGTGGCCCGCTGCACCCGCACCACGTCGGGGTGGTCGGAGGGCAGCGCCTCCAACGCCTCGAAGACGCTGAGGCAGGCCTCCAGCCGGCTTCGGTCAATGCCCTCTTGACCGTTTTCGGTAATGTTGTCCACCGTCATGCGTCGTTGTCTCGTCCCGTATCCCGTGCCGGCTCCAGCCGACCCGCCCCAAGTCCGACCCGAAACGGTACGCGCCTCACGGCCTCCGACGCACCTTGCGGCCGCTCGGCGTGGTGCGCCTCGCGGCGCTGTCAGTCGGCGTCGGAGTGGCCGAGACGCCAGTAGCCCATGAAGGCGACCGCCCGCCGGTCCAGACCGCGCTCGGCGACGAGGTGCCGGCGGAGGTTACGGATGACGCCGGCCTCCCCGGCCAGCCACGCGTAGAGCGGCGTCGAGGCCACCTGCTCGGGCACCTCCCACAGGATCTCGGTGTCCACGTCGACGTCCGGCACAGTTTGGGCGGCCGTCGACGCGCCGGGGGCCAGCAGTTCCCCGGCCGCCGCGACGACGGCGGGCACCAGCCTGCTGCCGTACCCGTCGGCGCCCCGGGCCAGCCAGCGGACCTCGACGCCAGGCGGCGCGAGCAGCGGCAGCACGTCGGCGGCGTCGGGCACCTCCAGCACGACAGTGCCCCGGGCGTCGAGGGGGAGCCGCTCGCAGATGCTGCTGATCGCCGGTACGGCGGTCTCGTCCCCGGCCAGCAACAGCGTGCCGCCGGTGGATTGTCGAAACTCGACCCCGCCGTGGTTGCCGTCGAAGCCGGCATCCGGCCCGACCAGAGCGATCTCGTCGCCGACGCTGGCCCGCCGAGCCCAGCGCGTCGCCGGGCCACTGTCGCCGTGCAGCACCAGGTCGACGTCCACCTCGGCCAGGTGCGGCCGGACCGCCCGGACCGTGTAGGTGCGTATCGGGTTGCGCAGGTGCTCGGGCAGGGCCCGCCACGTCGCGTACCAGTCCGCGCCGTCCGGCAGGGTCGCCCGGTCCTGACCGGGCAGCGGCAGCGCCAGCTTGATCCGCTGGTCGTAACCGTTGTCGGCGAAGCGGTCCAGGTTTGCCCCGGTGAAGGTCACCCGGGTGAAGGACGGGCTCAGGCGGCGTACCGCCCGGACGGTGACGGCGAACACGCGCCACGGGGCGATGGGCAGGGTCTCGGTCATGGTGCCTCTCTCGACTCGGGCTCGCGTCTACCGGGTGGTGCTCGCCACGGCGCGGGAACGCCACAGCAGCCAGACGAAGTACGGGGTGCCGATCATGGCGGTGACCAGGCCGGCGGGGATCTGGGCCGGCGCGATGACCGTCCGACCGAGGGTGTCGGCGATGCTGACCAGCGCCGCGCCGAGCAGGGCGGCCACCGGGAGCACCCGGGAGTGCCGACCGCCGACGAGCGCCCGCGCGGCGTGCGGGGCGACCAGACCGACGAAACCGATGACCCCGACGGCCGAGACGGCGGTGGAGGTGAGCAGCGCCGCCGCGCCGAGCGCGATCAACCGGGTGCGTTCCAGCCGGACGCCCAGCACCCGGGGGGTGTCGTCGTCCAGCGCCATCAGGTCGAGTTCCCGGCGGGCGGCGACCACGGCCGGGGTGAGCACCAGCAGGGCGATCAGCACCGGCAGCACCTGGGTGGGCATCCGACCGTAGGTGGAGCCGGACAGCCAGGTCAACGCCTTGCCGGTGTTCCACGGATCGAAGGCGACGACCAGGTAGGTGATGACCGCCATGCCGCCCTGCCAGGCGCCGAAACCGATCAGCACCAGTCGGTCGGAGCTCAGTCCGCCGCGCCAGGCCAGGCCGTACACCAGGGCGAACGCCAGCATCGCGCCAAGCCCGGCGACGCCGGAGACGGCCCACACCCCGGCCAGCGGCACGAAGGTGAGCAGGGAGACGGCGCCGAGCCCGGCGCCGGCGGTGATGCCGAGGATGCCCGGTTCGGCCAACGGATTGCGGCAGACCGCCTGCACTGTGGTGCCGGCGACCGCGAGCGCCGCGCCGGCCAGGACCGCCGCGGCGACGCGCGGCCACCGCTGGTCCAGCACGAATGTGTACGCCGGCCCGGTGCTGCCGTTGACCCAGTTGACGACGTCACCGAGCAGCACCCAGGTGTCACCGGCGAGCATGCCGACCGCCACTGCGCAGACGGTCAGGACGGCGGTGACGGCGACGACGCCGCGGTGGAAGGCGGCGGAGCGGACGGCCGCGTGCCCTCCCGGGGGACGACGGGTGGGGCCGGCGTCGCGGTGCCGGCGGGCCAGCCAGATGAGGATCGCCGCGCCGAACAGGGTGGTGACCACGCCGGTGGGGATGTCGACCCCGGCCTGCCCGCCCATCACGGCCCGCAGCAGCACGTCGGAGCCGAGCACGATGATGACCCCGGCGATGCCGGACAACGGCAGCAGGACGCGGTGCCGGTGCACCCCCGGCACCACGGGGGCGAGCAGCCGGACGATCACCGGTGCGCACAGGCCGACGAAGCCGACCGGGCCGGTGAGGGTGACGGCCGCGGCGGAGAGCAGCACGGCCAGCACCATGACGGTGAGCCGGGTGCGCCGCACGTCGAGGCCGAGCACTGTGGCGGTGTCGTCGCCGAGGGCGAGGATGTCGAGGCGGTGCCCGAGCAGCACGAGCACGATGGCGGCGCCGACGATCACCGGGGCGAGCTGGGTCAGCGCGGTCAGGTCGCTCTGCACCAGCGAGCCGTTCCCCCAGGCGAACAGCCCGGTGGTGGCCTGCTCGAACAGGAGCAGCAGCAGGGTGGTCACCGACCCGAGCGCCAGCGCGGTCGCCGACCCGGCGAGGATCAGCCGGGTGGTGCCGGCCTGCCCACCGGAGGACATCGCCATCACCAGGCCGGCGGCGGCCAGCCCGCCGCAGAAGGCGAGGCCGCCGGCGGGCAGCGCGGGCAGCGAGACGCCGAACGCGGCGACGGCGACGATCGCCAGGTGGGCGCCCGCGTTGACAGCGAGGGTGTCGGGGGACGCGAGCGGGTTGCGGGCGATCGACTGCAACGCCGCCCCGGCGAACCCGAGCGCCACGCCGATGGCGAGCCCGGCGAGCAGCCGGGGCAGCCGGGACGCGATCAGGACGCGGGCCGCCTCATCGTCCGCGCCGGTCGCGAGCCGCAGCAGGTCGAGGGCGCCGACGTTCGAGGTGCCCTGGGTGAGGTGCACAGCGCCGACCACGAGCAGCAGCAGGATCGCGGCGACGAAGACGACGGCGACGCGGGGCACGGCCAGGCGTCCGCCCGGAGCCGGCCGGGTGGCCGGCTCCGGGCGCGGGGGTGCGTTCAGCACGCTCACACCGTGTACGTCTTGACGAGTTCGTCGATGTACTGCTTGCCGGAGAGCGGACCGCCGAAGGTCCAGATGCCGTTGGGCATCTTGTGCAGGTTGCCCTGCTGCACGAAGGGCAGCGACTTCCAGATGGCGTTGCCGGCGAGACCGTCGGCGAACACGTCGTCGCCGTCGGAGGCGTTGTAGAAGAGGTGCATGTTCGGGTCCTTGAGGACCGTCATCCCCTCGACGTCGGTCTGGCCCAGGCCCCACAGCTCATCGGTCTTGCCGGTCCAGGCGTTGGTGAGGCCGAGCTGGATGCCGATCTGGGAGACCAGAGCGCCCTTGCCGAACATCCGGATGCTGACGGTGCTGCCCTCCTTCCAGCCGTCGGCGATGGCGAACGGACGGCCGGCGGCACCCGCGTCGGCAATCTTCTTCTTGCCGTCGGCGATGGCCGCGTCGAAGTCGGTGAGCAGCTTCTCCGCCTCGGTGGTCTTGCCGACCGCCTTCGCGATCATGTTGAGGTCGGTGCGCATCCGGCCGAGGTTGTCGGTGGCGTCACTGCCCTTGGCGACCACCACGGGCACGAACTTCTCCAGCTGACTGACCATGTTGGCGCCCCGGTCGTCCTCCATCACGACGAGGTCGGGCTGGAGGGCGACGATCGCGTCGACGCTGGGCTCGCCGCGAGTGCCGACGTCCTTGACGCCGGGGTCGAGCTTCGCCGAGGTGACCCAGGTGCCGTAGCCCTTCGGGTCAGCCACGCCGACCGGCATGACGCCCAGGCTGACCAGCATCTCGACCTCACCCCACTCGAGACCGACGACCTTGGTCGCCGGGGCCTTGAGGGTGATCTCCTTGCCCCGGCTGTCGGTGACGGTGACCGGGCCGCCGGCCGCCGAGGTGGAGGTCTCGGGAGTGGCGGTCTTCTCGGTGGTGCCGCAGGCGCCGAGCGTCAGCGCGGCCATGACGGCGATGAGGGCGGTGAAACGGGTACGGGTCATGACGGTCTTTCTCTGCTGTGGTTGGGGGTGTTCAGACCAGGGCGCGGATCTGGTGCCGCCCGACCGGGCGGGTGGTGACCAGTCCGCTGAGCGGATCGGTGGTCACCTCGATGCGGATCCCGTAGGTCTCGGTGAGGGCGTTCTCGGTGAACACCGTTGCCGGGGTGCCGGTGGCGCGGACCCGGCCCTGCTGTAACAGGACCACCTCGTCCGCCACGGCGGCTGCCTGGTTGAGGTCGTGCAGCACGACGCCGACGGCGACGCCGTGATCGTCCGCGAGGTCACGGACCAGGTCGAGGATCTCCACCTGGTAGCGCAGGTCGAGAAACGTGGTGGGTTCGTCGAGGAGCAGAACCGGGGTGTCCTGGGCGAGGCAGGTGGCCAACCAGACCCGCTGCAACTCGCCTCCGGAGAGTTCGTCGACGGGACGATCGGCCATTGCGGCGACGCCGGTGACGTCCATGGCGCGTGCGATGGCGGCGGGACCGTCCGGGTCCTCGGTGCGCCAGCGCCCCCGGTAGGGATGGCGGCCGTAGCCGACGACGTCGCGGACGGTGACTCCGCTGGGCACCGGCCGGCTCTGGGCGAGCAGGGTGACCCGCCGGGCGAACTCCCGGGCCGCGAGGCTGGCAGCCGTGACGCCGTCGGCCAGGTGCACGATTCCGGCCTCGATCGGGTGCAGCCGGGCCAGGGCCCGCAGCAGGGTGGACTTGCCGCTGCCGTTGGGCCCCACCAGTGCGGTGACGGCACCCGCGCGCAGGTTGATCACGGCACCGTGCACCACCGGCACACCGTGATAGCCCAGACGGAGGTCGACGCCGGACAGGCTGCGCTCCCCGTTGACCGACGCCAACTCGTTCTGCATGAGGTTAGGCTAACCTAACCAAATGACGGCCTGTCAAGCCGGTCGCGGGACGGTGACCGGCCTCGCGGACCGGTGGTCGTCGGGTCAATGCGCGCGTGGGGGATGCTGGGTCCGTGCAGATCGCGACCCTCGGCCCACTCGCCGTCGACGGCCAGCCCGTTCGGGGTGAACGGCTCGCGGCGGTGCTCCGCGCGCTCGTCGACGCGCGGGGGCGGGCGGTCTCCGTGAGCCTGCTCGTGGACGCCGTCTGGGACGGGGTGCCACCCGACGACGCGACCGGCGCCGTCCAGGCGCTCGTGTCCCGGGTGCGCCGTCTCGGGCTGCCCGTGGTCGCGGTGCCGGGCGGATACCGGCTGCCCGCCGAGGAGATCACCGTCGACGCGGTCGAGGCGCGCGCCCTCGTCGACCAGGCGCGCACCGTACTCCGGTGCGGTGACCTCCGTGCCGCCCGCGGCCTGGCCGATCAGGCGCGGGCCCTGTTCCCCGAGGTGCCAGAGCTGGTCAGCGCCGAGGACACCCGGCTGTTCGCGGACGTCGCCGCGCTGCGCGCGCAGGCGGCACTCGCCGGCGTGGGCCCGTTCGACGAGGTCGACCTGGGCCGGCTCGTCGCGCGTACGCCGCCGGACGAGCCCTCCGCCGCCCTGCTCGTCCGGGTGCTTGCCGCGCAGGGACGGGAGGCAGAGGCGCTGGAGGTGGTCGAGCGGCTGCGCGCCGACCTGGCCGACCGCTACGGCACCGACCCGTCGCCCGTGATCACGAGCGTCCACCTGGCGTTGCTGCGCGGCGAACTCACCGCACCGCCCGCCGGGGCGGCGCCGCCCCGGCAACAGGCGCGGATCACGCTGCCCGCCGCGTGGCGCCGCCCCATGGCCGCCCTCGTCGGGCGGGAGCGGGACGTCAAGGCCGTCACCGACGCGCTCGCCGAGACACCCGTAGTGACGATCGTGGCGACCGGCGGGGCGGGCAAGACCCGGCTCGCCGCCGAGGTGGCCAGGCGTACGGCAGCGGGTGGGCAGGCGGTACGCGTGATCGAACTCGCTGGTCTGCGCTCGCCCGACGAGGTGCTGCCCACTGTGCTCGCCGCGCTCGGTGGTGCGGACACCACGGCGACCGGCGGCAATCTGGGTCTGGAACGGCGGGTCCTCAGCCCCGAGGAGCGGCTGCGCGCGGTGGCGCCGGACCTGGACGGGCTGGTGGTGCTGGACAACTGCGAGCACGTGCTCGACGCGGTGGCCGTCGTCGTCGCGGACCTGGTCGCGGCGGCCTCACCTGACGTCGCGGTGCTCGCGACGAGCCGCGCCCCACTGGGCCTGGTCGGCGAGCTGGTGCACCGGCTGACCGCGTTGCCGGACGCCGACGCGCTCGCGCTGGTGGAGTCCCGGGCACGGGCCGGTGGCGCCGTACCGACCTGGGACACCGAGCGGGCGCTCGCCCTGTGCCACCGGCTCGACAACCTGCCGTTGGCCCTCGAACTGGCCGCCGCACGACTGCGGCACATGCCGATCGACGACGTGCTCGCCGGGCTGACCGACCGGTTCGCGCTGCTCGACGACGCCCTGCGCGGCCTGCCCGAGCGGCACGCGAGCCTGTGGGCGCTTGTCGACTGGAGCAGGGAACTGCTCGCCGAGGTCGACCGCGACCTGCTCCAGCGGGTCGCGGTCATCCCCGCGCCGTTCACCGCGGACCTCGCCGCCGCCGTCGCGCAGGCCCCGGACGTCCGTCGCGGCCTGGCGACCCTCGTCGAACAATCCCTGTTGACCCTGGTCGAGGGGGACGGTCCGCCGCGCTACCGCATGCTCGAAACGGTCCGCGAGTACGGCGAGGCCCGGCTGGACGCGGCCGGTGCCCGGGATCAGGCCATGGCCGGCCTGGTCAGGTGGGCGCGGGAGCAGGCCGTCGCGCTGGCCGGCCGCTTCATCGGCCCCGGCCAGGTCGAGGCGCTGCACCGCTGCGCCGCCGAGCAGGACAACCTGGTCGCCGGCCTGCGATGGGCGATGGGAGCGGACGACGAGCCCGCCGCCGTCGACGTCGCCACCGCGCTGTTCCACCTCTGGTCGGTGCGGGGCCTGCACCTGGAGGTCCTCGCCTGGGCGCGCGGGCTGCTGCACATCGACGACCCGCAGCGGCGGCTGCGGTCGGCGATCCTGCGCGGCGCGGCCAGCGGCCGGCCACTGCCCAACGCCGACCGGCTGGCCTGGACGTGCGTGGTGATCAGCGTGAACGCCGGCGTCAGCGCCGATCTGCGGCCCGCCGTGCTCGCCCGGCGGGCCCTGCGGACGCTCCAGAACGAACGCCCCGGCGAGGTGTCGTCCCGGATGACCGCTCTCGCGTCGGCGCTGCCCGGCTTCGACGCGTCCGACCTGGAGCAGAGCCTGAAGAGCGCGACCGAGATGGTCGTGCACCCGGACCCGTACGTGCAGGGGCTGGGGCTGTTCGCGCGCGCGGCGGTACGGGAGAACGGCGGCCTGCCGGAAGCGTCGATCAGCGACGCCGAGCAGGCTTACCACCGCTTCGAGGCCGCCGGAGACCACTGGGGCATGGCGATGGCGGCGGGTGCGGTCGGGCAGTTCCTGGTCCCGGGCGGGGATGCCCGGTCGGCCGAGTGGCTGACCCGCAGCGTCCGGCACATGGAGCTCGTCGGCGCCACGCAGGACGCGCGGTCGATCCGGGTACGGCTGGACGTGCAGCTCGCCCTGACCGGTGACGCCGAGGCGGAGCGGCGACTGGGCGAGACGGCCGCGCTGGGCCAGGCCGAGCAGATCGACGCCGCGCAGGCGCTGCTCGGCCTGGCGCACCTCGCCTGGCAACGTGAGCGGTACGACGAGGCGCTCGCCCGCGCCGACGAGGTGACGCGCGTCCTTGCCGGCTGGGTCGGGCCGCAGCCACAGCCGCGCGTGATGCTCCGGGCCACGACGGCGATCATCTATCTGCGGGTGGCCCAGGTTGGGCGGGTGTCGGGCAACAACGCCACGATCCAGGCGGCCGCGATGCTGTCGCTCGCCCGCGACGATGCGCTGACCTCACGGGATCTGCCGGTGATCGGGGCGTGGGCGTCGGGCGGCGCGGAGTTCGCGGCGTACCGGGGTGACGTCGACGCCGCCCGCGAACTGGCCGTACTCGCGAAGCGGATCGGCACCCAGATCGAGATGTTCTTCCCCTTTGAAAACGGCGAACGGCTCAACGCCATCCTCGGGAACGAGGAGCAGCGTGAGCCGTTGCTGGCCGCGTGGCGCGAGCGGCCACCCGCCGCGGCCGTCAGCCGGATCCGCGAGCTGATGGACGACCTGCTCGCCTGACTCAGATCTTCTTGCGGTACGCCCGCAGCGCCAACGGCATGAACACCGCCACGAAGCCGGCGCACCAGGCGAGCGTCCACCACACGTGGTTGCCCAGTGGGGTGCCGAGGAACAGCCCGCGTACCGACGCCACCAGGTGGGTCATCGGGTTGACGTCCACGAACGCCTGCATCCAGCCCGGCAGGGTGTCGGCGCCGACGAACACGTTGGACGCGAAGCTCAGCGGCATGATCAACGCGAACATCACACCCTGCACGGCACCCGCGGTGCGCACCTTCATCGACACCAGCACCGGCAGCCAGCTCAGGCAGAGCGCGAACAGCACCGCGAGCAGACACCCGGCGACCGCCCGGAACGGGCCGGTGTCGATCCGGAAACCCATCACGTAGCCGATCGCGAGGGTCGACACGGTGACGATCACGTACCGGACCACGTCGCCGAGGACCGCGCCGACAAGTGGTGCGGAGCGGGGGATCGGCAACGACCGGAACCTGTCGAAGATGCCCTTGGCGATGTCGGTGTTGAGGTTGACGCCGATCGCGATGGCGCCGGTCGCGATCGTCTGCGCCAGGATGCCGGGCAGCAGGAACTGCAGGTAGTCGTGGGTCGATCCGGCGACGGCCCCGCCGAAGACGTACACGAAGATGATGAGGAACAGCACCGGTTGCAAAGTGACGTCGATGAGCGCCTCGGGCGTACGCCAGGTCTTGATGAGGCTGCGCTTGGCGAGCGCCAACGAATGCCGGACCAGCCGGAACGGCCGAGGGTTCGGCGCGGAGTTCGACAGCGCGCGACTTCTCGTGGGCGCTGTGTCGGTCAGAGTGCTCATGCCGCGACCTCCGTGGGGCGGGTGGTGTCGTCAACAGACGCCGTACGCCCGGTGAGGGTGAAGAACACCTCGTCGAGGCTCGGCAGGTGCAGGGAGAGTTCGGTGACCGCGATGCCGGCCGTGGCGAACCGCGCGACGCTCTCGGTCAGGGCCGCGTCGTCGGTGACCGGCACCGCGAGCACGCCCTTGCGGATCTCGTCGGCCTGCGCGCCGGAACCGACCTGGGTCAGGATCTCCGCGGTGCGGGGCAGTTGAGCCGGATCGGACGGTCGGACCTCCAGGGTCTGCCCGCCGACCACCCGCTTGAGCCCTTCGGGGGTGTCGTGCGCGATGACCCGGCCGTGGTCGATCACCGTGATCGCGTCGGCGAGCGCGTCGGCCTCCTCCAGGTACTGGGTGGTGAGCAGCACCGTCGAGCCGTTGTTGACCAGCGAACGGACCACGTCCCACATGTCCTCGCGTTTGGCCGGGTCGAGCCCGGTCGTCGGCTCGTCCAGGAAGATCACGTCGGGGGAGCCGACGAGGCTGGCGGCCAGGTCCAGCCGTCGCCGCATGCCGCCGGAGTAGGTCTTGGCCGGACGGTTCGCGGCATCGGTCAGGTCGAACCAGTCGAGCAGTTCGGCGGCCCGTCGCCGGGCGCCGGCGCGCCCCAGCTCCAGCAGGGTGCCGAACAGCTCCAGGTTCTGCCGCCCGGTCAGGTCCTCGTCGACCGAGGCGTACTGGCCGGTGAGGCCGATGCTCTGCCGAACTCGTTCGGCGTCCCGTACCACGTCAAAACCGCTGATTCGGGCGGTCCCGCCGTCCGGGGCGAGCAGGGTGGAGAGGATGCGCACGGCGGTGGTCTTGCCGGCGCCGTTGGGCCCGAGCACCCCGAGCACCGTCCCACGGGGTACGGCGAGGTCCACGCCCTGAAGCGCCCTCGTCTTCCCAAACGTCTTCACGAGGCCCTCGGCCTCGATCACCAGGTCAGCTGTCATGCGCCGAGTCTGCGCGGGCCCGCTGACACCGCCCCGACACGCCACCGACACGGGCTGACACCGGGGCCGAGAGGGAGGGCGGCCAGTGTGTGCGCATCCACACCGACGGTCGGCGTCCCGGTATGCTGGCCACGGCAGAGCGCCTGCCAGCGCCCGATGTGGTGGCCCACGCCCGACCGCATGCCTGGGGCCAAGAGTCTCCGACTCCGCGCCGATCTGTCGACTCCCGGCGTGCCGGTCACGCCGCCTGTTCGGTGGAGTGCGTGGGGCTGCACCGGAGGCGTCATGTCTGATTCCACCCCCCGACGGACCCCAGCCCCGGGGCGCGCCCGCAAGCGCGCCATCCGAGAACATGCCGCCCGGGCTGGCGTCGCCTACTCGGAGGCCGCCCGGCAACTTGAAGCGGTCGGCCTCCGGCCCGGTGAAACCCTTTCCCGGTACGGGCGGACGATCTATCCGATCGGGTTCGATCCGCACCGCCAGCTGCTCGTCCAACGTCGTGAGCGGCGGTCGTTCGCGGAGCGGGTGTCGGACAGCAGGCGGGCCGCGGTCCTGCCCCATGGCCGCGCGCGGCACCTCGTCGAGCGGTTCCCGCCCAGCCGTGGGCGTACCGGCAGCGGGGTGGGCTCGCTCTATCACGGCGAGGGCCGCGAGGAACTGCTCGCGATGCTGTACATCGTGATCGTGGCCGAGTCGCCAGGGTTGCTGCCCGAGGTGGGGGACCTCGCCTGGATCGCGGAACTCGGCGAGGACACCGCGCTCGACACGGCCTGCGCCGACATCGACCGCGAGGCCCGCCGCCTGCTCGAGCAGGAGCCGGTGGCCCTCTGGTCGCGCATCCAGAAGGCGCTGACCACCGCCGAACGTAGCGTGGACGGGCAGGTCCGCCAGGAGGCGATCCGGCAGACCGCGCTGTTGAGCACGATGATGACGCCGCGTCTGGGATGCGCGGGCGAGCCGTACGTTCCGGGGCTGCCCGTCGCCGGTGCCCGGCAGATCCTCGACGCGCTGCTCATCGTCGCCGACGACGGACACGCGCCGGGCACCCGGGTACGCCTGCTCACTGAGCCGCACCAGGCGAAGTCGGCCACGATCATCGGTGCCCGGTGGGGTCGGTCAGGTCCGCCGGTGGGCTACCTCGTGTGGCTCGACGGGGCGACAGCGCCGCTGCCGGCCCGCCCCGACGACCTGATCGTCCTGGCCGGCCAGGAGACCACTCCGCGCTGAGCCCAGGGCTCGGCTCGGTGCCCGCATCGTCCCCTCCGGGCCCGGTCAGACCCTCCTGAACAGCTTCGTTGCCGCCATGGGCCGAACCAGCACTCGACCTGGGCCGCCAAGCCGAGGAAGCCGTCGGAGTTCTGCCTTTCGGCAAGCCTGACGAACACCCGGGCAGTCTGACAGCAACACCCTCGCGTCAGGTGGAGTAGTTGTCCATCAGCCCCCGCACCACCTTGTCGATCATGGGGTTGTGGTGGGCAACAAAAGCCCTGAATAGCACGGATTCAGGCACCACAAGTCCATGATCCACGAGGCCAGCCCGCCCTCGTCCCGCGATCTTGCACATTCTGTCCCGACATAGCGGAGATTCCGCGCGTACCGTCAACCGAAAGTGCAAGATCGGCGGGGCGGGGCGGGGCGGGGCGGGGCGCGGGGCGACGCGGGGGCGGGGCGCGGGGGCGGGGTGCGGGCGCGGGGCGCGGGGCGCGGGGCGGCCGGGCTCCCTCGCGGGGAGCCCGGCCGGTGCGGTCGGCGCCGTCGTAGGGCTGTCCGGAGCGCAGCGCGGGGGGAGGTGCTGCGGCGGGAGAGGTACGGACGGCGCGACCGCGCTCCGCGCGGTGGTCCGCCTGCTCAGCTCGGTAGGCGGCCCCGCGTGGAGACGAAGTGGTACGACATGACGGCGAACCCGGGGTCACGGAGCAGCCGTCGGAAGACGTGCAGTTGCTGGGGCGACAGCCCGGCGGCCAGCAGGTCCGGTTCCAACTGGCGGGAGTTGGTCTCGTAGAGCGATGTTCCGGTCGACCCGCCGGCCCAGCTCTGCGAGTGGGTGATGGTGTCCAGGTCGGTCAGACCGGCGAGGGCCATCTCGGTGTGTACGTCCTGCGCCCAGCCCAGGTCGGCGCCGTGGTCCTCCAGGACACCCATCATGGCGTCCATGACCTGCGCGAAGAGCTTCGCGGCGTCGTCGGTCGGGGCGGTCAGCACCCGCTGCGGCGCGGTGCAGTCGAACTCCTCGACCACCAGCCACCCGCCGGGCGCCAGCGCGCCGGTGAGCGAGCGCAGGACCCGTCGTCGATCGGGGAGGTGCAGCAGCACCAGCCGGGCGTGGATCAGGTCGAACGCGTCCCCGGGTGGCGGTTCGGTGCGCACGTCGTGCTGGCGTACGTGCAGGTTGCCCTCGGCCACGAGGTGGGTGGGGTCGATGTCGGTGGCCAGCACGTGCCCGTCGTCGCCGACCGCGCGGGCCATCCGCCGGGCCATCGAGCCGCCACCCGCCCCGACCTCCCAGCAGGTAGCGCCCGGTTCCAGCACCGGGCGGGCCAGCCGACGTGTCGTGATCGGATCCAGGAAGGACTCCAGCGCGTGCATCTGGGGAACGGCGTCCGGTGCTCCGTTGTCGAACGTGTACGTGTCATCGCTCGTAGCGGTTGTCATCGGTGTCTACCTCTCCGTGAATGGTCGGGTGACTACGGGGTGTCGGCCCAGAGCCGAGGGATCGATCGGTTGGCCGGGGGCGGCGCAACGGCTGCGACCCTCAACATCGCCGCCAGTGGGGCCGGATCGCGGCGGGCCTCAGCGGTCGGCCGGTCGTAGACCACCCGGCCGTACTCCAGGACCGCCACCCGGTCCGCGAGTTCGATGGCGTGCTGGAGTTGCTGCTCCACGAGCAGCACGGTCAGGCCGTCGGCGGCGAGACCGGTGACGAGTTCGCGGACCCGGGCGGCCAGATCGGGCGAGAGCCCCTCACATGGTTCGTCGAGCAGCAGCACCCGGGGTTGGCCGAGCAGCGCACGGGCTATCGCCAGCATCTGCTGCTCGCCGCCGGAGAGTTCGCAGCCGCGGTGTCGCAGCCGTACCGCCAGCCTCGGCAGCAGTTCCAGGGTCCGGGCGACCGTCCAGCCCTCGCCGCCGGAGGTGGGGGCCCGCCACGGCGCGGCCGCCAGGTGCAGGTGCTCGGCCACTGTCAACCGGGAGAAGACCCGTCGGCCCTGCGGAACGAGACCGACGCCGGACTGGGCGATGCGATGTGGTTGTCGGCCGGCGACGTGCACGCCGCCGATCTCGATGCGACCGCTGGACGCCCGCACCAGCCCGGCGATGGTGTGCACGAGCGTGCTCTTGCCCGCCCCGTTGCGGCCCACCACAGCCTGGATGCTGCCCGGGCGTACCCGCAGGCTGACCTCGTGCAGGACGATTCCCCCGCCGTAGCCGGCGCAGAGACGATCCACAGTGAGCATCAGGCCACTCCGTCGGCGTAGGCCTGCCGCACCAGCGGCGAGGTACGGATCTCGTCCGGTGTGCCGGCGGCCAACGTCTGACCGTCGCGCAGCACCGTGACCGTGTCGGAGAGGGCGTACACCAGGTCCAGTCGGTGTTCGACAAGCAACACGGCGACTGCCCTGGGCAGCGCCTGGAGCAGCTCGACCAGCCGGCCGACCTCGATGGCGGACAGCCCGGCCGCCGGTTCGTCGAGGAGCAGCAGGCGGGGGCGACCGGCCAGGGCCATCGCGATCTCCAACTGGCGTCGTTGCCCGTGCGCGAGGTGCCCGGCGGGCACCGCCGCGACGGCGGTGAGCCCCATCTGGTCCAGCAGTGGGCCGGCCAGGCGCTGCGCGGCGCGTCGGCGTCCGCCCGGCCACCACCGGCGGCGTGGGATGATTCGGGGCAGCGCGGCCACCACGACGTTCTCCGTCGCGGTGAGCGTCGGAAAGACCGCGGGTCGTTGGTGGATGCGGTTGATGCCCCGCCGCGCTCGGGCCGCCGGCCCGAGCCGACCGACGTCCCGTCCGTCGAACCGCACCGTGCCGCGCTGCGGCCGGGTGGACCCGCCGAGCACGTTGAGCAGGGTCGTCTTGCCGGCCCCGTTCGGGCCGATCAACGCGTGCCGTTGGCCGTCGTGGATGCGCAGGTCCACGCCGTCGAGTGCGGCGAGCGAGCCGTACCGCACGCTGATCTCCTGGGCTTCCAGCAGGCCGGTCATCGGTGCAGCTCCGCAACGGTGGTCTGATCATGGGCGGCTGGCTGGTCCGGCTGTAGCGCCGGGGCGCCCGGCGGGCGCAGCCGACCCCGGGCCCGGTTGACGCCGCTGGGCAGCAGGTAGACCGTCGCCACGAACAGCGCGCCCAGCACCAGTGGCGCGTGGCCGGGCAGCACCCCGAACAGCCAGTCCCGGACGGCGATGACCAACGCCGCACCCACCAGGGCACCGCCCACCGAGGCGGTGCCTCCGATGACGACACCGAGCAGCAGCAGCGCGGAGGTGTCGAAGCCGAAGTCGGCGGGGGAGATGTACTGCTGGGCGACGACCAGGAGCGAGCCGGCGGCACCGGCGATCGCCCCGGCGGCGATGTGCGCGCCGGACAGGTGCAGCGCCACCCGGTGACCGCTGGCCCGCAACCGCGTCTCGTCGTCACGGCCGGCACGCAGCACCAGCCCGGCCCGGGTACGCAGCAGCACCAGCACCGCGCCGACCAGCATGGTCACGACGACCAGGGCGTACAGGTAACGGGCCTGATCGTCGGCCAGGGCCGGGAGCCCCCAGAACGGGCGGACCGGTGGGATGCCGGCCAGCCCGTCCGTGCCACCGGTCACCGACCGCCACCGCCCGAGGACGATGACGACGAGTTCGCCGATCGCCAGGGTGATCATCAGGACGATCACCCCTCGGGCGTGGACGACGAGCGGCACGGTGAGCGCGGCCAGCAACGCCCCGGCGGCCGCCGCGACGACGAGCTGCACGACGCCGACGTCGGAGACTCGGCTGCCGACCACGGCGCAGGCGTAGGCGCCCGCCGCGTACGGTGCGGTCTGGCCGAGGGTGGGCATGCCGGCGACGCCGGTGAGCAGGGCCACGCTCACCCCGACCAGGGCCAGCGCCAGCGTCCGGGCGAGGATCGCCGTGGTGTAGTCGTCGACCACCCAGGGCGCCACGACCAGGCCGACCAGAACGAGTGCCGCGATGCCGCCCCGAACTCGCCGGATCACCTCACCCCTCATGCCGCCCTCCACCTACCGGCCAGGCCACGAGCCCGCACGGCCAGCACGGCCGCCATGGCGGCGAACAGCAGAAACGGCGCGGCGGACGGCAGCAACGCCACTCCCAGCGTCTGGATCTCGCCGATCGCGAGCGCGGCCAGCAGGGTGCCCGCCATCGACCCGAGGCCACCGAGGACGACCACCACCAGGGAGAGCAGCAGCACCGTGTCGGCGGTGCCCGTGCCGGGGCCGATGATGGGCGCGCCCAGGACCCCGGCCGCGCCGGCCAGCGCACCGGCGGCGGCGAGCACACCGGCCCGGATCCGTGCCGGACTCACGCCCAGACAGGCGACCATCTCCGGGTCGTCGACGGCCGCCCGGACCAGCATCCCGGCCCTGGTGCGTCGCACCACCAGGTAGAGGGCGGCGGCGAGCAGGGCGGCGACGACGATGAACACCAACCGGTACGCGGCGTAGCGGTGGCCGGCGACCATCACCGACCCCTCCAGGGCTGCGGGCACCTGGACCTGCGGGTTGTCGGGTCCGAAGGCGGCGACGAGCAGGCTGCCGCCGGCCAGCGCCACCCCGAACGTCAGCAGCGCCTGACTCAGGTGATTGCCGGTGGCGACCGGTGTGAGCAGACCGGCCAGGAGCACCCCCGCCGCGGCGGCGGCCAGCACACCGACGGCGAGGGCCAACGCCAGGCTCGCCCAGCCGCCGTCGAGCAGCGCCGCGGCGGTGTACCCGCCGATCGCGTAGAGCAGGCCGTGCGCCAGGTTGAGGATGTTGGCGACGCCGAAACAGAAGACCAGGCCCGACGCGGCGACGAACACCAGCAGCCCGTAGGCGACTCCGTCCAACGCCGGGATCAGGTACGGGTCGATTCGGTTCGTGCCGGCCGCCACCGCTATCACCGGCCGACGGTCGCGAGGTCGCCCACGACGGTGTTGGACAGCGCCCGGCCGTCCTGGCGGACCTGCCGCAGGTACCACTTCTGCACGGGGGAGTGCGTGGTGGTGGAGAACTGCCAGGTGCCGCGCGGGCTGGCGATCTGGCCGAGTTGGCCGATGGCCGTGTTGATGGCCTCGGGGGTCGGGTCGCTTCCGGCGGCGCCGATCGCCCGGTCCAACACTGCCGCCGCGTCGTACGAGGCCAGCGCGTAGGTCGTCGGCGAACCGTCGTGCTTCGCCTTCCACGCGGCCACGAAGGCGCGGTTCTCCGCGTTGTCGAGGTCGGGCGAGTAGTTGAGCACCGAGTAGATGTCCCGGGCGGCCTCGCCCTGCGCGTTGAGCACGCCGCCCTCGGTGAGGAACCCGGCCGCGTACAACGGGATGTCCTTGATCTCGGACTGTGCGTACTGCTTCACGAAGTCGACGGCGGCGCTGCCGGCGTAGAAGGTGTAGACGGCCGCCGCGCCGGAGGCCTTGATGCGGGCGAAGTACGGGAGGAAGTTGGTGGTGGCCGGGAACGGCGTGAAGGTCGTCTTGCCGTCGGCGTTCGCGAGCTTCCCGCCGATCTTGCCGAACGCGTCGGTGAAGCCGCGCAGCTCGTCCCAACCGCCCTGGTAGTCCGGGCCGATCGCGTACACGGAGCCCTTCACGTTGTCGCGGACGTGCTGGGCGATCGCCGCCCCGGGCTCGTCGGAGAGGTACGAGGTGTGCCAGACCCGGGAGACGTCCTTGAGCTCCGGCCGGCCGTTGGAGCCGACCAGTGGCACCTTGGTCTCGTTGAGCACGGGGGTGACTCCGGCGACCGAGCCACCACCGACGATGCCGGTGAGCGCGGACACCCGGTCCTGCTTGAGCAGCTTGGTCGCCGCCGGGACCGCGGTCTGGGCGCCGTTGCCCTCGTCCGCGACGATGAGGTCGACCTGCCGGCCGCCCAACTTGCCGTCGTGGGTGTCCAGGTAGAGCTGGAAGCCGTCGCGGATCTCCGTACCGACCGCCTGGTACGTCCCGGACAGCGAGGCGAGCAGACCGATCTTTATCGAGCCGCCGGCGCTCGTGCCCGGAGCGTCGTCGCCGCAGGCCGTGCTGGTGGTCAGCACGGCGGCGAGCAGCGCGGCGGTGAGGGCACGGCTGCGCCAAGGCGTGGTGAGAGGCATGTCTAACTCCAGAGGAAGGGGAAGGGGTCTCCGGCGTGGGGGCGCCGGGGTGGTCAGCGGCTGCGGGCGAGCGCCGCTCGGGCAGCGGGGGTCAGCGCGTCCCCGATGCGGTTGGCCAGCTCGGTCATCTCGTAGGAGACCTTGCCCACGTCACACTCGGGCGCGGCGAGCACCAGCAGCGAGGCGCCGTCGTTGAAGGCCATGGAGAACATGAACCCGCCCTCGAGCTGGGTGACGTTGGAGATCACCGCGCCGGCGTCGAAGAAGGCCGCCGCCCCCCGCAGCAGGCTGACCAGCCCGCTACCCGTGGCGGCCAACTGATCGGCCCGGTCCGGTGGCAGGTCGCGGGTGGCGGCCACCATCAGGCCGTCGCTGGAAATGGCGATCGCGTGGCTGACCTCGGTCGCGCGGGCCGCGAAGTTGTCCAGCAGCCAGCCGAGATCCTGTTGGTCGGTCACGTGCTCTCCTGTCGCGTTATTTGTTGGCGAGGTTGATCGGGGTGCGCCGTCGGTTCGCCACGCCCCGCGCGTACGCGGCCATCGCCGTCGCCACCTGTGCCGGGTCGCGGTACTCGGACCGTTGCTGCTGCTGGGGCACTGTCACACCGCCGGGCACGAGGTGCCGTTGCGGCTGCCGTTTGGGCAGGCCGGAGTTGGTGGTCGTGGCGACGTCGGGGGTGTGGGCCTGGGCGGCCGTACGCCAGGCGTCGTCGGCGGGGCTGGACCACTGCTGGCCGTTCTGGCCGTCCTGACCGTCGACGACGTCGTTCTGGAACCAGTGGTTGACCTGTTCGAAGATGAGCAGCTCCTCGGTGGGCGCGTCACCCCGGTCCGGGGGTGGGGGAGCCGGTCGGAAGACCGGCGCGGCCGGCAGGGTCCGTTCGGCCGGCGGGCGTCCGGCGGTGGGTTCGGGGCGCGGCTGGTACGGCGGCGGGGGGGCGGGCGTCCGCGCTGCCCGCCGCGACAGCCGGCCGGGTGCGAGCAGGTACTCCTCCGGTGGCAGCGACCGGATGATGGCCGCGGGCAGTGTCGCCTCGGCGAGGATGCCGCGTCGGGGGCCGCGTCGCAGTTGGACGGTGGCGCCCAGCCGGGCCGCGAGCTGGCCCACCACGACCAGCCCCATCGCCCGTACGGCGGCCACGTCGATGGCCGGTGGGCGGGCCAGCAGCTCGTTGAGTTGCTGCATCCGCTGCGCGGACAGCCCCACGCCCTCGTCGCTGATCTGGACGATGACGCGGTCTCCCAGGCTCCGGCCGCTCACCCAGGTCTCGCTGCCCGGCGGCGAGTACGTCGTGGCGTTGTCCATGAGCTCGGCGAGCAGGTGCACGACCTCGTCGACGGTCTTGGCGGCCACCGCGACGTCCCCGTCGATCATGCCGAGCCGGACCCGCGCGTAGTGCTCGATCTGGGACAGCGCTGCCTGGAGCACCTGTTGCAGCGGGACGTCGCGCTGGCGTACGCGACCCACGCCGACACCGCCGAGTACCAGCAGGCTGGCGTTGATCCGGCCCATCCGGGTCGCCAGGTTGTCCAGTGTGTACAGCTGGTCGAGTCGGTCGGGGTCGGTCTCGTCCCGCTCGACCAGGTCGACCTGGGCCAGGACGGCGTCGACCAGTCGCTGTTCGCGGCGGCTCAGGTGGATGAAGATGTCCGCGGTGTTGGCACGCATGACGGCCTGTTCGGCAGCGGTCCGCACCGCGGCCTGGTGCACGGCACTGAACGCCTGACCCAGTTCGCCGATCTCGTCGTCGCTGGACGGTTCGAGGGCGGCACTGGACTGCTGGTGGGCCAGCTTCTGTGGGTCGACGGTGGCGCTGCCGGGCTGTTGGAGCTGGGCCACCACGGCAGGGAGCTGTTCGAAGGCCACCGCGTTGGCCGCGTCCCGTAGCCGGCGCAGCCGTCGGGTGATCTGCCGCGCGACGGCCCAGGTCACCAGCGCGGTGAGGATCAGGGCCAGGAGGACGCTGGCCGCCTCGGCAACGGCCCGTTGGCGCTGGTCGGCGTGCGCGGCCCGAACGTCGTCGCGGACCGCGTCGTCGACCCGGGCGCGCAGGTCGGCCAGCCGGGCGGCGCGCGTCTGGGTGGTGGACACCCAGGCGTCGGTCTCCAGTTTCAGTTGCGCCCCCGGCTGGGCCCGGGACACCTCGTCCTGCATCCGTTGCAGGGTGAGAGCCTCCTTGCCGGTGCCAGCCTGCTCCCACCAGACGCTCCACTCCGGTGGGGCCAGGGCCAGGAACGACAGGCTCGACTCCGTGTAGCTGGTGCGGGCCGCGGTGATGTCCTGCTGCATGGCCGGGGTCAGCTCGCCGCCGGCGACGGCGCGCAGCACGGCCACCTGTTGCTGACCGATGGCCTCGGCCGTCTTCGACAGCGCCGCCGAGGCCCGGATCCCGTCGGCGAGCTGGGCGTCGACCACGCCGTGCGAGACGTTCTCCCGGAAGTTGATGAGGTCGGCTATCGCGATGCGGTAGCTGAAGGTCATCGCCGACACCGACGCGTGCGTGGCGGTGCGCACCTGGGTGCGCAGCGGGGCGAGGCCGTCCAGTGCCGCGTCGATGCGCCGCAGCAGAGCCGTGTTGGTGTCGTTGTCGGTGGACAGCCGGTCACGCTGCCCGCGGTAGCGGACGACGGCGTCATCGGTGGCGACCATCTCCGCGCCGAAGGCGTCCTGCTGCTCCGGCCGGGCATAGGTGAGCAGGTCGGCGGCGGCGATGCGTTCGCGTTGCAGCCGGTAGGCCAGGTCGCCGGCCTCGGCACCGACCTGCGCCAGGATCCGCAGGTCGCTGGCCCGGGCCGTCTGGCGTGCGCTCTCGGTCAGCGCGAGACCGGCGAAGCCGATCACGGCGACGAGCGGGGCTGCGACGATGAGCCGCATTCGGCCGGCAATCTTCCAACCGCGTCGACGGGTCGGGTAGGGTCTGGCCGCGTGGGACCGGGTGCTCGACGCCAAGATTGACTCCCACGACTCGTCGATGACGGTCTATCGCACGTTGCCGAATGCAAGTCCCATTCGGCCGGAAGTCGCGCTCGTAGACCAGACCTGGCCGTGGTACAAACTGCCCGTACCAGCATCTGTACCCAACGTCAGCGACCGGTGACGCCCCGAGGTCGTAGCGGATTCGTCGGGTCAGCGCTGGTGGTCGAGGGGCCCGGCCGGCGGGTGTCGCCGCTCCGGTTCATCCGATCCGGGTTGACCGTTGAGCACCTGGCCGATCAGCTCACGCAGCTCGTCGATCGCGTCCACCACCGCGCCCGGGTCGCGCGCGTCACGCCGTCCACGCTGACGCGGCACCTGCCGATCCAGTCGAGCCGGTTCCGGCGCGCGGGGGCCTCGGCGACCGTCGGCCGCCAACTGCTCGGCCGCGACCTGGGGCCACAGTGCGGCCAGCCGGCCGCCGGTGCCGAGCACGTCGTCGCAGCGCAGCGCGAACTCGTGACTGCCGAACCGGCGCCCTGACTCGACCGCCGCGACCGTCTCCCTGCTGAACCGCACCAGGTCCGCCAGGGCTCGTTGGGTCAGGCCCCGTTGGACGCGGCAGTCGCGCAACTCCCGTCGGAACCGCTGACTGGCCGCAGAGTGAGCCGAGCTCGACGGGGACGTGTGCTCCATGCGCTCACCTTCGTGGAACGGACATTCAGCGGCGGCCACCAGATCGAGATTGGCCGATGAGCCGAACATTCACAGAGGGCAATTCTTAACCCAGGACGCGATGAGTGTGAAGACGTTCACCGGCATGGATCGTCGGGAAAAGCGGGAAAGGTGCGCGCCGGCCCCGGTGTCGGCACCCGGATGCGCCGGGTGGAGCGGGCCACGTCGCCCATCCCACCCTCGACCTGTCCGCAGGTCAGCACCGCTGGCGCTCGCGAGTTCTCAGGCGGCGTGCACTTCGGCCGTCGCGCCATTCCGTGCCGCCAACACGTCCGCGGGTGCCGGAACGCCGATTGTGGCGAGCAGCGTGCGGTGCGCACGAAACGCGACATTGGGTTTGTATGAGCGATGTTGCTCCGGTGCCAACCTTAGCCCGGGAATGGCTTCGGCGAGCCGGCTGAGGGCGATCCCGGCCTCAAGCCGCGCCAATCCCGCGCCGATGCAGAAATGTGGACCGTGGCCGAACGACAGGTGATTGCCCACATCGGCCCGGTGTGGGTCGAACCGGTCCGGGTCATCAAACGCCGCCGGGTCCCGGTTCGCGGCTCCGATCAACAGCAGGCAACGCGCCCCGGCGGGGATCGTCACCGCCCCCACTGTGACATCTCGGGTGGTCACCCGCAGCCACCCGTCGATGGCGGGCGCGAACCGCAGCGTCTCGCCCACGAAGGCGGGGACGAGCCCCGGGTCCGCGGTGATCGCCGACCAGCGCTGGGGGGTGGACAGAGCCTGGTCGAGCGCGTGCGCGAGCAACCCGGCAGTGGTCTCGTGGCCCGCGACCAGGAGGTTGAAGGCAAGGCTCGCCACCTCGGGCACCGTCAGCACGCTGTCGTCGTCGTCCCGGTATTCCAGGGCGCGGCTGATGAAGTCCTCGCCCCGGTGTCCACTGTCCAGCCGTCGGCGGACCAGGTCCTCGCAGTAGTGCCAGAACTCCAGCAGGCCCTGGGCCAGGCGTACCTGCTCGGCCGGGTCCGGCTGCCCCCAGATGAGGGCGATCTGGCCGTCCGCCCAACTCCTGATGCGCCCGATGTCGGCGTCGGGCACCCCGAGGATGTCCAGGACCACCAGCAGGGGGAGCTCGGTCGCGAACTCCGGGATCAGGTCGACATGGTCGCCCTGGCGGGCGGCGAGACGGGACACCAGCTGGTCGACCCGGCGTCGGATGATCTCTCCGTACTCAGCCTCGACCCGCTCGGCGGTGTTCGCGAAGGTCGCCCGTAGGGCCCGGCGGGTGCGCGGGTGCGTCGGCGGGTCCGCGGCGGCCGTCGTGGGTGGCGCGTCGATCTGCATGATCACGTTCAGTGCCGATGGACACACCTCGTAGACCGGGGCGAGGGTGAGAGCGTTGGCGAATGTCGTGGCGTCGGCGAGGGCCCGCCGGACGTGTGCGTGCCGGCTGATCAACCACAGGCCCAGATCCTCGGCGTAGTGCACCCCGTCGGGATCGTCGAGAATGCGTCGCCACATGCTTGCCGGATCGGTGAGATAGAGCCCGGTGAACGGATTCAACCGCATGGAAAGCCTCCTGATGCACGCGGCGCTAAACCGGCAGCGCTCCCATTTGGCGATCCACTTCAGCCGGGCCGATAATGGCGTGCATCTGCCTCTGGCTCTTTACGGTGCGCTGGCCGGCCGCACAAGTCAAGATTGGTTCTCGTCTATTTATTGGTCGGCTTAATTGCGTGTTGCAACAGCGGAGCGAACCTGGCCAGATGCAAGTTGCGGCGCGGTCCTTGCCCCGAAGTCGACCCGGCCGGACGGTGCAATCAACTCGCCGCTTTCGCTCATGACCGGGGAAACGACCCCCGAGACGACGAGTGACGCCGGAGTCCGGTCACCGACCGCGACGGAAGGGGCCGGCGCCGACGGAAGGGGCCGAGCCCCGGGCGGGCCGAGCCGGCCCGCGACACGCCGTCCACGCGTCGCGGGGGTTCCGGCCCACGCCGGAACCCCCGCGCTTCTTCTTGTCGCAACGGCCCGGTCAGCGCGCAGCGGTCAGGGCGCCCACGGGGCGGCCATGTTCCAGGTGCTGTCGGCGGTCCACGACGTCGGCGTGTTGTACGCGTCGCCGCCGGCGCCGTTGCTGAGCCAGACCTCCGCGTTGTAGTGCCGCAGGTACCTACCTCGGAAGTTGTACGACTCCAGCGACACGCCGGTGCCGGTCAGGCCGGTACGGGCGCACCAGGTGGCGTCGGCGCGCAGCAGCGCGGAGCCGTCGTCCGGCGAGTTGCGGACCCGGGAGTTCTGGTGGCGCAGGTACTGCCCGGGAAAGTTGACCGACTCGAACGAGTAGCAACCGGCACCGGCCAGACCGGGCCGGACGGCGTACGTGGCGTCGGCCTTGAGCAGGCTGGAACTCGCGGCGTCGACCACCTCCGTGTAGGCCAGGCTGTCCTGGTGGCGTAGGTAGCGGTTGGTGAAGCCGGGCGTGGTCACCTGCAACGACCGGCGGGTGTTGACCGGCAGGGCGACGGGTGCCGAACTGCCGATGGCCTTCGAGGCGTTGATCAGGGCGGTGTTGGCGGAGCGTACCCGCGCCTGGTCCATCTTGATCACCTGTCGGTCGTAGGTGAGGAACCCGTTCAGCTCACCCTCCAGGTCGGTGATCTCGGTGTAGATCGAGGCGCTGAGCCCCTTGCCGAGCATCAGGTTCTGGGTGCCCTGCACCAGCCCCACGTACCGGTCGGTGAGGGCGTTCGAACTGGACTGCCACTCGTACGCGAAGAAGTTGCCGCTAGGGCTGTACTCGTGGCCCGGCGTGTGCAGGCCCAGGCCGCCGAACTCACCGAGCACCGCGATCCGGCTGCTCGACGGTACGGGCGAGTCCGGGCCGAGGTAGACGTGCCAGTCGTCGATGTCGCCGTTGCCGGGGTTGCCGAGGGACTGGCAGCAGTTGTGGCCGCTGTGCGGGTTGACCAGACGTGTCGGGTCCTGGTTCTTGATGTTCTGTGCGACCCGCCGGGTGTCGGCGAGGGACCGCTCGCCCCAGCCCTCGTTGTAGGGCGTGTACGCGATCACGGCGGGTGAGCTGCGGTGCTCGTCGACGATCTCGCGTGCCTCGGCCTCGAACTGCGCTTGCTGGGCGTCGGTGGGGTTCACGTCCTGTGCGGTCAGCGACGGGATGTCCTGCCAGACCAGTAGGCCGAGCCGGTCGGCGTGGTAGAACCAGCGCTGCGGCTCGACCTTGATGTGCTTGCGCACCATGTTGAAGCCCAGGTCCTTGTGTTTCTGCAGGTCGAAGGCGAGGGCGGCGTCGGTGGGCGCGGTGTAGAGCCCGTCCGGCCAGTAGCCCTGGTCGAGGGTGCCGACCTGGAACACGAACTGGCCGTTGAGCTTGGGGCGCAGCACCCCGTTGACCAGGCCGGTGGTGATCTCCCGCATCCCGAAGTAGTGCGTGGTCCGGTCCACTGTGGCGCCGGTGGCGCCGCGAAGGGTCACCCGGAGGTTGTAGAGGAACGGGTCGTCGGGTGACCAGCGGCGAGCGTTGGGCACCGGCACGCTGAAGTCGGTGAAGCCGCCGGTGGCCGAGCCGACCACTGTGGTGCCGTTCAGCGCCTCGGCGAGCACGCTGTGCCCGCTCACGTCGCCTCGGGTGAAGACCCGGACCCGCACCGTGTTGTTGGCGAGGTTCGGGTAGACGTCCACGCTGCTGATCGAGGCGGCGGGCACCGGCTCCATCCACACCGTCTGCCAGATTCCGGAGCTGGGGGTGTAGAAGATCCCGCTGGGCGTCTTGGTCTGCTTGCCGATGGCGGGCAGGCTGCCGTTCTGCCGGGTGTCGGTGGGATCCCAGACCTTGACGACGATCTCGTTCGTCCCGGTGGTGAGCTGGGGCGTCACGTCGAAGGTGAAGGCGTCGTAGCCGCCGGTGTGCGCGCCGACCCGGACACCGTTGACCCAGACGGTGCTCTGCCAGTCGACGGCGCCGAAGTGCAGCAGGGTGCGCCGACCCGACCAGTTCGCCGGGATGGTGACGGTGCGTCGGTAGAACAGGTAGTTGCGGTTGTCGTTGGCGGCCCGCTGGATGCCGGACAGGGCGCTCTCCACAGGGAAGGGCACGTTGACCCGCTCGGGCAGGTTGGTGCCGAACTGCGGGGCGTCGTCGGTCGCCGACTGGCGTAGCTGCCACTCGCCGTTGAGGTTGAGCCAGTCCGGCCGCGTCATCTGGGGCCGCGGGTACTCGGGCAGTGGCGTGCCGGCCAGCGCCTGGCTGGTCCAGGGGGTGGTCAGTGGCGGCGTCTTGGCCGGTGCGGCGTACGCCGACGAGGCGGGCGCGGCGAGCACGCCGGCGACCAGGGCGATGGCGAGCAGCAGTGGCAGGGCGGGGCGGATGGGGACGTGACGTGTCATGCCGTCTCCGGGTGAGGAGTCGCCGCGGGCGGTGCAGCCAGGCCCGAAGCGCGCGGGTGGTGGGCATCGGGTGGTCATTGACGAGGGACGGGCGTCAGCGACGGATGTCGGTGGGATCTCCACCCGGCAACGGCGGCCGGAATATTGACATCCATCATCACCTGTTTAACGTTATAGAGCCGCGCCGACCCTCCCGTCAATGCTTGTTCGTCAATGCCCGGTCGGCCGGCCCGGTCGAATTCGCGAAAGGTTGGGGATGGGCGTCAACCTGAAGGACATCGCCCAGCGCGCCGGTGTCTCGCTGGCCACGGTCTCGAACGTGGTGAACGGGTACCGGCCGGTGGGGGAGCGGACCCGGCAACGGGTGCAGCAGGCCATCGACGAACTCGGCTACAGCCCGAATCTCGGCGCCCGGCACCTCCGCAGGGGCCGTACCGGCCTGATCGCCCTGGCCATCCCGGAGCTGACCAACCCCTACTTCGCCGAGCTCGCCGAGATCGCCATCTCCGAGGCCGCAGCGCTCGGCTACACACTCGTCATGGAGAACACCGCCGCGGATCGGGGGGCGGAGCTGGCGCTCCTCGACGGCTCCCGGCAGCGCATCATCGACGGCCTGATCCTCAGCCCGGTGCGCATCGGCCGGGAGGAGGTGCTGGCCCGGACGGCCGGCAGCCCACTCGTGCTGATCGGTGAGGGAGTCTACGACGTGCCGCACGACCACATCGCCATCGACAACGTGGCCGCCAGCCACGCCGCTATCCGGCACCTCGTGGCGATCGGCCGCCGCCGGATAGCGTTCATCGGCGCCACCCTGGGCGGTGACCGACAGTCGGCCCACCTGCGGGTCCGGGGTTACCGGGAGGCCCTGGCGGCCGCCGGCCTGCCGTACCGACCGCAGTTGGTCGCCGGCACCGACGCGTTCGGTCGGCTCGACGGCATGCGCGCCATGCGTGACCTGCTCGACCTCGGTGACCCGCCGGACGCGGTGTTCGGTTACAACGACCTGGTCGCCATCGGCGCGCTGCGGGCGCTGGCCGAGGCCGGTCACCGGGTGCCCGAGGACGTCGCGGTGGTCGGGATCGACGACATCGAGGAGGGGCGGTTCACTACCCCGACCCTCACCACGATCGCTCCGGACAAGAGGGAGATCGGCCGTCTCGCGGTGCGCCGCCTCATCGCCCGCATCGAGGGCACGGAAATCGCCGGGCCGCTCACCGTGCAGACATCGTTCCGGCTTCTGCGCCGGCAGAGCACCGGCACGCCAGCCGCCTGACCATCGCCCGCCCGCCCGCCGCGCGAGATCCATACCGCCGGTGGTACGACCCAGAGAGGATGACCCACTAGATTCATAATCCTCAATATGATGACCGCTATCTCGACTGCGGTGCGCTCACGAGGCGTGCCATCCTGATGCGGAGGAATGCATGGTTCGCTGGCGTACCCTCACTGGCCTGCTGGCCACCGCGTTGGCCGCGGTGACCGCGGCCAGCCTCACCCTCACCGCACCGGCCGCCGCGGCCGACAGCCCCGTGACGCCGAACGTCGTCGGCGGCACCCGCGCCGCTCAGGGCGAGTTCCCGTTCATGGTGCGTCTCTCGATGGGCTGCGGCGGGGCGCTGTACAGCCCCCGGCTGGTGCTCACCGCGGCACACTGCGTGGGCGCGACCGGCACCAACACCAGCATCACCGCGACGCTCGGGACGGTCGACCTCCAGTCGTCCAGCCGGATCACCGTCCGGTCCAACTACGTCTACCGTGCCCCCGGCTACAACGGCGCCGGCCGTGACTGGGCGCTGATCCGGCTGGCCAGCCCGGTCACCGGGCTGAGCACGCTGCCGATCGCCAGCACCACCGCGTACGACAGCGGCACCTTCACGGTGGCCGGTTGGGGCGCCGCGCGCGAGGGCGGCGGTCAGCAGCGCTACCTGCTCAAGGCGAACGTGCCGTTCGTCAGCGACTCCACCTGCAACGCCAACTACGGCGGGGATCTCATCCCCGCCCAGGAGATCTGCGCCGGCTACGCCAGCGGCGGCACTGACACCTGCCAGGGTGACTCGGGCGGCCCGATGTTCCGCCGCGACGCCAGCAACGCCTGGATCCAGGTCGGCATCGTCAGCTGGGGCAACGGCTGCGCCAGGCCCAACTACCCGGGTGTCTACACCCAGGTGAGCTACTTCGCCTCGTCGATCGCCTCGGCCGCGGCCAGCCTCGGCGGCTGACCGTACACCCGCTCGGGCGGCCCGGACGGCACGGTCCGGGCCGCCCGTTCGTGCGTCCAGATGGGTGGTCGGCTCGTGGGCCACCGGGCCGCGACGGCGGGCGGCGAGTGGGCCACCCGACAGATTCGGCGGGCCGTCAGTGCGCCGCCGGCCGCAGCGGCGATGATGGGCCGGTGAAGATCCTGTCCATCCAGTCGTCGGTCGCCTACGGATACGTCGGCAACTCGGCGGCGGCCTTTCCGCTGCAACGCCTCGGGCACGAGGTCTGGCCGGTCCTGACTGTGCACTTCTCCAACCACACGGGGTACGGCGCGTGGCGGGGCCCGATGCTCCGGGCGGCGGACGTGGCGGAGGTGATCGCGGGCATCGAGGACCGCGGTGTCCTCGGCAGCGCCGACGCGGTGCTCTCCGGCTACCAGGGCGACCCGGCCATGGGCGCGGTAATCCTGGACGCGGTGGCGACAGTGAAGGCGAGCAATCCGGCCGCGCTGTACTGCTGCGACCCGGTGATGGGCGACGCCGGTCGGGGCATGTTCGTCCGGCCGGGGATTCCGGAGTACCTACGGGACACCGTCGTGCCCCGTGCGGACATCATCACGCCGAACCACTTCGAGCTGGACTTCCTCGCCGGCCGTACGACGAACTCGCTGGCCGAGGTGCTCGACGCGGTCGACGTGGTGCGCGCGACCGGGCCACGGCACGTCCTGGTGACCAGCGTGCTCCACGGCGACCTGCCGCCGGACTCGCTGGAGGTGGTGGCGGTCTCCGACGAGGGCGCCTGGGCGGTGACCACACCGCTGCTGCCGATAAACCCGAACGGTGGGGGCGACGTCACCGCGGCGCTGTACCTCGCGCACCTGTGGACGACCGGCTCACCCGCGACCGCGCTGGAACGCACCATCGCCTCCGTCTACGCCGTGCTCGAGGCCACTCTCGCGGCGGGCACCCGGGAGATCCAGCTGATCGCGGCGCAGGACGTCATCGCCGACCCGCCGACCCGCTTCACCGCCCGCCGGCTGCGCTGACGGCGGGTCGCTGACCGCCGACGGGCTGCGTTTGACGACCGTCGCTGACCGCGGACCGGTGGCGGTCAGCGACCCTCGGGAACGGCCATCTCGCCGAGCAGCGACCAGTCCTCCTGCGGCACCGTGGCGTTCACGATCCGCGGCGTCTCGGCCAGGTACTGCGGCAGGGTCTCCTGGGCCGTGCGGAAATGCGCGGACTGGACGTGGGCCCCGCCGGCCTGGTCGTCGCGGAACGCCTCGACCAGCACGTACTCGCTGGGATCGTCCACGCTGCGGGACCAGTCGAACCACAGGCAGCCCGGCTCCGCCCGGGTCGCCTCGGTGAACTCGGCGGCGATCTGCGGCCACCGGTCGGCGTGCTCGGCCAGGACCCTGAATTTGGCGGTAATGAAGATCATGGCCCCAGGCTACCCAGCCGGGCGGGCGCGGGCGACGACCTCCTCGGGGGTCAACGGCGCCTTCGGGTGGTGGGTCAGGCACAGCGGGGTACGGACCTTCACGAACGAGAACCCCTCCCCGGCCGCGTAGAACTCACCGCTGTTGAGCAGGCCGATGTCCGGCAGCCGCCCGCCCTTGGCCTCGGCGAGCTGCCGGGCCGCGTCGATCTGCGCCGGCGCGTTGAGCAGCCCGAAGAACTGCGTCGTCGCGTTGCCGGAGATCTGGTTGTGCAGACCCTTGGGCGCCTGGGTGGCGAAGACCAGCCCGAGGCCGTACTTGCGGGCCTGCGAGGCCAGCGCGATCGAGCTGGCGGTGCAGGCCGTGGTGCCGGTCGAGGGCGCGAGCGTCTGCGCCTCGTCCATCACGAACAGCCCGCCCAGCGGTCGGTCACCGGCGGGGTGCCGCTTGATCCACGCGAAGAGCGCCATCTGCAACTGGTTGACGAAGCTCTGCCGCTCCTGGTCGGAGGTGAGGCCGACAAAGCTGATCACCGACACCCGGGCCCGCCGCCCCGCCGACGGCGTCAGCAGCAGCCCCGGGTCTGCCGGCGCGCCGACCCCGCCGAAGAGCGGATCGGTGACCATCGCCGCCTTGAGCGCCTCGGCCAACTCCTCGGCGAGCTTCCCGGCGCGGGCCAGCCGGCTGACCCCCTCGGGCAGATCGGTGAGGAACTCGGTGAAGCCGGGCAGGCCGACCATCCCGCTGCGCGCGTACGCCTGGAGGGCCTCGGTGAGGACGGCCTTGCCCTGCTGGGCGAGCCGGCTGGAGCGGTCCACGCCCGCCCGTGGCGCGAGTGCCTCCACGGCGGAGCGGACGGCCTGGTCGAACTCGTCGGGCCAGTCCCGCAGGGAGGTGAAGTCGGGCAGCGGCTGGAAGCTCAGCGGCCGACCGGCGGTGACCCGGGGCGTCCACACCACCACCTCGGTGTGGGCGAGGTAGTCGGCGGCGCGTTCGGCGTCACCGGGGCCCCAGCCGCCCGGCGGGTCGGGCCACGGGTCGCCGAGCCGGGCCAGGTCGTTGTTGGGGTCGAGCACGATCGCGGAGACCCCCTCGCGGGCACACTCCTCGACCAGCCGACGGATCAGCACGGTCTTGCCCGAGCCGGACCCGGCGAACACGACCGCGTGGCGGCGCAACGACTCCAGGGGCACCGTGAAGGGGTGACCGCCGTCGACGGCCCGCCCCAGCCCGACGGCCCGACCGCCCTCGCCGACCACGAGGTCGGCCGGGTCAGCGGGTACGGACTCGGCCGGCGCACCGGTCGACGCGTCAACCGGGACGTCGGCGGCCGGCAGGGTCGTCGGGTCGGACTCGGGGCCGCCCGACGGTGGCTCGTCGTCGGTCGTCGGCGGCGGGGCATCCCCGCGCGTTCCGTCGGGCCCGGGCAGGACCGCGCGGAACAGCTCGGTTCCGCTGGCCGGGCGGCGGGCCACCAGCCACTCCTGCAACCCCGTGGACGGCTCGGCCGCCATCACCCGCAGCGCCGCGAAGACCCGCAGGTCCGCCTCCGACACGGCGCACCGCAGGCCGCCGGCCGCGTCGAAGCCGGTCAACACCTCGGTCGTACGCTTCCCGGTCGGCCACGGACCGTTGCGCAGCAGGATCAGCCGCCGCTGTGGCAGGTCCCGGTCCAACCCGGCGAGGGTGCAGGCGGCCTTGACCCGGGCGGTGACGGCGATGGCATTGGGGTGTGCGATCGCGCGGAAGCACCAGTGCGCCTCGTTCTCGGTGGCCTCGTCGAGCACCTCGATCAGCCGCCCGTGCAGCGCGGGCCTGCGCCCGGGCGGCGGATCGTACTTGTAGGTGGCGCCGGTCGGCGCCTGCTCGGCGATCCAGGCGGCCAGGCCGGCGGCGAGCAGCGGCGGCATGTGCTCGTCCTCGCTCTTCGGGTCGACGGCGGCCGACACGTCCGCGGCCTCGACCAGTTCGGCGAACCGCGCGTCCAACTCGTGCAGGCGGCGCTCGTCCGTCGTCGGATCGGCGGAAGCGCCACGGGTGGTGCTGACCGTCGGCGTCGAGTCGGCGCCGTCGATGAGCCGGTCCAGCTCGACCACCTCGTCGCGATCACGGCACCAGGCGATGTGGCGGTCCACCCGGCGGAGCAGGGCGCGTGGCGTCAGGGTGGGTGCGTCGGCGAAGGCGGCGGGGACGATCGGCCAGGTGGGGTGCGGTGGCCCGAAGTACATTCCCGCGTAGGCGGCGGCGAGGCGCTTCGCCACGATGGCCTGCCCGATCTCCGGGGTGGGGATCCGGTCCGGCAAATGCGCCGTACGGAAGCGGTCAGCGACCGGGGTGGGCGCAGTGCGGGTCATCAGCACCCAGGTGTCCGGCAGACACGAGACGACGACCAGCGTGCGGCGGGTGATGTCGCGGAGCTTGAGCAGGCCGTCGGCGATCGGGCCGAGCACCTTGGCCTGGCCGTCCTCCAGACCCTGATGCTGGTTGAGCAGTGAGGTGCTGGTCTGGGCGAACAGCGTGTCGAGCTGGTCCACGGCGATGACAGTGGGGTCCAGGGTCAGGGCCATCAGCCGGGAGATGTCCTGCACGACCTGCTGGGGGGTGCGGATCGCGGCGCTCAACCCCCACGCCGCCCGCGCGGCCGGGTCACCCGGTTCGGAGATCAGGTGGGCGTAACCGACGTCCTGTGCCTCGAAGTCGATGGCGCCGTGCAGGACGAGCGCCCGAGCGGTGTCCTGGGCGTCCCGCCCGACCTCCCGATCGCGCTCGCGCAGCGCCCAGATGAAGGTGTCGAGCTGCGCACGGGTCACCGGTCGGGCGCCGGCGACCGCGTCGCGGACCTCCACCGGCAGGCCGAGCTGGGGGGTGAGTCGACGCAGGAAGGTCTTCAACTGGGTGCCCCAGCCGACGTGGGGGCGGCCCATCCCCTCCACCAGGGCCAGGGCCACGCTCTCCCAGAACGTCTTGCCACTGACCATGTCGACCAGGAAGAAGTAGCCGCCGTCGCCCTGGATCCGTTCGCGGACCGCCCCGAGCAGGTGCGTCTTGCCGGCGCCCGCGCGGCCCTGCATGGCCACCCCGAGCGGCATGCTCGTGTCGTCGGTGCGGGCCCGCGCCACCCCGCGCAGGATCTCCGCGGCCACCTTCTCGTGCAGCTCCGGGACGTTGTGCGGGCTGGGCCGCCAGACGTCGTCAGGGGTGACCGCCGGGTTGAGACTGACCGCTTCCAGCGCGGCCCGCTGGTCCTCCGAGATCATGCCGGGCCGATCGCCAGGGCGTGGTTGTCCTCGTTCCCGATGCGGACGGCCGCAGCCCGGTCCCGTGCGGTCAGTGACTTGGTGTTCGCCACCGGGATGATGCGGACGTCCTCCCGGCCGACCATCGCCCGCAACGCCGCGTCGAGGGCGGCCCGATCGGTGTCGGTGAGCCGGTCGCGGACGTCGGCGAGGCCCACCCAGGCGCCCGGCGCGGTGGCCAGATCCCGGTACGCCGAGCGGACCAGTGCCTCCACCTCCGCCGCGGACACCGGTGCCGCCGGTGCGGCGGTCGCCGCCCTCACAGTGGGTGCCGGTGCTTCGGGTCGCGGCTCGCTGAGGGCGGCGGCCGTCGCCTCGGTCCGCTTGAAGAAGTCGCCGTGGCTGACCCGGAGCCGGTCCAGCGAACGGTGCAGGTTGGACAGGACGACGAACAGGGACCGGGTCGTCGAGCCACCCGCCTTCGGCGGCGCGGCGGTGTGCAGCTGACGTGCCACCCGCCAGCCCTGCTCGGTCAGCTCGTGGGCGAACGGCCGGTGCGTCCGATCGGTGTCCACCAGGCCCAGGTCGACGAGCTTCGTGTTGTCCTTGCCGGTCAGCGTGAAACCGGCCAGCTCTTTCAGCTCGACGTTGGTGAGTCGGCGTGCCTCGACCATCAGCACCACGAGGGCGTTGATCTGGTTCGGCGTCAGGTGCGGGACGTCCGCCGGGCTCGTCATGATGTCTCATCTCCGTGGGGGTACGTGCCGCCCGCGCGTCGCCGGGCCAGCAGCCGACGGATCCCGTCGACCACCGCCGGCGCGTCGGTGAGCACCTGCTCGTTGGTGAAGCGGAGCACGTCCAGCCCGAGAAGTTGCAGCTGTACGTCTCTCCGCCGGTCGTTGGCGAAAGCGATTCGCCCACGATGCTCCGGGCCGTCCACCTCGACCGCAAGACCCTCCGTGGGCCAAAACAGATCCAGACGGTACGCCGTGGCCAGCACGTGCCACTCGTAGGTCTGGTTCCACCGCCGACCCCGCGCCCAGTCGTGCGGCGCGAGCGCGCGTTCCAACGCCTGCTCGGCGGCGCTGTCACCGCGGGGCACGCCCGCGATCGGCGGCCAGGCCAGCACCGTCGACTCCGGCTCGGCGGCGGTGGTCGGAATCCGTTCGGTAGTGCTGGCCAGCCCGGCGAACCGCGCCGGCACCGGCATCGGCACCGAGCGCACCCGGTCGGCGTGGCGCAGCGGCCCGCCGGCCAACCACACGGTGAAGCCGCCGTGCCGCACGAGCCACTCGGCGGCGGCCACCAGCGTCCGCTCGGCGTCGGCGTCGGCGTCCAGGTCGGGCACTGCCACGACGAGTACGCAGCTCTGCCGGTCGTACGCGTCGGCGATCACCCGGGCGAGCCCGGCGGCGCGTACCCCCGGCGCGAAGCGGGACCGGCCGCCGGGGTGGTGCGGGCCGCGCAGCCCTCGCTCGGCGAGGTCGGCCAGGAACGGGCCGAAGTGCCGGGAGCGGGCGGCGGTACGGGCCGCGAGGGCCCGCACCGCGGCCACGCCGAGCGTGCCCTCGCTGTCGAAATGGTCGGCCCCCGTCAGCCAGCGGGGGAACATCGCGAGGGCCGCGGTGTCCAGTTGGTCGAGCACTGTGTCCACGAGGTCACCGAAAGGACGTGTCACAGTCGGCCGGTAGTGCACGATCGCGGGTGCTTCCGGTGGTAACGGGTCGAGTGCCACCCGCAGCAGCTCCGGGTCGATGCCCGGCAGGTGACTGACTCGCCCCGTCGGCGGGGCAGCCCACCAGGCCCTGCTGGCGTCGCCGTTGGCCCGGACGGGGTGCGCCATGGCGGCACCCTACGACACGGGCGGGCGCGCCCGGGACCCCTCGGTAGCGAGGCGGTGCGCTCGCGGCTCAGCGCAGCCGGCGGATGTCGCCGTACGCGCGGTAGTAACCACCGCGGCTGGACTCGCGCACCTCGGTCACCAGGTAGCGGGCGCCCGGCTCGCGGATCCCCTTGGGGAACTGCACCGACCAGTCGCGCCGGTAACCGTCGGACAGCACCTGAACCCGCAGCCGCCCCCGATCGTCCAGGCACTGCACGACCACGCCCGCGCCCGAGTCGCTGGTCACCTCGACGATCGTCGGCTGCACCGGCTGGGGCGCCTGGCGGGGGGCCTTGATGTCGCGTACCTGGGGCACGTTACCGGCCTGCGCCGAGCGGATCGCCGGCTCACTCGCGTCGATGCAGGCCAGATGGCCGCCGGTGGTGACGACGTAGAGCCGGTCGTCGTGGTACTGCATGGAGTACGCCGAGCCGCAGCCGGTGCCGAGCTTCCACAGCCGGGTGCCCGCCGCGTCGAAGCAGTAGATCGAGGACTGGCTGTCACCGGCGAAGACGTACTCGCCGCCCTCGGCGGTGGCACAGGAGAAGACCGGGGCGTCGCACAGATAGGTGCGTTCGTGGCGACCCGACTTGGACAGCCGCACCACCTCGCGGCTGCTGGTGCCGGCGAACACACTGCCGTGCTCCTGCCAGCCGAAGAGCACCGAACCGGTTCTGGTGTGCCACAGTTCGCTGCCGGTCCGCCACTCGTAGCCCGTCACGCCCTGCGAGTGGCCGTGGTAGATGGCGTCGTCGTCGCACCGCACCATCCAGGCCGAACGCCCCCGCCCGGGGCGACGCCACAGGAACTCGTCCTCATGGTCGACGGCGGTGATCCCGCCGTCGGCGTCGGAGACGCCGAGGACGCCGTCGTGGATGTCCAACCAGTAGATGTCGATCTCCGGGGCGATCGCGTACGCCACTCGGGGCACCTTGCCGGACAGGTCGTAGACGTTGCCGTCGTCGCAGCCGGCGTAGATCCAGGCGTCGTCGGCGACGATGCACTTCACCCCGTCGGGAAGGCGGACCTGGCTGCGCACCTGGGCGTCGTGGTCGAGCGTGGTGATGACTCCGTGCTCGTTGCCGACCATGCAGTGCTGCCCGTCGACGAAGATGCCGAAGGCGGGGGCGCCGGAGTCGTAGCGCCAGAGCACCGGGGCGGTGTGGGCGGTGGAGCGGGTGCTCACGATCTGCCGCCGCGACACGGTGCGCTTCTGGCGGACGCCGGGGACCGCCGGCGCGTAGCCCTTGCGGATCTTCTCCCCGATCTTCTTCGCCGCGGCGGCCCGGGCCCGGGCGTTGTCCGGGTAGGCACTCGCCTTGACCTGCCCCTGGTCGCCGATTCGGCCGTAGCGCACCGTCAGCGTGGCGTTGTCGACGATGACCTCGTAGAACTTGTGCGCACCGTCCACTTCGGACAGTTCGAGGTAGGTCGTCTCCTGGGACATGGGGGGCCTCCGAGGGTCAGCGAGCGGCGCGATCCGGCCGGCGCGGCGACAGTGACCACACGTTAACGGCGACCCCCGACAGAACCGGCGTCCGGCCAGCGCAGCGCGTCGTCGCGGAGCACCGCGTGCGCGCCGACGCTCTGGTTGACGATCTGCGTCACCCGCACGTCGACAGCGATGCTGGCCAGCGCCACCGCGTCCGGGCGGCTGAGGCCGTGCAGTCGCTGCATCAGGGTCAGCATCGAGTCCAGGGCGGTGAACGTGGCGTCGTCGAGGGAGGCGCCGACGCCCATGGCCAGCCACGCGTCGGGGGTACGGGCCACCGGGCCGGTGACCGGAAAGTCGTCGCGTACGTCGACGGTCAACGTCACCTCGTCCATCGGACACTCGATCGCGGTGCCGCCGACCTCACCGTCACCCTGTGCGGCGTGCCCGTCCCCGACGGAGAAGAGCGCGTCGTCCACCGGGATCGGCAGCAGGAGGGTGCTGCCGGCGGTGAGGTCCCGGCAGTCCAGATTGCCGCCCCACGGGCGCGGTGGGGTCGTCGAGTGCAGCCCAGGCTCGGCGGGTGGCATGCCGAGCACTCCCATGAAGGGTCGGAGCGGAACCGTGTGTCCGTGCTGGTTGCGGCCGGTCATCGTCACCGGGTCCAGCGTCCAGGCGTGCACCACCTGGTGATCCTGCACGCCGTAGTGCTTGTTGAATTCGCTCGGCCAGCCGCCGGCCACTGTGGTTCCCCAACTGCCCGGGACGACCGCGTCGATGCGTACCGCGAGGGTCTGACCAGCGCGCGCACCGCGGACGGCGACCGGACCGATCAATGCGTGTCCGTAATCGGGCCGGTGCTGCGGCACCCGGGGCCGGTCGCGGTTCGGCCCGCCGGGGTACGGGCCGGCGGACCACCAGCAGTCCAGGGTGCGACAGGTGACGGTGTCGCCGGGGTCGATGGTGAGCACCGGCGGGAAGTCGGGGGAGAAGTGGCCGTGCAGGCTGTCGTCCCCGGGCGTGAGGGTGTGTCGCATCAGTGCAGGCTAGTGGCAGTTGGTCCGCGCGCCGGGTCGCCAGGTGCGCGGTGGGTGCCGGGCGCACCCACCGCGCACGACTCAACCTGGGCGATGTCATCAACCCGAGGTGCAGGATCGGATCTGTGGGCGGGCGCTGCTGTTGCCGTTGGTCATCGTGGTGAAGCCGAAGGTGTTGCCGCTGCCGTTGGACCGCATGGTCATGACTGTGCCGCTGCTGTCCCAGGTGGCGGTGCCGTTCCAGATGGTGGTGACCCGCTGCGGCGAGGTGATGGCCACGACCACCGTCCACGTGCTGGCGCCGCTGACCGTCACCGACGTGTTGTACCTGTCGCCCCAGACGTTGGGGGTCGTGGCGGTGGCGGTGCAGCTGCCGCCGGCGGGCGGCGGGGTGGTGGTGGGTGGCGGGGTCGTGCCGTCGGGCGCGACCGCGCGGCCGGTGGACGGCGAGATCATGCCGGGGCACAGGTTGCGGCTGGTCAGGTTGGCCACGATCTGGGGGATGGCGTCACGGGTGTTCTGGATCCCGTCGTGCATCAGGATGACCTGACCGGCTTGGAGTCGGCTCGCGTTGGCCACGATCTGGCTGACACTGGCGCCGTTCCAGTCCTGGGAGTCCACGTCCCAGATCACCTGGCGCATGCCCAGTGACGACGCGACGGACTGCAACGTGGAGTTGGTCTCGCCGTACGGCGGCCGGAACAGCACCGGTCGACTGCCGGTGGCCGACTGGATCGCCGAGCTGGTCTGGGAGAGGTCCGACTGCATCTGAGCCTGGCTCATCGAGGTCATGTGGGCGTGGTTCCAGCTGTGGTTGGCCACCCACATGCCGGCTGCCACCTGTGCCTGCGCGGCTGACCGGTTGTTCTGGACGTTCTGCCCGACGTTGAACATGGTGGCGCGTACGCCGTTGGCGCGCAGCACGTTGAGCAGCGCGCTGGTGCTGCCGGTCGGACCGTCGTCGAAGGTGAGGCCGACATAGCCGTTGCAGGTGGCGGCGCTCGACGGTGTCGAGGTGGCCGCGAGGACGACGCCGCACATGGCGACGGCGGTGGCCAGGACGGCGAGCGCCGCGCGCAGCCGCCTCGACCACAGGGCCGTGCGGGGGAAGAGCCTGCTCATCTGGTGCCCCTTCGCGCAGGCCCGGACGCGCCCAGGGGCGGGCAGCACAGTCCGGACAGGTGTGGATAAGTGGGTAGGTGCAGCGGAAACCGCAACGAAGCCGATCGCATTGACCTCAATGGATCGGAGTATTACAGCGAGAATTCCAACGCGTCAACAAGTTCCGGAACATCCCCGGAACAACGCAGGAAGCTGTTGGTGCAGGCATGCCTCGGTCGCGGCGGCGCCCCGTCGCCGCCTCGATCACATCAATCGATGGATCTACCCGTTGCCTGATCCGGAAAGTCGCCGGAACTATCGATCGTCGATCTCCGGACCCACCGTCGCGCCCGCCACCTAATAGTAAAGATTGTGAACAGAGGATGTTACAGTCGCCTCTGTCGATATCAGTCTCGGGTTTCGGCCCGTGAGGTCCCTGAAAGGAGTGATCACATGACGAGACTGCGCGCGCTGGTCGCGCTCGCGGCACTGATCGTCGCCGGTGGACTGGTTGCGGTCATCCCGGCCACCGCCGCCTCGGCGGCGGCCTGCTCGGCATCGTGGCAGGCCTCGGCCGTCTACTGGGGAGATGCCCAGGTCTCCCACGACGGCCGCAACTACCGGGCGAAGTGGTGGACCCAGAACGAGGCACCGCCGGGCACGACCGGTGTCTGGGAGGACCTCGGCGCGTGCGGTGGGGGCACCACGCCGCCCACCGGGGGGACCTGTAGCTACCCGAACTGGACCGCCGGGACCTGGTACGCCGCCGGGGCGATCGTGCGGTACACCAACGGTTCCTACTACATCGCCGAGCACGACAATCCGGGGTACGACCCCGTCGTGAGCACCTGGTACTGGGAGCCCTACACCTGTGGCGGTCAGCCACCGACCACCCCGCCGCCCACCAACCCGGGCGGCTTCGTGGTCACCGAGGCCCAGTTCAACCAGATGTTCCCGGGTCGCAACTCCTTCTACACGTACTCGGGGCTCGTCGCGGCGCTCAGCGCCTACCCGGCGTTCGCGCGCACCGGCAGTGCCACCGTCCAGCGCCAGGAGGCCGCGGCCTTCCTGGCGAACGTCTACCACGAGACCGGCGGGCTCGTGCACATCGTCGAGCAGAACACCGCCAACTACCCGCACTACTGTGACCCCGGCCAGCCGTACGGCTGCCCCGCGGGGCAGGCCGCCTACTACGGGCGGGGGCCGATCCAGCTCAGTTGGAACTTCAACTACAACGCCGCGGGCAACGCCCTCAACCTGCCGTTGCTGACCAACCCGTGGCTGGTGCAGACCGACGCCGCGGTGGCCTGGAAGACCGGTATCTGGTACTGGATGACCCAGAACGGGCCGGGCACCATGACCGCCCACAATGCGATGGTCAACGGCGCCGGGTTCGGTCAGACGATCCGCAGCATCAACGGCTCGATCGAGTGCAACGGCGGAAACCCCGCCCAGGTGCAGAGCCGCGTCACCAGGTACCAGCAGTTCGTCGGCATCCTCGGGGTGTCCGCCGGAGCCAACCTCTACTGCTGATCCGTGGCCGGGCCTCGGCGTACGTCGCCGGACGGCGTCGAGGCCCGGCGCATCGGCGGCCGGGGCCCGGTGAGGGCGGGGCCGTTTCGGCGCGAACAACCCGTTGACACGGCCGTGCTGCGCCCGGAACTATCAGCGGCAGTCCACCGCCCCGATCCTCGTTGCTCACGAACTCCGATGACAACGATGTCAGGGCCCCGACCCACCACCCGCTCCACACTGCCCAGACGTTCGACGTACTCGACCCGGTTCGAGTCGAAAGGCTCCGTCCCTCATGTCGCACACCCCCCTTGCGCGCCCTCTCTCACCCCGCCTGATCGCGGCGACGACAGCCGCCCTGCTACCGCTGGGCCTGCTCGTCGCCGCGCCCCTGGCGAACGCCTCCCCCACCCCCGCCCCGCCGGGCAACTTCACCTCCTCGTTCGAGTCCGCCGACCCGCAGCCCGCCACCAGCACCGTGGAGATCGGTCCGAACGGAAAGCCGGTCCAGGCCAACCTGAGCGGCAAGGTCTCCACGCTGCCCGGCAGCCTGCTCGGCCAGGTCAGCGCCGTGACCGCGAGCGACGAGAACCAGCCGCGAGAGATTGCCGCGAACCTCACTGACGACGATCCGTCGACCAAGTGGCTCGTGTTCGCGTCCAGCGGCTGGGTGACCTACCAGCTCGCCAAGCCGGCGACCGTGGTGCGCTACTCGCTGACCGCGGCCAACGACGCACCGACCCGTGACCCCAGGGACTTCGTCGTCCAGGGGTCGAACGACGGCAGCACCTGGACCGACCTGGACAAGCGCGCCGGCGAGAAGTTCAGCGGGCGCTTCGCCACCAAGACGTACAGCTTCGCCAACCCGAACGCCTACGGCTTCTACCGGCTCAACGTCACAGCGAACTCCGGTGACTCCCTCGTGCAGCTCGCCGACTGGAACATCAGCGACGGCTCGGACACCCGCCCGCCGGCGACCCCCATGGTCAGCGAGGCGACCGCCGGCCCGAACGGCGGCTACACCACGAAGCCGGACGTCGGGTTCACCGGGCTGGCCGCGCTGCGCTATTCCGGCGGCGCCGAGGGCAACGGCCGGTCGTACGCGACAAACAAGCTCTTCGACGTCACCATCCCGGTCGGGCCGAAGACCCGACTGTCGTACAAGATCTTCCCCGAGTTCACCGGGGGAGACGGCCGGTACCCGTCCACCTACGCCGCCGTCGACCTGCACTTCACCGACGGCAGTTACCTGAGTGGTCGCTCGCCCGCCGACCAGCACGGCTACCCGCTCACGGGCGCCGGTCAGGGCGCCTCGAAGGTGCTCTTCGCCGACCAGTGGAACCTGGTGCAGGCCGACCTGGGCGCCGTCGCGCGCGGCAAGACGATCGACCGCATCCTGCTCGCCTACGACAATCCGCAGGCCACCGGGGAGACCCGGTTCCAGGGTTGGCTCGACGACATCAAGCTGACGGCCACGCCGGCGTCGATCGACGGCTCGGAGCTGACCAACTACGTCGACACCCGACGGGGCACCAACTCGACGGGCGGCTTCTCGCGCGGCAACAACCTGCCGATCACCGCCGTGCCGAACGGGTTCAACTTCTTCACCCCGGTGACCGACGCGACCTCCGACTCGTGGGAGTACGAGTACCACCGGATCAACAACGAGGCCAACCTGCCCATGCTCCAGGGCCTCGCGATCTCCCACGAGCCGAGCCCCTGGATGGGTGACCGCAACCAGATGTCCGTCATGCCGGTCGTCGGCGGCGGACCGCTCACCGGTCAGCCCGCCGGCCGTGCGCTCGCCTTCAGCCACGACGACGAGGCGGCGCAGCCGGACCTCTACCGGGTCACGCTCCAGAACGGCCTGGTCGCGGAGATGTCGCCCACCGACCACGCCGGGATCATGCGGTTCACCTTCCCCACCGGGCAGGCGACGGGAAGCCTGGTCTTCCACAACGGCACGTTCACCATCGGCGCGGACGGCACGTTCACCGGTTGGGTCGACAACGGAAGTGGCCTGTCGGCCGGTCGGAGTCGGATGTTCGTCGCCGGCGCCTTCGACCGGGCGCCGACGGCGTCCGCCGCGACCTCGGCCACCTTCGACATCTCCGGCTCGCGGGAGGTGACGATGCGTCTCGCCACGTCGTTCCTCTCCGTCGACCAGGCGCGCCGCAACCTCGATCTGGAGGTCACCGGCAAGAGCTTCGACCAGATCCACGCCGCCGCGACGGCCGCGTGGAAGGACCGGCTCGGCCGGATCGAGGTGCGGGGCGCCAACGAGTCGCAGTTGGTCACCATGTACTCGAACCTGTACCGGCTGAACCTCTACCCGAACTCGCAGTCGGAGAACACCGGCACCGCCGCCGCGCCGCGCTGGCAGTACGCAAGCCCGGTCTCCGCGCCGACCGGCGCGTCGACCCCGACCCGGACCGGCGCGAAGATCGTCGACGGGCAGATCTACGTCAACAACGGCTTCTGGGACACCTACCGCACCGTGTGGCCCGCCTACGCGCTGCTGTACCCGGACGTCGCCGCGAAGATCTCCGACGGGTTCGTCCAGCACTACCGCGACGGCGGCTGGATCGCCCGCTGGTCGTCCCCCGGCTACGCCGACCTGATGACCGGCACCAGCGCGAACGTGGCGCTGGCCCAGGCGTACCTCACCGGGGTCAAGCTGCCCGACCCGCTCGCGGCGTACGACGCGGCCGTCAAGGACGCGACCGTCGCGTCCGGGCGCAGCGCGGTCGGGCGCAAGGGCATCGAGAGCTCCCTGTTCCTCGGCTACACGCCGACGTCCACGGGGGAGTCGGTGTCCTGGGCGCTGGAGGGCTACATCAACGACTTCGGCATCGGCAACATGGGTGCGGCGCTCGCCAAGGACCCGGCCACGCCCAAGTCGGAGCGCGCCCGGCTCACTGAGGAGTCCCGGTACTTCCTGGAGCGGGCCCGCAACTACGTCTACCTCTTCGACCCGAAGACCAAGCTCTTCCAGGGCCGCGACGCCGCCGGCAACTTCCTTGCCGGCGACCCGCTGGACTGGGGTGGCGTCTACACCGAGACCAACGGGTGGAACTTCGCGTTCACCGCCCAGCAGGACGGCCAGGGCCTGACCAACCTGTACGGCGGGCAGAAGGCGCTGCGGGACAAGCTCGACGCGTTCTTCACCACCCCGGAGAACGCCGACCGCCCCGGCGGGTACGGCGGCGTCATCCACGAGATGCTCGAGGCGCGTGCGGTGCGGATGGGGCAGCTCGGCATGAGCAACCAGCCGTCGCACCACATCCCGTACATGTACAACGTCGTCGGCGCACCGGCCAGGACCCAGGAGACGGTACGGGAGATCCTGCGCCGTCTCTACGTCGGCAGCGAGATCGGCCAGGGCTACCTGGGCGACGAGGACAACGGCGAGATGTCGTCGTGGTACATCCTCAGCTCGCTGGGCATCTACCCGTTGCAGGCCGGGTCGTCCGAGTGGGCGATCGGCTCCCCGCAGTTCACCAGGATGACCGTGCACCGCAGCAGCGGCGACATCGTCGTCAACGCGCCGAACAACAGCACGGCGAACATCTACGTGCAGGGCGTGACGGTCAACGGCAAGAAGCAGCGCGGCCTGTCAGTGGATGTCGCGACGCTCGCCAAGGGCGGCACCATCGACTTCCAGATGGGCTCCAAGCCGTCGTCCTGGGGGACCGGCAAGAACGACGCGCCGCCGTCGCTGACCACTGGTGACGAGACGCCGAAGCCGTTGCAGGACGTCACCGGCCCCGGTCTCGGCACCGCGACCACGACCGGCGGTCAGGACGCGTCGAAGCTGTTCGACGACTCGTCGACCACGCAGCTGACCTTCACCTCGGCGACCCCGCAGATCACCTGGGCCTTCCGGGGTGGCAAGCAGAAGCCGAAGTACTACACCGTCACGTCCGGGGCGGGTGCCGGCGATCCGGCGGACTGGCGCCTGCAGGGCTCCAACGACGGCCTCACCTGGACAACAGTGGACTCCCGCACCGGCCAGGTGTTCCCGTGGCGCAACCAGACCCGCCCGTACTCGATCGACAAGCCGGGACGGTTCGCCCAGTTCCGCCTCGCCGTCACGAAGACCGCCGGCGCTGCGCAGACCAACCTCGCCGAGGTCGAGCTGCTCGCCGGAGGTGACCTCGACCTCGGGGGCGGCGACATCACGGTCACCGCAGCGGACGGCGTACACGCGACCACCGGCGTACCCGTCTCGGTGCCGCTGGCCACCGTCACCGGCGGCGACGCCAGCGGCTACCAGGCCACCATCGACTGGGGTGACGGCACGCCGGTCACCGCGGGCACCGTGACCCTGAGCTCGCGAGCCGTCTACCGCATCGCCGGGTCGCACACCTACACCAGACCCGGCTACCACCAGGCGAACGTCACGGTGACCGACGGCGAAAGCCAGAGCTCCGCGACGGTCGGCGTCGAGGTGGCGTACGCCCCGTCCACCGGTCTCACGGCCGCCTTCGACAGCGTCTGTGTCGGCGACGAAGGGGTCCTTGCGGCGGACTGTGACGCCAAGTCGTGGGCATACTCGCGGGCCGCCCTGGCGGCCGGTGGTGTAACCCAGGGCCAGCCGCAGCAGGTTCCCGGAACGGCGCTGCGGTTCACAGTGCCGGTGATCCCGGCCGGGCAGCCGGACAACGCCACCGGCAACGGGGCGACAGTCGTCCTCGACCTTCCGCAGGACGCGAAGAGCATCTCGTTCATCGGCGCCGGGACGCAGGGCAACCAGAGCACCACCGGCACGGCGACGTTCAGCGACGGCAGCACGGCCAGCATTCCGATCCAGTTGAGCGACTGGACGCTGGGCGGCAACGCCAACGGCACCCCGTCCTACGGCAACGTCATCGTCGCCCGGACGACGTACCGGTTGCAGGGCACGAGCCGCGACGGCGCCCAGCCGTTCCTCTTCGCCACCGCGCCGTACCAGATTCCGGCGGGCAAGACGCTGGTGTCGGTGACCCTGCCGACGCAGACCGGTGACCCTCGCTCGGCGGGTCGGATCCATGTGTTCGCAGTGGCCAACGACGGCACGCCCGCCCCGGCGCTGACGACCGCCGCCCCGAAGAACCAGACGGCCACCGCCGGGCAGGCCCTCGCGGCGAACCTGGGCACGGTGACCGGCGGCGTTCCCGGTACGCCGGGCTACCGCGCCCGCGTCCAGTGGGGTGACGGCACGGTTCCGGACGACGTGACGATCGGCGCGTCCGGCGCGATGAGCGGCCAGCACACCTACGCACGGGAGGGCACCTACACGGTGCGCGTCACCGCGTGGGACACGCTGTCGAGCAGCACCGGGTCCTTCACCGTGACCGTGGCCCGGGGCGGATCGCAGCCGGCGATCGCGCTGTCCGCGTCCGGCACCGTCGCCACCGGTGGCGCGATCACCGTCAGCGGTAGCGGCTTTGCCGCCGGCGAGCAGGTGACAGTCAGCGTCGGCACCGACCCGGGCCGGACCATGAAGGTCGCGGCCTCCGCGACGGGAACGGTCCGCGCCTCGGTGCCGACCTCCGGTGACGCGCAACCCGGCCGGTACGCCGTCACCGCGACGGGCGCGTCCTCGCGTACGCCGGCCACGGCCACCGTCCAGGTGACCGGGGAGCCGCAGGCGCGGACCTACCAGCCGCGGGTGGCGCTGCTGACCACCTCGGGGCCGCGCGGTACGTCGATCATGATTGACGGTTCCGGGTTCGCTGCGAACGAGGCGGTCACGATCACGTTCGGGGCCGGCCTCACGGTCAGCACCGTGCGCGCGAACGCCGACGGCGTCATCTCCGGCGCGACGGTCAGCGTTCCGGGTGCGGCGAAGGCGGGCGCGACAAGCGTCACGCTGAACGGCGCCACGTCGGCGACGAAGGTGTCCCGACCGTTCACCGTCACCGGCTAGCACCGAGCCGGGGACAGCGCAGCAGCGTGGGGCGGGGCGGGGTGAACGGCCCCCCCCCCCCGCCACGCCCCCATACAAATTTATATGGGGGGGCGCCCCGGGGGGCCCCCGGAGCGGCGGGGGCC